>CAZUMD010000013.1:0-19240 GCA_964621735.1 uncultured Polynucleobacter sp.
TGATTTTCCCGAAAATGCTGGTGGAAATTCCCTATGCGCAGCTGGTGCATTTACCAAGGTACCTCAAGGCCATTGTGCTGCGGATTGAAAAGATGCGCACCAACCCAGCACGGGATGCGCAGTGCCAGCGCGACTGGGAGTCGCTCGCTCGGCCATGGCAAAAGCGCCTCCACGGCAATAAGGGCTCATCCTATGCAATGCAGGACGATCCGGGCTTACGGGATTTCCGTTGGCAGCTCGAAGAACTCCGTGTGGCCTTGTTTGCGCAGGAACTTAAAACCCCAACCCCAATGTCTTTAAAGCGCCTCGAAAAGGTCTTAGCCAGCCTGCGTTAAGCCACAAACTGCTTACAATAGGGTTATAGATCAACTTTCATTTGTAAATAGGCCACAGACGTGCATACACCCGCATTCTTTCAACTTGCTTTGAGGCCGGCCATTATTTTTTTAGCGGCTTTTATGGTGTTCGGAGCAGCGCAGGCCGCCAAGCCAGCCGAGCCCACGCTCGCGGTTGTATTGAATTCGGGGGATGCCAGTGTGAGTCTGGTGGATATGAAAACGCGCACGGTTACCAAAACCATGCCCATCGGCAAAGAGCCGCATCACGTCATGTTGACGCCAGACGAGAAAACTTTGCTTGTTGCCAACGCAGTCGGGAATGATATTGCCTTGATGAACCCATTGACGGGCGAGGTCACTGGGCGCATTCCCAAAATCATCGACCCATATCACATTGGTTACTCCCCCGATAACCGCTGGTTTATTACTGCTGCAAATCGCTTGGACCGCGTTGACATTTATTCGGCGAATGGAGCAGATTTAAAGTTAGTCAAAACCATTGCCGTCGGCAAAACGCCAAGCCATATCGCATTTACTGCGGACAGTAAGCTTGCGTTTGTGACGATGCAGGATTCAAACGACCTTGCGGTGATTGATTTAGTAAATCAGACTTTATTATGGAAGATACCAACCGGACCAGCACCAGCGGGGCTATGGATGACGCCAGGAGATCAATACCTTTTGGTGGGTATTACTGGCGGTGATTATGTGCAAGTGATCGACTGGCGTAATCGCCGCGAAGTCAAAAAGATTTTTACCGGCAAAGGCGCGCATAACTTTAGGCCCCAAGGCGATCGCAAGCATGTGTTTGTAACCAATCGTATTGCATCCAGCATTTCCCTAATTAATATGCAGACCCTGGAAAAGGTGGGCGATATCACTGGCCTGCCAGCGGGACCCGACGATATGGAGTTAACACCGGATGGTAAGCAATTGTGGGTCACTTTTCGGTTTGCACGCAAAGCCGGCGTGATTGATGTGCCAACCATGAAATTAGTAAGTGTGATTCCTGTGGGTAAATCACCGCACGGCATTTTCTTTCACCCACGCGCACCTTGGGAGTAGGGTAGCGGATGCGCTTTTCAATCACGCCCTTTCTTTGTTTGTCGCTCGCACTCACTGCTTTGCTGGGTACGAGTATCGCCCAGGCAAAGACCTGTAAAAAGCCCATCTACCTTACGTTTGATACTGGCAATATGGCGGTAGCGGAAACGGTTGCTGCGATTTTGAATCGCCAGCAAGTGAAAGCCACCTTCTTCTTAGCGAATGAAAAAACCCTTCGTGGTGATTATTCCTTAGATGATGGCTGGAAATCGTTTTGGCAAGAGCGAGTCAAAGAGGGGCATCGATTTGGTAGCCATACCTATGATCACGTTTACTTTGTGAAAGACACGCCAGCAAATTCATCGAGCGATGTGCGGGTCCAAATGAAGCCGCAGTTCGGTGCTAACGCCAATCAAGTCATATCCATGAATGGCGCTGAAGTCTGTGCGGAGATTAATCGGGTGAATACGCGCTTTCAGGAGCTGACCAATCAACCCTTGGATCCGATTTGGCGTGCTGCTGGTGGTAAGACCTCGCCTCGGTTGATTGCCATGGCCGAGCAATGTGGCTATCGCCACATTGGCTGGGCACCTGCCGGATTTTTAGGGGATGAGTTGAGCTCGGAGAAGTTCCCCAATCAAGCCCTTTTAGAAAAATCCTTGCGATCGGTTAAGCCGGGTGACATTACGATGGCCCATTTGGGTATTTGGTCGCGTAAAGATGCCTGGGCCCCAACGGTTTTAGAGCCCCTAATTGAAGGCTGGAAACGCAAAGGCTACTGCTTTGATGTCCTTCCTTTAAGTCCAGTGAAGGCAAGGCGAGTATGAGTTTGGTAGATGATGATTTAGCTATTAATCGCTGGTATGGCGAAGTGCAGGAGAGCCTCTATCGGCACGTCGTGGAGCCACTTTTATTTGAGCTCAATTGGATTGGGCTAGCTGAAGACGCCTACGATGGTGTTGAGTGGTTCATGCTGGGCGTCCTGCAGATTGCCATTATTGTGCTGGTGTTGCGGACCTGGGAGCGAGTCAATCCAGCGGAGAATCAGGGTGCGCATGCAAAAGCCAAGTGGCCCGATGTGGCCTATACGCTCTTTCATCGGCTCGGTTTTTTTCAAGTGTTCATTTTCTTTGCATTCTCTGGACTGTTTTTCCAGATGCAATCGGTTTTGCATGACTGGCGCTTTGAACGACTCAATGTGGAAGATTGGTGGCCGGGTATCACTACCATTCCGTTAGTGAGTTTTTGCATTTACCTGGTGATGCTGGACTTTGTCGAATACGTTTATCACCGCGCCTCCCATCGATTTCAGTGGTGGTGGCAATTGCACACCTTGCATCACAGCCAAGTGGCCATGAATGCCTGGTCCGATGATCGCAACCATGTTGTTGATGACATCATGCATGCCCTCGTCTTTGCATTCTTTGCCTTACTGTTTGGCGTCTCTCCAGGCCAGTTTATCTTTTTGGTTGTGGTTGGTCAGTTGATCGAAAGTTGGCAGCACGCGAATCTAAAAATTCACTTAGGTCTTGGGCGTTATTTTTTGATTTCACCGATGTTCCACCGGATGCACCATGCCGTTGGCTACGGGCATGAGGCCATCGGTAAGCCTGGCGTATTGGGTGGCTGTAACTTTGGCGTTTTATTTCCGTGGTGGGACATGCTCTTTAAAACAGCGGTATTCCCGAACGCGGTTTATCCTACGGGAGTGCGTGGCCTGAGCGTACCCAATTCGATTTGGACACAGCAGTGGCAAGGATTGCGCCATGCCTACCTTCATTTATTCCACCTCAAGGGAAAGTAAGTCAATGCAAGGAGTTCAAAACGTATTTCGTTCCCTTGGTTTAGCCGTGGTGGGCACAATGCATCCCCGCATGCTCTGGCTTAGTTTTCGACCATTTTTGATTGTGTCGATTCTTTGGGGAATCGTGATTTGGTTGATTTGGTCGCCTGCACTGGATATGCTGCGGGTGTTTTTAACCACTTCGATTTTTACGAGCTGGATCCAAACGGTATTGACTTGGGTAGGGCTTGATGAAGCGCGTGCCTGGGTCGCCCCTTTATTTTTGGTCATGCTGTTAATTCCCTTAATCGCAACCAGTTTGCTGGTCTATATCGCGTTTTCCACCGTACCGGCGATCGTCAATAGCGTGATGCGTCAAGGCAATTACAGCGGAATTGAGGCGCTGGGCAAGGGCGGCATGATCGGTAGTTTTTTCTACACTATTTGGTCTGCATTCATTTGCTTGGCTTTGATTATGTTGACTCTGCCGGTATGGTGGGTTCCACCGCTAGTGGCCATACTGCCGCCACTCTTGTGGGGATGGCTAACCATGCGCTTAATGTCGTATGACGTATTGCTTAAGCATGCAACGACTGACGAGCGGGATATCTTGCTCGAGCGCTATCGCTGGGAGTTATTGGGCATGGGTGTTGTAGCCGGTATGCTCGGTGCAGTGCCCACTTTCTTTTGGGCCACTTCTGCACTCGCTTTGGTTTTGTTTCCCTTTGTGAGCTTTGTGGCGCTTTGGGTCTACTCGATTATTTTTGTTTTTGCCGCGCTGTGGTTTGCCCATTTCTTATTGGGCGCACTCAAAGAATTGCGTGCAACGGAAGAGGCTAAAACACCGAAGGTGGAGCACGCCGTGATTGACATGGAGGCATCGTAAATGGCAGCCATGGATAAGCAGCCAGCACGACGCTTCGGTTTGATTGTGATTGGCGATGAGATTCTATCGGGCCGTCGCGCGGATAAACACCTCAGCAAAATGATTGAGTTACTCCATGAGCGCGGCTTGACTTTATCGTGGGCCCGCTATGTGAGCGATGATCCAGAGCAAATTGTGCAATGCCTGAAAGAAACCTTTGCTAGCGGTGATGTTGTCTTTAGTACTGGCGGTATTGGCGCTACCCCTGATGACCATACGCGTGCAAGTGCTGCTAAGGCACTGGGTTTAGAGACCGAGTTGCATCCGGAAGCGAAGGTGCTGATTTCAAATCGCATCATTGCAATGGCAGAGGGTGACGCCGCTAAGGCCGACTTGTCTCTTGCTGAGAATCAGCATCGCTTTAAGATGGGCGAGTTTCCGGCAGGCTGTGAAATCATCCCCAATCCATACAACCAAATTCCAGGATTTCGGATTCAGGAGCACCATTTTTTCCCCGGCTTTCCGGTGATGGCGGCCCCCATGATGGCGTGGTGCCTCGATCACCACTATGCGCACCTGTTTCATCAAGATAACTGGCTGGAAAAAAGTTTTATCGTCCCCGAGGGCATTGAATCTCGCTTAACTCCACTGATGGAAGAGATTGAACGGCGTTTTGAGGGCGTCAAAGTCTTTAGCTTGCCATCGGTCGGGGATCCAGTGCGTGGGGGTATTTACGCCCGGCGCCATATTGAATTAGGCGTTAAAGGCTGCGCCGATACGGTGCAGCTGGCTTGGGAGGCCCTTCGCCAAGGGACAGAATCCCTCAATTACCAAATTCATGACCTAATTAAGCACTAAATTAGTGCAAAAACCCGAGTAACACCCCTTTTTAGGCACTTTACTAGTGCAATAATAGCGATTCAAGCGGTTCGCTTTCGATACATTGCACACATGGAATAGAAGTTGTGTGCACCATCAGGGCATGCCAACGATTACAGAATTTGGTTCATTTATTGAGGAGATTTGCATGACAAAAACCGTCGCTGACGTAATGAAGTTGGTTAAAGAGAAAGAGTGCACCTTTGTTGACTTTCGCTTTGTCGATACCAAAGGCAAAGAGCAGCACACGTCTGTGCCCATCTCGCATTTCGATGAAGATAAGTTTGAAAGCGGCCATGCCTTTGACGGCTCTTCGATTGCCGGCTGGAAGGGCATTGAAGCCTCCGATATGTTGTTGATGCCAGATCCAACTGCGGCCTACATCGACCCCTTCTATGAAGAGCCAACTTTAGTGATTACCTGCGATGTCATCGAGCCATCCGACGGCAAAGGCTACGATCGCGATCCGCGTTCGATCGCCAAGCGTGCTGAAGCCTATTTGAAGGGTACTGGACTAGGTGATACTGCTTACTTTGGCCCAGAGCCTGAGTTCTTTATTTTTGATGGCGTCCGTTGGGGCGACAACATGAAGGGTTGCTTCGTCAAGATTGATTCCGAAGAGGCTCCTTGGTCATCGGCTGCTGAGATTGAAGGCGGTAATACCGGCCATCGTCCTGGTAAAAAAGGCGGTTACTTTCCAGTAGCCCCAGTAGATACCTTCCAGGACATGCGTTCTGAAATGTGTCTGATTCTGGAGTCCATGGGCATTCCAGTCGAAGTGCATCACCATGAAGTTGCTGGCCAAGGTCAAAACGAATTGGGTACCAAGTTCAGCACACTCACTCAGCGTGCCGATTGGACCATTTGGCTAAAGTATGTAGTGCAAAACGTAGCGCATGCCTATGGCAAGACTGCTACGTTTATGCCTAAACCAGTCGTTGGTGACAACGGTTCGGGAATGCACGTACACCAGTCCGTCTGGAAGAACGGTGAGAACTTGTTTGCTGGCAACGGTTATGCCGGTCTTTCTGAATTCGCCTTGTACTACATCGGCGGCATCATTAAGCATGCTCGTGCACTCAATGCCATCACCAATCCAGGTACCAATTCCTACAAACGTTTGGTTCCCGGCTTTGAGGCCCCAGTGAAGCTCGCTTACTCTGCGCGTAACCGTTCTGCTTCGATTCGCATTCCGCATGTATCGAGTCCAAAAGGTCGCCGCATTGAAACCCGCTTCCCAGATCCACTGGCTAACCCATACCTGTGCTTCTCAGCGCTCTTGATGGCTGGCTTGGACGGCGTGCAGAACAAGATTCATCCAGGCGAAGCTGCCGACAAGAATTTGTATGACTTGCCACCAGAGGAAGATGCAAAGATCCCAACCGTATGCCATAGCTTAGATCAGGCTTTGGATTGCTTGGATAAGGATCGTGAATTCTTAACCCGTGGTGGTGTGTTTACCAATTCGATGTTAGATGCGTACATTGATTTGAAGATGGAAGAGGTTACTCGTTTCCGTATGACGACCCACCCCATCGAATTTGACATGTACTACTCACTTTAATTGCAGGAGTAATCCTTGAGCGCAGGAGTATTGCGCAATTCGTTCAAAGGGGCAGCTTCGGCTGCCCCTTTTGTTCCGAACTTGCTTGATCAGTTACCCAATGCCATCATTATTTTTGATGGCAAGACGAAGCATTTGTTTTACGCCAACCCTGCTGCTGAGTCTGCGCTCGAACTCTCCCGGAAGGCCATCGTAGGTCATTTGCTGGACGAACTGTTTGCCGATAATCCAGCCCTCAATGGAATGATTGACGAGGTTGCGAACAACGTTACGGCAGCACAGCGTCAAGAAATGATCCTGCATGTATTTCCAAATACTATCGACTATGACGCTGTTCCAGCGCATGTAGTGATTGCTTTATTGGAGGAACCGGACCTCATGCTGATGGAATGGTTTCCGCTTGATCAGCAGTTACGCAGTGAGCGTGATGAGCGCGTGACGCAGCAGGTGGAAGCCAATAAGCAGTTAATGCGCAATCTAGCGCATGAAATCAAAAATCCCTTGGGTGGTATTCGTGGCGCCGCTCAGCTTTTGGAATTCGAGCTCCCAGAAAAAGGCCTGCGGGAATATACCCAAGTCATCATTAAAGAATCCGACCGCCTGCAGACTTTGGTCGATCGTTTGTTGGCGCCGCACCGCCGTGCCCATACAACCGAGCTCATTAATTTGCATGAGGCTCTCGAGCGTGTCCGCAGTTTGGTGCTCGCTGAGTTCCCCAATGGATTGCGCATTATTCGCAACTATGACACGAGCTTGCCGGATATTATTGGCGACAAAGAACAACTGATTCAGGCAGTACTCAATATCGCCCACAACGCAGCTCAGGCCTTATCCGAGGAGATGCGCCGCGGAACTGCAGTGATTGAGTTTCGTACCCGCGTCGCCCGTTCGGTAACCATTGCAAAGCAGCGCTACAAACTTGCCTTAGATTTGCATGTGATTGACAACGGCCCCGGGATTCCAGAAGAAATCCGCGATCGCATCTTCTTTCCATTAGTGAGTGGCCGTGAGGGCGGTAGCGGCTTAGGCCTTACATTAGCGCAAACATTTGTACAGCAACATCAGGGATTTATTGCCTGTGAAAGTCAGCCGGGTAAGACGGATTTTCATATTCAGATACCGTATCGCAAGCAGGAGTTATCAGCATGAGCAAATCAGTGTGGATTGTGGACGACGATCAATCGATCCGTTGGGTTCTGGAGAAGGCATTGACTCGGGAGGGCTTGTCTCACCGTAGTTTTACCAATCCAAACGATGTTCTCAACGCGCTTGAAAACGAATCGCCGCAGATTTTGATTTCCGACATACGGATGCCAAGGGGCAATGGCCTCGATCTGCTGCAACACGTTAAGGCTAGCCATCCGAATTTGCCCGTGATTGTAATGACTGCCTATTCTGATTTGGACTCGGCGGTGTCGTCGTTTCAGGGCGGGGCGTTTGAGTACCTCACAAAGCCATTTGATTTAGAAAAGGCAGTTGAGTTAATACGCAGGGCAATCGGCGAGAGTGAGCGAGCTCAGCCTGCGACAAAAGAGCCGCGCTATTGGCAGCAAGAGACCCCGGAGATTATTGGCCAAGCGCCTGCGATGCAGGAAGTGTTTCGCTCAATTGGCCGTTTAGCGCAGTCCCATGCAACGGTTCTGATTACGGGCGAGTCAGGCACCGGAAAGGAACTCGTTGCTAGAGCGCTGCATAAACACAGCCCTCGGGCCAAGAGCCCCTTTGTTGCTTTTAACATCACAGCCATTCCAAAAGACCTGCTGGAGGCTGAACTTTTTGGCCATGAGCGTGGTGCATTCCCAGGAGCTCAAACGATGCGTCGGGGGCGTTTTGAGCAAGCCGATGGCGGCACATTGTTTTTAGACGAGATCGGCGACATGCCATTTGATTTGCAAACCCGCCTGCTGCGCGTATTAACCGATGGCCATTTTTATCGCGTCGGTGGCCATGACCCGATTCGAGCCAACGTACGTATTATTGCCGCAACCTATCAAAATTTAGAGTCGCGCGTAGCGACTGGCTTATTCCGGGAAGATTTATTGCACCGATTAAACGTGATTCGATTGCGCTTGCCGGCATTGCGCGAACGCGCAGAGGATATTCCTGTATTAGCGCGCCATTTTATGCAGCACTGCGCTAAGGCTTTAGCGGTCGAACCAAAGCGTTTATCCGATGAGGCCATCAAAGTTATTTCAGAAAAACCATTTCCGGGTAATGTGCGCCAATTGGAAAACCTGTGCCATTGGCTAACCGTCATGGCCCCTGCCGCTGAAATTGGGGTCAGCGACTTGCCTGCTGATTTGGATGCGCATAGTGGTATCACCGAATCCGTACAAGCCGAGGAGCAAGGCGGTACTGTCATCACAACGCAACGCAATGCGCCTGGCGACTGGGAAAGTGGACTTGGACGACTCGCCGTTAAAATGCTGCAGGATGGTCAAAAAGATGTATTTGATGCATTGACCTCACGTTTTGAAAAGGCGGTATTGCAAGCGGCATTGGAGGTAACTCGTGGGCGGCGCGTTGAAGCGGCCCAGCGTTTAGGAATTGGCCGCAATACCATTACTCGCAAATTACATGAATTGGGTATCGATGACTGATGTAACGCGAATTGCTGCTTGGAACGTGAATTCGATTAAGGTAAGACTGCCACAGGTATTGCGCTGGCTAGAGTCCCAAGAAAAAGCACAGACGCCAATCGATGCACTTTGCCTACAAGAGCTCAAGCTAACGGATGATAAGTATCCGCATGCGGAGTTTGAGGCGGCTGGCTATATTAGTCTTGCTGCAGGACAAAAGACCTATAACGGCGTAGCCATTCTGTTGCGCCGCGCTGCCTTAGCATCGATTGCTGCGGATAGCGAGACTGCCTTTTTAAAAACCGTACGAAATATTCCGGGTTTTGACGATGAGCAGCAACGCATTCTGGCTGCGACAGTCTGTTTCAAGGGTAAACAACCCATGCGTTTGATCTCTGCTTATTTCCCCAATGGCCAGTCTCCGGATAGCGAGAAGTTTCAATACAAGTTGGCGTGGCTAAAGGCATTGCAAACCTGGCTAGAGAAAGAACTTAGTTGCCATCCGCGCTTGGCTTTATTGGGTGATTTTAATATTGCCCCCGAAGATCGCGATGTGCATGAGCCGGCAAAGTGGGTAGGGCAAAATCTGGTATCACCAGAAGAGCGCAGTGCGTTTGCGCAATTAATCAACTTAGGACTGCATGATTCGTTTCGCCTTTTTGATCAAGCACCGAAAGCATTTAGCTGGTGGGACTACCGCATGATGGGCTTTCGGCGCAATGCGGGCATGCGTATCGATCATGTGCTCCTAAGTGAGGCGCTTAAGGAGCGCTGCGTTGCCAGTCGGATCGATAAAGAGCCGCGCACCTGGGAGCAACCCTCTGATCACGCCCCCGTGATTGCCGACTTACGTCTCTAGCAACGCTGTAAACCTACAAACCCACTCTAGTTACTTACTACTTCCTCAAGTAAGCCGCCATGGCGCAACAGCGCTTCAATTGAAGGGTCGCGTCCGCGGAAGGCTTTAAAGGACTCTGCTGCAGAGCGACTACCACCAACCTCCAGGATTTCAGTACGGTAACGCAAGCCCATTGCCTTATCGATCACGCTGCCACTTAATTTAGCCGCCTCTTCAAATGCGGCATACACATCGGCAGAGAGTACTTCAGCCCATTTATAGCTGTAATAGCCGGCAGCGTAGCCACCCGCAAAAATATGACTGAAGGTATTGGGCCAGCGCGATAAGGTGGATTGTGGGATGACATTAAACTGATCGCCAATCTCTTTGGCAGTACCTAAAACCGCCTGACCCTCGGCATGAACCGAATCAAATGAAGAATGCAAACGCCAATCGGTTAAGGAGAAGACCACTTGACGCAGCGTCGCTAGGCCATTTTGGAAATTCTTGGCAGCTAGCATCTTCTCAAAGAGCTCGCGCGGCAGTGGCTTGCCGGTATCTACGTGTGCCGTCATTTTTTCGAGTACTTCCCATTCCCAGCAGAAATTCTCCATAAACTGGCTTGGCAACTCTACGGCATCCCATTCCACGCCATTGATGCCAGATACGCCTAGGGCACCCACTTGGGTTAAGAGGTGATGCAGACCATGACCGCTTTCATGGAAGAGGGTGATCACATCATCGTGGGTAATGGTGGGCTGCTTTAGCTTGCCATCGACCTTCACCGGCGCTGCAAAATTACAGACCAGGTAGGCAACCGGTACCTGTACTTCACCATTAGGCAATAAGCGCCTACCGCGGGCATCATCCATCCATGCGCCACCGCGTTTACCTGGCCGAGCGTACGGATCGAGGTAAAAATAGGCGACCACTTCGCCATCGGGATTGCTGACCGAGAAAGACTGAACCGTGTCGTGCCAAATGGGCAAGTCAGCCGGCTTGATGTGAACCGAGAATAGATTCTGAATTAAACCAAAGAGGCCATCGAGTACTTTGGGCAGTGGAAAGTATTGCTTGAGCTCATTTTCTGAAAAGGAATAGCGCGCTTGTTTGAGTTTCTCGGATAGAAACGCAATATCCCATGGCTGAATTGGATCTTCTTTTGTAGTACCTAAATTAAACTCAGTACGGGCAAACTGCTGCAGCGTTTCCCAATCCAATTTAGCAAAGGGTTTTGCGCGCCGCGCAATATCCACCAGAAAGCGATCGACTTCGTCAACGGTCCGCGCCATTTTGGGCGCAATGCTCAGTTCGGCGTAATTGCTATAGCCGAGCATCAATGCCTCTTCATTGCGCAGACGCAATTGATCCAGCATATTTTGGGTGTTGTCCCAATCCGCTTTACCTTCGCCGTATGTTGGCCCGAGTTCCGATGCGCGAGTAACGTAGGCTTCATACATGCGCTGCCGTAATGCCCGATTTTCGGAATACTGCTGCACCGGGTAATACGATGGGAAGTGTAAGGTAAAGGCCCAGCCGGATTTGCCTTGCTCTTTCGCGGTATCGGCGGCTGCGGCAATCGCATCTTCGGGCAGCCCGATTAACTCAGCTGGATCCGTGATGACATGAGAAAACCCATTGGTTGCATCCAGCACATGATCGGAGAAAGCCTTGCCCAGTTCAGCCTGCAAATCCTGTATTTGCGCAAAGCGGGGTTTTTGCTCCTCGGGTAATTCGGCGCCGCCCAAGCGAAAGTCGCGTAGGGAATTTTCAATCACTTTTTGCTGATCTAGTGACAGCATGGCAAAGCTCGGACTTTGGCGCAGCACTTTAAAGCGCTCATACAAAGCCAGATTCTGACCAAGGCTGGACATAAAGGCCGTTACCTTCGGCAACATGGCGCCATAGGCAGCGCGTAATTCCGGTGTGTCCGCTACGCTGTTTAAATGGGAGACTGCGCCCCATGCACGACTCAGGCGCTCGGTCGCATCTTCCAAGGGCTCTACCAAATCATTCCATGTGGGCGGTGTTGTTTGGCTAGTTGCGATGGCGACTGCCGATTCGGCCTCAACTAGGAGGACATCTATAGCCGGCGCAATATGGCTCGGCTGGATTAGCGAATAGGCTACGATTCCTCTGCCAAACTGAAGCAGGGGATTATCGGAATGCGTTGAATTTGTATTGGGATGTGTATTCATCCCTCTAGCTTAATGTAATGCGCTTGCTCGCGTGTAATTCGGCAAAGAGACTAGTGTTTGGAGGCCTTTTCGGCTGCCTCTAAGGTGTTCATTAGCAGCATGGTGATGGTCATAGGGCCAACGCCACCGGGCACTGGGGTGATCCAGTCGGCAATGTATTTGGCGGTATCAAAATCCACATCGCCGCATAGCTTGCCATCTGGTAGGCGATTGATACCCACATCAATCACAACCGAGCCAGACTTGACCATATCGCCGGTAATCATTTTGGGCTTGCCAGTAGCAACCACCAAGATATCGGCATCTTTGGTGTGATGCGCAAGGTCCCGTGTTTTGCTGTTACAAATGGTTACGGTCGCGCCCGCTTGCAATAACAGCATAGCCATCGGCTTACCCACAATATTCGATGCGCCAACGATTACTGCACGCGCACCGCGCAAGGGGTACTCAATGCTTTCCAGTAACTTCATACAGCCGTAGGGGGTGCAGGGCTTGAATTCGGGTGCGCCGACCATCAGGGCGCCGGCATTCGCAACATGAAAGCCATCCACATCTTTCTTTGGGGCAATGGCCTCGAGCACACGCTCCGATGCAATGTGGGCAGGTAAGGGGAGTTGTACCAAAATGCCATGAATGGCTGGGTCGGCATTCAAGGTAGCAATGCGAGCCAAGAGCGCTTCTTCATTCATCTCCGCTTCGTAGCGCTCAAGCACCGAATGAAAACCGACCTCTTCGCATGCTTTTACTTTATTACGCACATAGACTGCGCTCGCTGGGTTATCTCCGACCACAATTACCGCTAAACCGGGACGCGTACCTTTGGCGGTAACAATAGCGGCACGTGCAGTAATTTCAGTGCGGATTTTTTTAGAGAGGGCAACGCCGTCGAGTAATTGGGCTGGCATAAAAAAGAAAAAAGAGCGTTAACTAAAAATACACCGGAAATTAACTCGGCTGCGCATCCGATAAGGCCAAACGCAGGAGGTCGGCAACGGTATTAACGTTGAGCTTTTCCATAATATTGGCGCGATGGGCCTCAACCGTTTTAATCGAGATACCAAGGTCATCCGCAATTTGTTTATTCAGGCGCCCAGCAACAATACGCTCGAGTACTTGACGTTCACGCCCAGTTAACTTGCCAAGTAAGCCTTGGGTGGTTTTACGCTGACTCGCTTGGCTGTAATCGGTACGCGCTTTGGTCAGCATCTTTTCTACTAGCGCACACAACTCATTTTCTTTAAATGGCTTTTCAATAAAATCAACCGCCCCTTTTTTCATGGTGGTTACGGCCATCGATACATCACCGTGGCCGGTAATGAAGGAGATGGGCATGGGCAGGTTTTCACTAATCAGGCGCTCTTGCAACTCAAGACCCGACATGCCAGGCATGCGGACATCCAAAATCACACACGAAATGGTGGATTTATCGGTACTTTGCAGGGATTGCAAAAAACGCTCAGCACTGGCGTGGCAGCGGACTAAATAGCCATTGCTCTCCAGCAACCAGGTTAAGGAATCCCGTACTGCCTCATCGTCATCAACAACGTAGACAACTTCAGTTGGATTGGGGTTGGATGTATTCATTAGGTTCATCAGTCAGTTCCGCTTGGTATTTCTAAACTCACATCATGCCAAAGCGGTTGCTTCGGTTTCTGCCGTTTCTAAAGGTAATAGTATTGTAAAGGTGCAGCCTACTGCCTTGCCGCTATCGGGATCATGCTGGTTTTTGGCCCACAGACGGCCGTGGTGGGATTCGATGATGGAGCGGCAAATATTGAGTCCCATGCCCATTCCATCGGATTTTGTGCTGAAAAAGGGCTCAAACATGCGCTCTATCACGCCATCTGCTACTCCTGGCCCGCTATCAACCACTTGGATGCGTAGCATGGCTGGAAACGTACTGGTCTCCAAATCAGCGCTAATTTTGATCGGCGGCACTGCCCAGCGGGATGATAGTGGCGCATCTTCGCGCACGCTATCCAGGGAGTTTTTGAGCAGGTTCACCAAAACTTGCTGGATTAAGACCGGATCAAGGGCGACTTTAGGCAGGTTGGGGGCAAGCTCCGCTGTGATGCTGAGGCGATGGCGGTGCGCTTCAATCTCGACGAGGCCGACTGCGTCGGCCACAATGTCGGCGATATCGGAATCCTTGCGTTGCGGCTCGCTGCGTTTCACAAAGCCGCGGATGCGCTGAATGATGGTTCCTGCGCGGTGTGCTTGTTGGGATGCTTTCTCAAGCGCGGGAAGCAAATCCTTGGATAGGGTTTGATCTGCCTGCCCCGATAAGCGCTTGGCCACACCCATGCAGTAGTTTGAAATCGCCGCAAGAGGCTGGTTGAGTTCATGCGCTAGCGAGGAGGCCATTTCTCCCATGGTGGTTAAGCGGCTGGTAAATTGCATGCGCTCTTCTTGTTGGCGCGCTAGGTCCTCGGTATTTTTGCGTAAGGTAATGTCCGTCGCAATTAAAAGCTGGGCTAAATGACCATCCACCCAGGGAATAAAGCGGCGGCGTACCTCATACCATTTTGCCTCGTCGCCAATCAGTTGAATTTCTTGCGACTCGGTTTGCCGATTTTGATTGAGTTCCGAACTGGGCAAGCCCGCTAGGGGGTCGATGTTGTCCTCTTCAAGGCCATGCAAGAGAGCAGGATCCATTTCATGATTGGCTAAATCGATATGGCCTTGCGAAGTATTTCCAAATCGCTCCCGATAAAATCGATTAGCAAAGAGCAGCTCGCCAGTTTCGATCGAGATCACCGAAACGGCGGCATCCAATCCTTCAAGCACGGTAATGAAGCGATCTTGCGATGCTGCTAATTCTTCACGAATGCGTTTTGGTTCTGAGATATCCACCAGCGAAGTAACCCAGCCGGTTTGCTCGCCTTTTTCATTGATGAGCGGGGCGATATAGGTTCGTGTCACGATGCGCGTGCCATCGCGCCGCTGTATCACCCCCTCTATGCCGCCTTTTAGTTCATGGTGGGAGCTTGCGTTCAGTGCCAAGTCCATTTTTTTTAGCAGGTTCTCTTGTTGATCCGCTGGCCAAAATGGGAAGGGCGGCTCCAGCCCCATTAGTTCTTCGGGGCTCCAATCGGTCATTTCACAAAAAGCACGGTTTACGTAGGTAATGCGCTTTTGCATATCGTGCGCCCGTATTCCAACCGGCGTAGAGTTCTCCATGGCATTTCGAAAGTTGGTCTCCGTGCGTAAGCTGGCTTCAGCCACTTGACGAACTTGCATTTGCTTAATGACGGACCATAAGCTCAGAATGACGAATGCACTCAGTCCAACGACCACCCCGAGCAACATCTTAAATGTGAGGTTGCTGGGCGTTGGGTACGTGTCGACGCGCAGTATTGCATTGGGGCTTAAGATGCCCAGATCCAAACTGGTTTGATTGGTCAAAGACCGTGGCGGCATATTGCGATCGGATGAGATAGCTAGCACTTTGCCGGCATCGGTGGTTAAGCTAAAGCGGTACAGGCCTTTTAACTCCGGCGGTATAACGTATTCCATAATGCCTTGTGCAGAGTAAAGCACCGCCATAACACCACTGATTTCATCATCCGGCCCAATCGGTATGGTTTGCCAAAAGATGGTTCGACGTTCTTTTGCCATTGGTTCATCATTGGGCAAATCAATTTGAATGAAATTACTAAAGGCCGGACGATTTGTGCTGATGGTCAACTCAATGGTTTTATTGAGCTGTGCTTTTAAGTCTTTGGCATACGGCGCTTGATCAAACCATGAATTGATTCGACTAGGCGGGGGCATCATCCATTGCCGCTGATTGTCTCGATCTAGCCAAATGAGCTGGCTAACCTCGTGGTTGTTCAGTAAAAACGATTCTGCTTCTTTTAAGGCGTTTGCTTTTGTTTTTTCATCGCTATTTATTCTGCCCAAATCGCGGCTCAGCGACATGAGTACCTCGGTATTGTTAGCGAAGCGCAATTGAATGCGTTGCTTCACCAAAGAAAGCTCTCTAAATAGGGCATTTTCTTGTTGGTTGCGTTCCTGCATTTGCAGGGTGCCCAAAATGATGGTCATCATTACGGTAAAAATGACGATTGCTACTAAGGGTGTATAGACCAAGCGAAATCCCCTGATCCGGCGAAACCAGGCGATGTTATTCATACTTGTTAGGAAGACAAAGGGTAGCTTCATATAAAAGGGCTATGTTCCAATCCCTTAGTGTATCTGCCTATTAACTTGGTGTTAATTTCATATGGTGCGACTTGCACTGCAATATATTTCCATATTATGAGAAATACTATCATTATGTGGAAAATTTCTTGTCAAGCACTTTAGTGCTTTTTAGAATATTGCCTGTAGAGTAAATACCACCCCACATCGATCTAATGGAGATACGCAATGGCCGCAGTTCCGCAATCATTTTTAGGTAAGGCGCAAACGGACGACCTGGATATTGATCCAGCAGAAACCCAAGAGTGGCTTCAGGCACTTGATGGCGTGATTCATGCTGTGGGCCCAGAGAGGGCTGCGTATTTAATTGATCAGCAAATATCCCATGCTAGGGTCAACGGTGTTAATCAGCCTTTTCATGCTGAGACGCCCTATATCAATACCATCCCGGTGGAGTTGCAAGCCCGTCTTCCGGGTGATCAACACATCGAGCACCGGATCCGTTCCTACACCCGCTGGAATGCCATGGCAATGGTGTTGCGTGCCAATAAAGACACCAATGTGGGCGGTCATATTTCTTCCTTTCAATCGGCCGCCACCTTGTACGACGTTGGCTTCAACCATTTTTGGCATGCACCCAGTGCCGAGCATGGCGGTGACCTGATTTTTGTTCAAGGCCATTCCGCTCCTGGGATTTATTCACGCGCCTACATGCTCGGCCGTTTAGAGCAAAGCCAACTCGATTTATTCCGTCAGGAAGTGGGCGGTAATGGTATTTCTAGCTACCCCCATCCCTGGCTCATGCCCGACTTTTGGCAGTTCCCGACCGTCTCGATGGGTCTGGGTCCGATCATGGCGATTTACCAAGCCCGTTTCATGCGTTACATGGAAGACCGTGGTTTTATCAATGCTGGTAATCGTAAGGTGTGGGCTTTCCTCGGCGATGGCGAAACCGACGAACCAGAATCACTCGGCGCTATTGGTATGGCCGGACGTGAACACTTGGATAACTTGATTTTTGTGGTGAACTGTAACTTGCAGCGTTTGGATGGTCCAGTGCGCGGCAACGGAAAAATTATTCAGGAGCTCGAGGCAGAGTTTCGCGGAGCTGGCTGGAATGTTATTAAGGTAGTGTGGGGCGGCCATTGGGACGCTTTATTCGCGCGTGACAAAAAAGGCATTCTGATGCAGCGTCTCGGCGAAATTGTCGACGGTCAGTATCAGACCATGAAAGCAAAAAACGGCGCGTACGTACGCGAGACTGTATTTAATACGCCGGAGCTGAAGGCTTTAGTTGCGGATTGGACGGATGAGGATATTTGGAACCTTAATCGCGGCGGTCACGATCCCCATAAGGTGTATGCCGCTTTTCATTCGGCAGTGAACCATAAAAATCAGCCCACCGTTATTTTGGCGCATACCGTTAAAGGTCATGGCATGGGTGGTTCGGGCGAAGCCATGAACATCGCCCACCAAGCCAAAAAAATGAATCTAGATGATGTCCGTGGTTTCCGCGATCGTTTTGAGATTCCAGTGAAAGATGAGGAGATCGAGGATATTCCCTTTGTGAAGTTTGCCGATGGCAGTCCAGAGCTCGAGTACATGCGCGCACGCCGTCAAGAACTTGGTGGTTATTTGCCACAACGCCGTATGAAGGCAGAGAGTTTGCCTGTCCCCGGCCTCGATGCATTTACCGCTTTGCTCGAAGCAACCAGTGAGGGGCGCGAGATTTCAACCACCATGGCGTTTGTACGCATGCTCAATATCGTGATTCGCGACAAGACTTTAGGTAAGCGCGTGGTGCCGATTGTTCCAGACGAGTCACGCACCTTTGGTATGGAGGGCATGTTCCGTCAACTCGGCATTTGGCATCAACTGGGCCAACTCTACACACCAGAAGACCAAGATCAGCTGATGTTCTACCGCGAAGATAAGCAAGGCCAAATTCTGCAAGAGGGTATTAACGAAGCAGGTGGTATGTGCGATTGGATTGCCGCGGCAACGGCGTATTCCACCCACGGCGTCCCCATGTTGCCCTTCTATATTTTCTACTCCATGTTTGGTTTCCAGCGGATTGGCGATTTGGCATGGGCTGCAGGCGATATGCGCAGCCGCGGTTTCTTGCTGGGCGGCACTGCCGGCAGAACAACCCTCAATGGTGAGGGCTTACAACACGAAGACGGCCATAGCCATGTATGGAGTGCATCGGTTCCCAATTGCGTGAGCTACGATCCCACCTTTGCATTTGAATTAGCAGTCGTGATTCAAGACGGCATGCGCCGCATGCTCGATGCGCAGGATGATGTGTACTACTACATTACTCTGATGAATGAAAACTATTCCCATCCTGCAATGCCAGCGGGCGCAGAAAAAGACATCATCAAGGGCATGTACAAATTACGCTCAGTAGGTGATGCCAATAGTAAATTGCGGGTTCAATTACTTGGCTCCGGCACTATTTTCCGTGAGGTGATTGCCGCTGCCGAAGTCTTGCATACCGACTGGGGCATTGCTTCAGATTTGTGGGGCTGCCCTAGCTTTACTGAATTGGGCCGTGACTGGAACACCGTACACCGGAGTAACTTGCTAAATCCAGCAGCTGCGCCACAACTCTCGCACGTGGAGCACTGTTTAAAAGACACTGCTGGACCCATCATTGCGGCAACCGATTACGTGCGTACCTTTGCCGATCAAATCCGTCCAGCAATTCAACATCTGGGTCGTCGCTATGAGGTTCTTGGTACGGACGGCTTTGGACGTTCCGATACCCGGGAAAACCTACGCGATTTCTTTGAGGTCGATTACCGCTGGGTTGTATTAACGAGCCTTAGAGCGCTAGCCGACGCTGGACAAATTGATCGTAAAAAAATTGCTGAGGCAATTGAGAAATACAAGATCAATGTCCAAAAACCAAACCCCATGATTTCCTAAGCCGAATGCGATATTTCAGACCATGAGTAAATTAATCGAAATTCACGTCCCCGATATCGGCGACTACAGCGACGTTCC
>CAZUMD010000014.1:0-18807 GCA_964621735.1 uncultured Polynucleobacter sp.
TGGGCAATCATGCTTCCTCCATAGTGCACTGTAGTGGGTGACCCGCTTCACGGGATAGCTCAACAACCTGGTGCACTTTGGTAGCAGCGACGTCACGGGTAAAGATTCCGCAAACGCCTTTGCCAGCCAAATGAACCTGGAGCATGATCCGGGTGGCCGTCTCATGATCCTTATTAAAGTACTCCTGAATCACCATCACCACAAACTCCATGGGGGTGTAGTCATCGTTCAGAAGCATGACTTTGAACATGGCAGGGGCTTTAAGCTTCTCTGCCTGCTTTTCGAGTAACGCGGTGTCGCCAATACCCGGAATAAGTGGGTTGGTGTTGCCTGGAATTTTGATTGCGCGACTCATAAGAACCATTCTAAACACAAGGCAGAAACCTTGACTCAAACCACGTTATGTTGCAAAAAAACGGCAAAAACTGGGGATAATGATCATATGGGGACGATTTTGGAGATAAAAAGGGGTTTCTACTAGTACGAATACCACCATAACTCCTTGACACCCCCGCCAAAAGGGCAAACAATCAGGGTAGTGCTTCAAGTTGAGGTTCTATTAGGCGTGTTTTGGAGTGAGACTGATTAAAAAGTATTCCCCCCATTTTCACGGTTGTTTCAAGTTTATGTAATGGAGTTCGCATGGCGACCGGAGTTGTTAAGTGGTTTAATGATGCAAAAGGTTTCGGGTTTATTAAACCTGATGATGGTGAAGAAGAGCTGTTCGCGCATTTCAGCGCGATTACTATGGGCGGTTTTAAAACCCTCAAAGAAGGCCAAAAGGTAACGTTTGACATTACCCAAGGACCTAAAGGCAAACAAGCGACCAATATTCAAGGCGCTTAATCACTGTCCTTGATCAAATTAAAAGCCCAGGCTTATCCCTGGGTTTTTTTTCGTCCTGATTTTTTGTTTACTCACTATCTTATTTAGAATGCAGGCATGCTGATTTTCATTCGCCATACTTTTTTTGCTGGATTGCTCGCACTGACAACAGGCCTGAGCCTGGCGCAAAGCCTTAATACCAGTCTTCCCATTGTTGAGCTAAAGACGAGCATCTACCGCATACAGGCTGAGCTAGCTAGTACGCCGCAAGCACGGCGGATTGGACTCATGAATCGCACTTCCATGCCAACTGACTCGGGCATGCTGTTTATCTTTGATCAAAAAGCCACGCACTGCTTTTGGATGAGCAACACCAAGATACCTTTGGCGATTGCCTTTTTAGCCGACGACGGCAAGATCGTGAATATTGAAGAGATGCAGGCAGAGACCTTGAATAATCATTGCTCTAAGGCGCCCGTTCGCTATGCCTTAGAAATGAACCGGCAATGGTTTAGTCAGCGAGCAATCGGCCCTGGTAGCGTGATCCAGGGCTTACCGCGCCAATAAATTAGTCGAAGTGGCAAACGTAATGCACGGGTGATTCTGCCCGGATCACAAAGTAACCCCCTGCAGCAACCTCCCAACTTTGGCCTGCAGCGAAGATTTGCTCAGATCCACCGTTGATACTCACATAGGCCGTGCCATCAATTACTTCCATGACCTCGCGGGTACTCAAGTCAAACCGAAGGGTGCTCGGTAATACGACACCCACCGATTTGCGCGTACCATCAGCCAGCGTAACGGTATGCGATACGCACTTCCCATCAAAGTAAACGTTGGCTTTTTTTCCTACGGAGACGTGATCGAATTGCATGGTGATGTTCTTTATCTGAATTTAAATACGTATTTAGGGAAAGGGTTAACGCACTACTTGGAGGCGCGTTTGCGTTTTGCAATTTCAGCAATCCGCATACGTAAGGCATTAAGCTTAATGAATCCACCTGCATCAGCTTGGTTGTATGCGCCGCCATCGTCATCAAACGTGGCAATGTTTTGATCAAACAAGGTATTGGCAGAGTCCCGTGAAATCACCGAGACAGATCCTTTATAGAGCTTTAAGCGCACTACGCCGTTGACGCTGGTTTGGGTATGGTCAATTAAAGTCTGTAGCGCCAAGCGCTCTGGTGACCACCAATAGCCGTTGTAAATCAAACTGGCATAGCGCGGCATTAAATCATCTTTAAGGTGAGCCACTTCGCGATCAAGCGTGATGCTCTCGATGCCGCGGTGGGCTTTGAGCAAAATCGTGCCGCCAGGCGTTTCATAGCAGCCACGGCTCTTCATGCCGACAAAGCGATTTTCGACTAAATCGAGGCGGCCAATACCGTGTTTACCACCCAGCGTATTGAGTTCAGCTAAGAGCTCATGGGGCTTCATGGTTTTGCCGTTAATCGCTATGGGATCTCCAGAGCGGAATTCAATTTCAATGATCTCTGCTGCATCGGGTGCATTCTCGGGGGAAACCGTCCAGCGCCACATTGATTCTTCGGCCTCCGCATTGGGATTCTCCAGATGGCGGCCTTCAAAACTAATGTGGAGTAAGTTGGCATCCATAGAGTAAGGAGCACCACCTTGCTTGTGCTTCATCTCAACCGGAATACCGTGTTTTTCAGCGTAAGCGAGGAGCTTTTCGCGGGATAACAAATCCCATTCGCGCCACGGCGCAATGACTTTGATGCCAGGCTCGAGCGCGTAATAGCCCAGCTCAAACCGAACCTGGTCATTGCCTTTACCTGTCGCGCCGTGCGAAACCGAATCAGCCTTAACCTGGCGCGCAATCTCAATTTGCCGTTTTGCAATCAGGGGACGGGCAATGGAGGTGCCGAGCAAATACTCACCTTCGTATACGGTATTGGCGCGGAACATCGGAAACACGAAGTCACGCACAAACTCTTCACGCAAATCATCGATGAAGATGTTTTCTGGCTTAATGCCAAATTGCAGGGCTTTGGTGCGTGCTGGCTCCAGCTCTTCGCCCTGCCCCAGATCAGCAGTAAAGGTCACGATTTCACACTGGTAGGTATCTTGTAACCACTTCAAGATCACACTGGTATCTAAACCACCCGAGTACGCTAAAACTGCTTTTTTAATTTCCGACATGATGTAGGTGTTCGCTTTACGTAATGTTTTGATTCAAATGCTATTTTAAAAAAGGAATGCCAAGACGGCAATGCATTAATCCAAGCGGCCGCACAACAGGTACTCCATTAATGCTTTTTGGACATGCAGGCGATTTTCTGCCTCTTCCCAGACAACACTTTGCGGACCATCGATCACCGAAGCGGATACTTCCTCGCCACGATGGGCAGGCAGGCAGTGCATAAAGAGTGCATTGGGCTTAGCCAAAGCCATCAAGCTATCCGAGACCATCCAGTTTTTAAACGCCGCCATTCTGGAGGTATTTTCATCCTCAAAGCCCATGCTGGTCCAAACATCGGTACTCACAAGGTCCGCATCTTTGCATGCGTCCTCGGGGCTATTGCAAACCGTGAGGTGCTTGGCTGCTGAAGCACTTAAGCGTGCGGGATCAAGAGCATATCCATTGGGCGCAGAAAAGCGCACCTGAAAGTCCAATACTTCAGCCGCCTGAATCCAGGTGTAGGCCATATTGTTCGCATCACCAACCCAGGCTACGGTTTTACCTTGGATCGGTCCACGCGCCTCGACAAAGGTAAATACGTCGGTTAGCACTTGGCATGGATGAAATTCATTGGTTAAGCCATTGATGACTGGAACCCGTGAGTTGGCGGCAAAGCGCTCAATGATGTCTTGACCAAAAGTACGAATCATGATGATGTCGGTCATTCTGGAAATGACTTGAGCAGCATCTTCGACAGGCTCGCCCCGACCCAATTGGGTATCACGCGTATTAAGGTATACGGCATGGCCTCCCAGCTGATGAATACCCGCCTCAAATGAAAGCCGAGTACGGGTCGACTGTTTTTCAAAAATCATCGCCAAGGTGCGATCGTGCAAGGGATGCCAGGTTTCGTAGCTTTTGAATTTGGTCTTAAGCCACGCGGAACGTGCGAAGAGGTAATCGTATTCGCTGCGCGTGAGATCAGTAAATTGCAAATAATGCTTCAGTTGGCCCGGCACTTGGGGCTTTGCTAAGGAGGTATTCATGAGGCTCTCCGCGGAGTTTGTACTGATCTCATTTTCAAAACACGATGCCTTTATCAATGGGTCGATTTAATGCAATCCACACTGTTAAGCTATAGGGTAACGCGGTACGAATGCCCCAACCAAAATACCCATCCATTTGAAACACAAAAAACTGTTTATCCAAGGTGTTACATCATCCGGTAAGCCATTTCGGCCGAGCGATTGGGCCGAGCGACTCTGCGGGGTCATGGCTTCATTTAGGCCGCCTGGCGATCATGCCGATCCGCGCTTTACCTTTTCACCTTATGCAAGGCCGATTCAAATAGCCCAGATCAAGTGCGTCGTGATCGATACCCGACTGCATGAACTCGACCCACGCGCCCTCGACTTTGTTCTCAACTTTGCCAAAGACAATGACTTGGCCATTGAGGAAGCGTGCGAATTCGAACCTAAATCACAAACCCATACTTAAAAAGCAAAACCCGCCCTAATAAGGAGCGGGCTATGGCTGGGTACTACCAAACAAACTAAAACGTCTTAGGCTGCCATTGCCTTAATTGCTGCAGACAAACGGGACTTTTGACGAGCCGCGGTATTTTTGTGTGCAATTTTCTTGTCTGCAATTTTGTCGATGGTTGCTTGCGCAGCGACAAATACTTTCGCAGCGGCTGCTTTATCGCCGGTATCGATTGCTTTGCGCACAGCCTTTATGGATGTGCGAAGCTTCGAACGCAAACTGGAGTTGTGCTCGTTCTGTTTTACTGCTTGCCTGGCGCGCTTGCGTGCCTGTGCGGTATTGGCCATGTTTAAACCTGCCTATGTAATTTCAATGGGTTAATTCGTTCAACAGCAAACTGAGTTAATCGCCTTTGCAAGGTAAATCCTCTTTTTGAGGGTTTACTTGCGGTTTTCCGCGATTTTCTTTAGTCAGCTCACTAAAACCCAAGATTTTACCTGAAAGCAGTTAAAAAGCCCAGTTGCCTAATAAATAGGTGAAAATTGACCCATGAACCTGCTTTCCGCTGCCGCCAAGGTCAGCTCCTTCACCATGCTATCGCGCATTACAGGGCTATTACGCGAAACCCTGATTGCCCGAAGCTTTGGGGCCTCCGAGTGGACAGACGCCTTTAATGTGGCTTTTCGGCTCCCCAATCTGCTCCGTAGGCTGTTTGCCGAAGGGGCATTTTCCCAGGCATTTGTGCCGATTTTGGGGGAAGTTTCCAGCAAGGATGACCCTGCCCAGTCTAAAACCCTGATTAATGCGGTGGCTACCCTGCTCTTTTGGGCCCTCTTACTTACCGTTGGCCTAGGCATTGTTGGTGCCCCACTCTTAATTTTGGCAATTGCCACTGGCTTTAGCGGCAGCCCCGCTTTCGAAGCTAGCGTGGTCATGACCCAGATTATGTTTCCCTACATAGGGCTGATTTCGATGGTGTCGCTCTCGGCCGGCATTCTCAACACCTTTCAGCGCTTTGCGATTCCAGCCTTCACTCCTGTTTTACTCAACTTAGCCTTAATTGGTAGCGCGCTTTGGCTTGCTCCCCAACTCGATCAACCGATTTATGCCCTGGCATTCGGTGTGCTCGTCGGCGGCGTTTTGCAATTGGCCATTCAAATTCCTGCACTCCGAAAACTCGGCTTGCTGCCACGCATCGGCATCCTGCCTCAAGCCATTCGGAGTGCTTGGATCAACCCCGAAGCCCGCCGCGTATTAAAACTAATGGGGCCCGCTGTATTTGCCGTCTCCGTTGCGCAAATCTCCTTAGTCATCAACACAAATATTGCCTCTCGCTTACAAACCGGCAGTGTCTCTTGGCTGTCGTATGCCGACCGCCTCATGGAATTTCCGACTGCGTTACTGGGTGTAGCACTAGGCACTGTCCTGCTACCTAGCCTCAGTCGCGCCAATGCCCAGCAAGACACAAAACAAGCGAGTGAGCTTTTGGTTTGGGGCTTGCAACTCACCTTCTTGCTGGCAGCCCCCTGCGCAATCGCGCTACTCCTTTTTGGTGAGCCGATTGCAGCAGTGCTGTATCACTATGGTCGCTTTACCGCATTCGATGTCGTCATGACCCAGCAGGCACTTGCCGCCTATGGCGTTGGGCTAATTGGACTGATTCTGATCAAAATTTTGGCACCTGGATTTTATGCCCGCCAAGACATTCGTACGCCCGTACGAATTGCTTTGCTGGTGCTGATCTCAACCCAGCTAGCCAATATTGTGTTGGTGCCTTTATTGGGTCATACCGGCCTAGCGCTTTCCGTTGGTCTTGGTGCTTGCTTAAATGCAGCCCTACTGTGGATTGGTTTGCATCGACGCGGCGCCATTGCGGCCGGTTTTGGTTGGACTAAATACCTTTTTCAACTCGGCATTGCCTTAATCCCCTTATCGCTATTGCTTCACTATGGCGCCAACCTGCACCAGTGGATTGCCATGCAGAGTGAGCCATGGACGCGCGTTGGCTTACTAGCCGCTTGGGTTCTGGGCGCTGCTGTGGTGTACTTCATAGCCCTTTGGGTTGTGGGTATTCGTTGGCAGCATTTTCGGCGTCATGCAAAATAGACCGTATGCCCACACGCCAACTTGATTACTTCACTTCCCTCGTTGCCGAGGATGATCATTTTCCATTAACCGAAGCCGCGATTGCGGTTGCCCAGCATGCCTTTCCGGATTTGGATGTGCAGCACACGCTCGATGAAATCGATGCCCTAGGTAGCAAGCTAAAAAAACGCATCACTGCCGATACGTCGCAAGTACAACGCTTACAGCTACTCAAGCATTTTTTCTACACCGAGCTGGGGTTTGGTCCGAACGCAAATGACTTTTATGCACCCGAGAATTCCTATCTGCACCATGTGATCGAAAGTCGTCGCGGCATTCCGATCTCCCTTGCTATTTTGATGATCGAGCTCGGCCAGCAAATTGGCTTGAAGATTCGTGGGGTCTCGTTTCCGAATCACTTCATGATGCGCGTCTCCTTGCCTCAAGGTGAAATCATTATGGATCCGCTCAATGGGGCCACCTACTCTAAAGATGAGTTGCAGGCCATGCTCGACCCCTACTTGGATGCGAAAGGCTATCGGGGTGAGACTGCACTTCCTTTAAGTATTTTCTTACGCGCATCCAGTAGCCGAGAAATTCTCTCGCGCTTTTTGCGTAACCTCAAATTAATTTATACCGAACATGAACGCTGGGAACGCTTGCTTGGCATTCAGGAGCGCTTGGTGATCTTGTTGCCCGACGCCATTGAGGAAGTGCGCGATCGCGGCCTTATCTTTGCCCAGCTGGAATACCTCCGTCCAGCTCTACAGGACATGCAACACTACATTAGTGAAGCACCCGAGGCGAGCGATGCGGAAGAGATTCGTAATCACATTGCTACCCTCGAAAGCCAAGCTCGCTAAGCTTAAAACGATTGCATTCCACTCGCCATGCCGACTGAATTGCATCCACAGCCCCTCCTGTCAATAGCGGGTCCTACTGGATCCGGTAAGACCCACTTAGCCATGTTGCTCGCAGAGGCGGCACAGGCGCGCGACATCACGGTTGAACTCATCAGCATGGACTCTGCGCTGGTCTATCGGGGTATGGACATTGGTAGCGCTAAACCCACCCAAGCTGAGCGCGCAGCAGTAAAGCATCACCTCATCGACATTCTTGATCCAACCGAGGCCTACTCTGCAGCGCGTTTTGCAAGCGACACGACAAGGCTCGTTACTGACATTCGGCAACGCGGTAATGTGCCAGTGATCGTCGGCGGCACCATGCTCTATTGGCGTGCGTTTGCTTATGGCTTATCCAGCCTTCCGCCTGCAGACCCGGTCATTCGGGCGCGCCTCGATAACCAAGGCAAGGCGCTCGGCTGGCCGGCAATGCATGCCGAGCTGATGAAAGTCGATCCTATTACAGCAGCGCGCTTAGAGCCTAATGATTCGCAGCGCATTCAGCGCGCCTTAGAGGTCGTGCAGTCCACCGGCAAACCGATGTCAGCCTGGCTTGCAGAATCGCCCAGCGAAGACGGCCGTGCGGGCTCATTAATTCCGAGTTGGCTGCGCCTGGTTTCATTAGAGCCAGCGGAGCGCGCGCAGCTGCATCACAATTTAGAGAGTCGCTTTGACGGCATGCTCAAAGCCGGATTGATTGATGAAGTGCGTTTACTACGCACCCATCCTGGAGTGCATGCCGACCTACCTGCCATGCGCGCAGTTGGCTACCGTCAAGTATGGGAGTTTTTAGAAGGACATATCGACGCAGAACAAATGCGTTACAAAGCGTTAGCAGCAACACGGCAACTGGGTAAACGTCAACTGACCTGGCTCAGAGCGATTGACGGCAGGCAGGCGTTTAATCCGTTTGATGCCAGAGGCTTACCGGCAGCGCTGCAATACTGCTTAGAAGAACTGAGTTCGATTAAATAACAATCGTTTGCGCTGCATTGGGCGCCCGCTCAACTACCTCACCCACGACCCATGCTGTTAGGCTCTGCGCTCGGAGTGAAGCGAGGGCTTTATCCGCTTCGCTTTTGGCCAGAACAACGACCATACCAATACCGCAATTAAAGACGCGAACCATCTCTGCATCGACCACGCCACCCTTCATTTGCAGCCAACGGAATAAGTCGGGCAGAACCCAACTGTCGCGATGCAAAACAGCTTGAGTATGTTCTGGCAAAACCCGGGGCACGTTATCGACTAGTCCACCACCTGTAATGTGGGCCATGCCCTTCACATCAACCTCGCCAATTAACTTCAACAATGGCTTGACGTAGATTTCAGTTGGCGCCATCACCACATCAATCAAAGGACGTCCGCCAATATCATCGCCTGGCTTTGCGCCAGCACGCTCGATGATCTTTCGCACCAAGGAATAGCCATTGGAATGGGCGCCACTGGAACCCAGGGCCAAAATGACATCGCCCGGCACAATCCGGCTGCCATTAATGATCTTGGATTTTTCCACTGCGCCGACTGCAAAGCCGGCTAAATCGTATTCGCCGTCGGGGTACATGCCAGGCATTTCAGCGGTCTCGCCGCCAATCAGGGCGCAACCCGCTAGCTCGCAGCCCGTAGCAATGCCACCAACCACCGTTGCTGCGGTATCCACCGTCAGCTTGCCGCAGGCAAAGTAATCCAGAAAAAAGAGGGGTTCTGCACCCTGCACCAAAATGTCATTCACGCTCATCGCGACCAAGTCTTGACCAATGGTGTCATGGCGATTCCATTCGAATGCCAATTTGAGTTTGGTACCCACACCGTCGGTACCCGACACTAATACAGGCTCTTTGTAGCGCTTGGGCACCTCAAATAAGGCGCCAAAGCCGCCAATACCAGCCAGCACACCCTCGCGCATGGTTTTCTTGGCCAGCGGCTTAATGCGGTCGACCAGGGCATCGCCAGCGTCGATATCAACGCCAGCATCGCGGTACGAGAGGCTTTGGGCTTGGGAATTAGAGGAAGAGCTCATGGGGGGCCGTTTGGAAATAAGGTGAAAGCGTGCGTTGATCGGTAGAATCATTGAATTCTAGAGGATCAATGCCCCATGGCTGAAATTTTTACCCCTTTTTTGGCTGCTTTTATTCTTGCCTATGCCCTACGACCCGTAGCAAGCTGGCTTGAGGGCCTGCACATCCCCCGCGCCTTGGCAGCGACATTGACAATTGTTTTTGGTCTCAGCCTCGTTACTGGGCTCTTCATGCTGCTTGCCAATCTACTTGGCCATGAAATTCCCCTAATCAAAACCAAGCTGCCCATTTGGGTGCAAAACACGCAGGCGTGGTTAGAGCCAACCTTGGCCAAATACCAGATGCAGTTTGATTGGGTTGCTCTGCGCGAAACCGTGACGCAAAAAGTAACGGCTCACCTCAGTACGAATGCCGATGCCTTAGTCAGCTCTACGCTCGACACGATTCTTTTATCGGGTAGCTCAGTCGTGAATGGCTTTGTTAATCTCATTTTGATTTTCTTTGTCTTGTTTTACTTGTTAATCGACTGGAATCACTTTTTCAAACTGCTGGAGGGCTTCATTCCTCCGCGCTTTATGGACACCGCACGTCATCTCTGCATGCATACCGATGGACTCCTATCGCAATACCTGCGCGGGCAGATTCTGGTGATTTTGGTGATGGCGACTTTTTATAGCATTGGTCTCAGCCTCGTTGGGATGGACGGCGCCATTGCCTTGGGTGTATTCACGGGTCTGATGATCATCATTCCCTACATTGGCATTGCCCTGGGACTTGGCATTGGCATTCTCTCAGCCATCCTGCAATTTGGCTTTGGCCCTGAGTTAATTTGGGTACTGGCCATATTTGGTATCGGTCAGGCTTTAGAAGGCTTTTTTCTCACGCCGCGACTGGTGGGCGAGCGCATTGGCCTGCATCCTGTTGCCGTTTTATTTGCCTTAATTATTTTTGGCAAGCTCTTTGGATTTTTTGGCGTCTTACTCGCACTGCCCGCTAGCGCCGTCAGCTTGGTATTGATTCAATTTGGCTGGTCTTTGTACATCAAGAGTAGCTGGTACCAAGGAAAATGAGTTCCAATGCCTTGCCACGGCAATTTGCCTTAGACCTTGGTCGTACGCACCAAGCAAGCTTAGGTAATTTTTTGCCTGGCGGCGATCGCGCTCTGATTTCTACCCTACAAAAAATTACCGAGCAGTGGACTGCATCCACAGAAACTCGCGCAATAGTCGATGCAAACCCCCTAAACCACCGCTGGATTTATTGGTGGGGGGCGCCTGGCTCAGGGCGCAGCCATCTGTTACGCGCCCTCATGCACGCAGCGCAAAACGCCTCACTCCCTTACTACTACTTAAGCAATGATGACCCCAGTGCTTGGGTAAAACTGGAAGCAGAACTGCCACAGCAATTAAAGGCAGTCATTCCAACCGCAATTGCCGTAGACGATGTGGACCTTCTTGACGAGCGCTTAAGTAGCGCACTCTTTCGCGTTCTCAATGCGGTACGGGATAGTCAGCACCTCTGCGTCTTTATGGCGGGCAGCGATGCGCCTGCCAACCTCAAATTGCGCGAAGATTTACGCACGCGCCTCGCTTGGGGTCTGGTGTTTCAGACTCACTTACTGAGCGACCATGAGAAGATACAGGCATTAGAGCAAGCAGCGAGCGATCGCGGACTGGTACTCTCGCCCGATGTAATGCCCTGGCTTTTGAGTCGTTTTTACCGAGATATGCCTAATCTCATGGCGCTACTCGATGCCCTTGATGCCTACTCCTTGGAAACGAAGCGGGCGGTTACCTTGCCTTTAGTGCGCGAATTACTGCAGCTTTCCAGTAGTCCGAATAATGAATTGATGAACCGATGACACAACTTGCTTTATTTGATCTAGACAACACCCTATTGCCCTTCGATAGTGATTATGAGTGGGGGCAATTTTTAGTCCGCCAAGGGGTTGTGGATGGGATTGATTATGCCCAAAAAAATGAGCAGTTTTATGCTGACTACAAACTCGGCAAGTTAGACATCGATGGCTTTCTGCGCTTTGCTTTAAAGCCGCTCTCCGAGCATCCCCGTGCCCAATTGCAGCAATGGCATGATGCATTTATGGCGGAAGTGATTATCGGTAAATTACATCCGGCTGCCATTGCTCTAGTAAAACGCCATCAAGATGCTGGCGATCTATGTTGTGTTGTCACTGCGACCAATAGCTTTGTGACTCGCCCAATTGTCAATGCATTTGGTATTACGCACTTAGTGGCTACTGAACCTGCCACCGTCAACAATGAGGCAACCCAAATGTTTACGGGTGCGGTGTATGGCATTCCCAGTTTTCGGGAAGGCAAAATTCAGCGGGTGCGGGATTGGTTGACTTCTTTGGGTCACACCATGGAGCAAATGGAGAAGAGCTATTTTTATTCGGATTCACTCAATGACCTGCCCTTATTGGAAGTGGTGACTCATCCGATTGCAACCAATCCAGACCCCCGCTTACGTGCAGAAGCGGAAAAAAGGCAATGGCCTATTTTGGAACTGTTTGCATGATTACCAAGTTAATCCAGCGTATTTTCCGCCGCAGTCCACGATCCAAAGTTACGCAATCGCCTGGTGCTGGCGCTCCCAAGCGCATTAGCAAAAAAGCCCATCGGATTGACCCACAACTCCTTTCCAAAAATGCAGTCAAAGTAACCCATACCTTGCAACAAGGGGGCTACCAGGCTTACATCGTTGGTGGTGCAGTACGTGATCTTGCGCTCGGCATTGGCCCAAAAGACTTTGATGTAGCAACCAATGCAACGCCAGAGCAAGTACAAAAGCTGTTTCGCAAATCACGCTTAATCGGTCGCCGCTTTCAGATTGTGCACGTCACTTTTTTTGGCAAAGAGCGTCCCGAAATCATTGAGGTCTCCACCTTCAGGGCATTACTTGAAAACGCGGGTGACCACGTCGCCGATAGTGGTCGCATTTTGCGCGACAACGTTTGGGGTACTCAAGTGGAGGACGCTACGCGGCGCGACTTCACCATTAATGCGATGTATTACGATCCCGCTACTGAAACCGTCCTCGATTACCACGGCGGTATGGCAGACATGCAGCAGCGCACCCTGCGCATGATTGGTGATCCATCCAAACGCTACCGTGAAGACCCCGTGCGCATGTTGCGGGCCATTCGGTTTGCGGCCAAAACGGGCTTTACTCTATCCCCCGAAACGCGCGCGCCGATTGCCAAGCTGGCTAAGTTAATTCATGATGTGCCCGCCGCTCGGCTCTTCGATGAAATCCTCAAACTACTGATGTCGGGCTACTCGTGGCAAGCCATTCAGGGTTTGCGGGAAGCGGGACTGCACCATGGGGTACTGCCCCTGCTGGATACTGCGCTTGATCCCAAAGCGGGGGTTCCCGGTAGTGAAGCATTTATTCGCTTGGCACTGGGCAATACCGATGAACGCATTCAGAACGACAAAGGGGTTTCTGCCGGCTTTCTATTTGCTACCCTGCTCTGGCCTGAGTTACTGAACACATGGCAAAAAAATCTGGCTGCCGGCATGGCTAATATTGCCGCCTTACATGCCGCCATGGACGATGTGATCGCGACCCAAAGCAAAGGCATGATGATTCAACGGCGCTTTGAGGCCGACATGCGCGAGATCTGGGCCCTGCAGCCCCGGTTCGATAAACGCATTGGCCGCTTCCCACAACGCATGCTGGAGTTGCCGCGCTTTCGGGCGGGTTATGACTTCATGTTGCTTCGCTGCGCCACGGGCGAGCGCCCAGAAAGCCTGGGTCAATGGTGGACCCGCTTTATTGATGCCGACCCAGTAGAGCAAGAAGCCCTATTGGCCGCCGTCAAAGAGGAGGTTTCCCTCTCCAGCCTAGGCAGCCCTGCCACCAAGCGCCGTAGGCGGCGTAAACCCAAAGCAGTCGCAGCAGCCCCTGATCAGGCCGCTACCGACTAAATTAGGGCTGCCAAGCAGGTTTTAGCAATCTTCAGTAAAGTACTCAGATATTGAGTTAGGGGCCACTATGGCAAAAGCGTTTATTGGATTTGGCGGCAATGTCGGCGATACACGGCAAATCATTACCGATGCCATGGTTTGCTTGGCATTGCGTAGCCAGTTGCAAATCATCCATAAAAGCTGCCTTTACCAAAGCGCGCCAGTAGAGGCTTCGGGCGGCGACTACATTAATTCAGTAGTCCAAATTGAAACCGACTTAACGCCCTATGGCTTGCTGCATGTCTGCCAAACGATTGAGCAGCAATTTGGTCGTGAGCGTCCCTATGAAAATGCCCCCCGCACGCTCGATCTGGATATTTTGTATTTTGAAGGGGTGGCACAGGGCGACTCCGAACTGACCTTGCCCCACCCCCGCATTACCGAGCGCTCGTTTGTCTTGCTGCCCCTCTTAGAAATCGCACCGGATTTCTTTTTACCGGAGTTTGGCGCACTCAAAAGTTACCTACCCCAGGTAGCCCATCAGCGCATTGAAAAATTGACTTGCCGCAACTGCACTAGCGACGAAAAAGCCGAATATCGCCCCTCGGCCCATTAATTCATTACACTGGCGGTATGAGTTATTTGCAAGGCGAAAAGCCCATTACGATTACTAAACTGCTCTCGATGCATGCGGAGCAGGAAAAAATTGCCGTCCTGACGGCCTATGACTCCACCATGGCCGCCTTACTGAATCGTTGCGAGATTGATGTGATTTTGGTGGGTGACTCGCTTGGTAATGTTGTTCAAGGCCACAGCAGCACCACACCCGTCACCGTGGACGAGATGGCATATCACACCCAGTGCGTAGCCCGGGTAAATACAAAGGCTTTTTTGATGGCCGATTTACCCTTTGCCAGTTATGGCGACCCCTACCTTGCCTTAGAGTCTGCCGCCGAACTGATGCGTGCGGGTGCCGACATGGTGAAACTGGAGGGGGGATCCGATTGGCAAGTTGACATCATTACCCACTTAGTTGAGCGCAGCGTACCCGTATGCGCTCACCTTGGCCTGCTACCGCAATCCGTGCATTTGCTTGGCGGCTACAAAGTGCAAGGCAAAAACAAAGATGCTGCAGCACTGATGCTGGAACAAGCACAGGCGTGCGCAGCTGCCGGCGCCCAACTACTGGTGCTCGAGGCCATACCATCGGCTTTAGGGAAAAAAATTACAGAAGTGGTGTCGATTCCAACGATTGGCATCGGCGCCGGGCCAGACTGCTCAGGCCAAGTATTGGTATTGCCGGATATGCTCGGAATTAGTCCAGGCAAGCCGCCCAAATTCGTCAAGAATTTTATGGAAGGCAGGCCATCGATTGAGGCTGCAATAAAAGCCTTTGTTCGCGATGTGAAAGCAGGCCGTTTTCCGGATGCGGAACACAGCTTCGCTTCCTAGCGGATTTCAGCCTTAACTAAAAAAGCTTTTAACGCTATCAAACCATCCTTTTTGATGGGGATTGTGTTTAGCGCCGCCCGATCTTAGGCTCTCATCAAACTGCTTGAGTAGGTCTTTTTGCTCATCAGACAGCTTGACCGGAGTCTCCACCATCACATGCACAAACAGGTCACCCACGACGGCTGAGCGTAATCCTTTAATGCCTTTGTTGCGCAAGCGGAATGTTTTGCCGGTCTGCGTTCCCTCTGGAATCGGAAACTCAACCCGGCCAGTTAGGGTTGGTACTTCAATCTCACCACCGATGGTAGCGGTCGCAAATGAAATCGGCATTTGCACATGCAGATCAGTGCCATCGCGCTCGAACACGGGATGGGGCTTCACGCGCACCTCGACATACAAATCGCCACTGGGACCGCCATTCACGCCGGGCTCACCATTGCCTACCGAACGTACGCGCATACCATCATCGATGCCTGCCGGAATTTTGATCTCTAAGGTTTTCTGTTCTTTTAACTTACCGCTGCCATGGCATTGTTTGCAAGGCTTCGGAATGTATTGACCGGTACCGCGGCACTTGGGGCAGGTTTGTTGCATCGAAAAAAATCCCTGCGCTACACGTACTTGCCCTTGACCGTTACAGGTTGGGCAGGTCTCGACCTTGCTGCCGGGTTCAGCACCACTACCGCTACAGTGCTTACAGTTACTCCAACTAGGCACCCGAATTTGGGTGGAATAACCCTCGGCTGCTTGCTCGAGGGTAATGTCCATGTTGTAGCGCAGATCGGCGCCCTTATAGACTTGAGGTCCGGCGCTGCGGCCACCGCCTTGACCAAAAATATCCCCGAAAATATCCCCAAAGGCATCCGCAAAACCGCCGCCCGCAAAACCACCGCCGCCCATATTGGGATCGACACCCGCATGGCCATACTGATCATAGGCAGCGCGCTTTTGCGGATCGCTGAGCATCTCATAGGCTTCTTTCGCCTCTTTGAATTTAGCCTCAGCGCCGGGATTATCGGGATTACGATCGGGGTGGTACTTCATCGCTAATTTGCGATACGCCTTTTTTAAATCCTCGTCGCTGGCATTTTTTCCAACGCCCAGTACCTCATAAAAATCGCGTTTACTTGTAGCCACAGCCTATTCCTCTCAGCATCATTAAAACGACACAAGTCGGCGCTGGGCCGACTTGTGTTTACTGCTTATGTAAAAAGCGGATTATTTCTTATCCTCTTTAACCTCTTTAAAGTCGGCATCGACTACATCCGCATCGGCTGGACCGCCTTGCGATGCACTCGCGCCAGCAGCACCAGGGGCAGCGCCGCCGCTAGCTTTCGCTTGCTCAGCAGCAAAGGCTTTCTCGCCCAGCTTTTGGCTCGCCTTACCAAGCACTTCGGTTTTCGCCTCAATCGCCGCTTTGTCGCTGCCTTTAATGGCCTCGTTCAGTTCTTTTAAAGCAGCCTCAATCGCTTCTTTGTCAGCCGCTTCTAAGCTGGCACCATGCTCTTCCAATGCTTTCTTGGTTGAGTGGGCCAAAGCATCTGCCGTATTACGGGCAGTGACAAGCTCCAACACTTTTTTGTCTTCGGCTGCATTGGCTTCAGCATCTTTCACCATCCGCTGAATTTCTTCTTCGGTTAGGCCGGAGTTCGCCTTAATGGTAATTTTGTTTTCTTTACCAGAGGCTTTGTCCTTAGCGGTGACATGCAAAATACCGTTAGCATCAATATCAAAAGTGACTTCAATCTGTGGGGTACCACGGGCAGCCGGTGGAATGCCTTCCAAATTAAACTCGCCCAATAACTTATTGGCGCTGGCCATCTCACGCTCGCCTTGGTAGCACTTAATCGTGACCGCAGGCTGGTTATCTTCCGCTGTGGAATAGACCTGTGCATGCTTGGTTGGGATGGTCGTGTTTTTTGGAATCATCTTGGTCATCACGCCGCCCAAGGTCTCAATACCCAAGGAGAGTGGCGTTACGTCCAGCAACAGAACGTCTTTGCGATCGCCCGATAAAACCGATCCCTGAATCGCTGCACCAACGGCAACGGCTTCGTCTGGGTTCACGTCTTTGCGTGGCTCTTTGCCAAAGATGTCCTTCACTTTGTCTTGTACTTTGGGCATGCGCGTTTGACCGCCCACCAAAATCACATCATCGATGTCGGATGCCGATACGCCGGCATCCTTGAGTGCCATTTGGCATGGACCCATGGTGCGCTCAATCAACTCCTCCACCAAGGACTCGAGCTTGGAACGGGTGAGTTTCAAGTTCAGGTGCTTAGGACCGCTAGCGTCTGCCGTGACGTAGGGCAAGTTGATTTCGGTTTGCTGCGATGAGGACAATTCAATCTTGGCTTTTTCTGCCGCGTCTTTTAAGCGCTGCAATGCCAAGACGTCTTTGCTGAGATCAACGCCCTGCTCTTTTTTGAACTCATCAATAATCCAGTCGATGATGCGCTGGTCAAAATCTTCGCCGCCCAAAAAGGTATCGCCGTTGGTGGAAAGTACCTCGAATTGCTTTTCACCATCGACGTTGGCAATTTCAATAATGGAAACGTCAAAGGTTCCACCGCCCAGGTCATATACCGCAATCTTGCGATCCGCCTTATCTTGCTTATCAAGGCCAAAGGCCAAGGCAGCTGCGGTAGGCTCATTGATGATGCGCTTGACTTCGAGACCAGCAATACGGCCAGCATCTTTGGTTGCTTGGCGTTGGCTGTCATTAAAGTAAGCCGGTACAGTAATGACCGCCTCTGTCACTTCTTCGCCCAAATAATCTTCTGCTGTCTTTTTCATTTTGCGCAGAATTTCAGCAGAGACCTGCTGTGGCGCCATTTTTTTATCACGGGCCTCAACCCATGCATCGCCGTTATCCGCTTGAATAATTTTGTAAGGCATGAGGCCAATGTCTTTTTGTACTTCTTTGTCCGTAAATTTACGGCCCATCAGGCGCTTTACCGCATAGACCGTATTGCGTGGGTTGGTAACCGATTGGCGTTTCGCAGGAGCGCCAACAAGCACTTCGCCGTCTTCCATGTAGGCAATGATCGAAGGGGTTGTACGTCCGCCTTCGGCGTTTTCAATCACCCGAGGGGTGCCGTTTTCAATTACAGAAACGCACGAATTGGTGGTTCCTAAGTCAATTCCAATAATCTTTCCCATATCTACTCCGCTTAAAAATAAGGTGTGCGCAAAAGTCGCGTTATTACGTCTGATGTAAGGTATTTGGGGTCAAAAAAGGCCAATTCAAGGGGCAAAAACCCAGAAAAACCAATTTATTCTCTTTTTTTGCCCGAAATGCTGGGGTTGGCTAGGAAGCCGACTGACTCACGGTCACTAAAGCAGGCCTTAAAACCCGATCCGCCAAGGAATAGCCGCGCTGCAACACGCTCACCACGGTTCCAGGCTCCTGCTCGGATGGGACCATCGAGATGGCCTGATGGTGATGGGGGTCAAATTTATCGCCGCTAGCGGGGTTTATTTCCACCAGGCGGCCTTTTTCAAAGGCGCTCATCAACTGCTTGAGCGTGATCTCTAGTCCTTCCTTAAACCCTTTTGCATCGACCGCTTCAGCGCTGAGGGCCGCGTACAGGCTATCGGCAACCGGCACTAAATGCTCAGCAAAACCCTCAATGGCAAATTTATGTGCCTTGCCAATGTCTTCTGCTGCCCGGCGACGGATGTTTTCCCCTTCGGCCTTGGCACGCAAGAAGTTGTCTTGCATCTCGCTTAATTTTTGTTGCAGTTCAGCAAGCTGTTGTTCTACAGTCTGCTCGGCAGCTGCTTCTGCGGCATTGGCCGCCGTATCTACCGCTGCTTCAGTTTGATTTTCGGGTGTTGCTTCGGGTTTTTCTTGGGTCATGGGTCTAAATCGCTTTGGTCATTTCGGAAGGGAAGTGGCTTTGAGCACACTTGCTGCTACTTATTTCATCTGTATATGGGCGCAAGTGATCCGATTTCAAGGGGACGCTGGA
>CAZUMD010000015.1:0-10114 GCA_964621735.1 uncultured Polynucleobacter sp.
TTGAAATTCAAAGGCTTAGAGCGAGAGGTTGTTGACGAAGCCTTTGCTGGCGATATCGCATTGATTAACGGTATTGAAGAGTTAGCTATTGGTACCACTGTCTGTGCCGTTGATACGCCTGAAGCATTACCGATGCTGAAGATCGATGAACCCACCCTAACCATGAACTTTATGGTGAACACTAGCCCATTTGCAGGTCGTGAAGGTAAGTTTGTGACTAGCCGTCAGATCCGTGAACGCTTAGATCGCGAATTAAAGTCCAATATGGCACTCCGTGTAAAAGAGACGGATGACGATACGGTGTTTGAAGTATCCGGTCGCGGTGAATTGCACCTCACTATTCTTGTAGAGACCATGCGCCGTGAAGGCTATGAAATGGCAGTATCGCGTCCACGCGTCGTTTTCCATGAAGAGAATGGTGTGAAGATGGAGCCGTATGAGAATTTAACGGTTGATGTCGAAGACGCTACCCAAGGTGCCGTGATGGAAGATTTAGGCAAGCGCAAAGGCGAGTTGCAAGATATGGTGAGCGACGGAAAAGGGCGTACGCGTCTGGAGTACCGCATTCCAGCGCGTGGGCTGATTGGTTTTCAGGGTGACTTTATGACCATGACCCGTGGTAATGGTTTGATGAGCCATACTTTTGATTCTTACGCACCTGCGAAAGACGGTATTTTGGGCGAGCGTCATAATGGCGTGCTGATCAGTCAAGATGATGGCGAAGCAGTGGCGTATGCGATTTGGAAGTTACAGGATCGTGGCCGCATGTTTGTAAAGCATGGTGACCCCGTATACGAAGGCATGGTGATTGGTATTCATAGTCGCGATAACGACTTAGTGGTTAATCCGATTAAAGGGAAGCAGCTGACCAACGTACGTTCTTCGGGTACCGATGAAGCGGTCCGCTTAGTCACGCCAATCGACCTGACTTTAGAGTACGCAGTAGAGTTTATTAGCGACGATGAGTTGGTTGAAGTCACCCCCAAAAGCGTTCGCGTGCGCAAACGTTACTTAAAAGAGCATGATCGCAAGAAGGCTTCGCGCGAGTAGGCTCCTCAAGCTGGATCAGAAAAGCCACCTCTGGGTGGCTTTTTCTCTCTGCATGGAGCAACAGTGCTGGATAATGGCATGAAGCGAATGATAGAAATCCAATGGATTCAGATGCAATGACGCAATCCGACAACGAACACCAAGCCAATCCAGGAGGAAAGCGCCTAGCCGTTGCACCGATGATGGAGTGGACCGATCGGCACTGCCGCTCTTTCCATCGGCAGTTATCGAAGCAGGCTGTTCTCTATACTGAAATGGTGACCACGGGCGCATTACTGCATGGTGATGTGCCGCGTCATCTGGATTATTCGAGCGAGCAGCATCCAGTGGTATTGCAACTGGGCGGCAGTGAGCCAGCGGATTTGGCAAAAGCAGCAGCTTTAGCAGCCCAATGGGGCTATGACGAAATCGATCTCAATTGCGGATGTCCTTCAGAGCGGGTGCAGCGCGGCGCCTTTGGGGCTTGCCTGATGGCGGAGCCGCAATTGGTCGCCGATTGCGTGAGAGCGATGCGCGCAGCATGCGACTTACCCATTTCAGTAAAACATCGCCTGGGCCTGGATCATATGGACGCCAGTAGACATCAGGCAGACTACCAATTTGCACTGGATTTTATGTTGGCCGTTGCCGATGCAGGTGCCCATCAAGTCACCATTCATGCACGTAACGCCGTATTGAAGGGCCTTTCGCCCAAAGAAAACCGCAGTAAGCCCCCATTGCACTATGGCGTGGCGGCGCAATTACGCTTGGATCTTCAAAAGCAGTTTCCAAATGTGGCCGTTCTGCTAAATGGCGGCCTAGAGAACAATGACCAAATCGCGGGCCACTGGCATGACTTTGATGGCTTTATGGTGGGGCGCGCCGCCTACCACTTTCCAGCGATGTTACTCGGCTGGGATGACTTGCTCGAGACTAATGGCGAGGCTGCAGGTTATCTCTTTAGCGAGTCGGAATGGCATCGCGTACAAATTGGCTTGGTGCATCAGGTCTGGCGCTGGCTTGATGAATGCCAGGCCAAGGGAAAGCCGTTTTACATCGGCGCCTTTACACGCCACATCTTAGGCTTAGCCCATGGCAGGGCCGGTTCACGCTATTGGCGCCAGCGCTTATCGGATCACCATGCCTTAGCAAAAGTACAGAGTAAAGAAGCAATTGCTGAATTTTTTCTTGAGGCGAGTTTGGAGCTAGGGGATTGGGCGGCATTTGAGATGGATGCTGCCTTGGCGGAAAATTCATGAGCGCAGTGCAAAATCAGGGCGCTGATCTTGAGCTGGAGATTACCCCAGATTACCAATTGGCTATAGATGCAGTCGAGCGCGGCGATCCATATATCTTTATTAGTGGCAAGGCAGGTACCGGTAAAACCACGTTAATCAGTCATTTGCGTAAAACGATTGCTGGCAACGTTGTAGTGTTAGCCCCTACGGGAGTGGCAGCGCTTCAGGTACGCGGCGTCACGATTCATTCTTTTTTTCGCCTGCCGCCACGCTTGATTTTTCCGGAAGAAGATATCAAGCCCTTACGTTCTTCGCGCGAGCGGCAGTTGTATAAAGACATTCGCTTACTCATCATTGATGAAATATCGATGGTGCGGGCTGATCTGGTGGATGCAATTGACCTCTTCTTGCGTGAAAATGGCCCCCAAAAAGGCGAGCCATTTGGGGGAATACAGATCATGTTTGTCGGTGATTTATTTCAATTGCCGCCCGTGGTATCGAGTAGCGATATGCACATCCTGCATGAGCGCGGCTATGAGGGCCCGTATTTCTTTTGCGCCATGGCACTGCATCGTAAAGAAATTACGATGATCGAGCTCACTAAAATCTTTCGTCAAAAGGATGCTCATTTTGCCCAGTTACTGAATCAAATTCGCATTAATGAAGACATTGAGGTGGCACTGGAAACCATCAACGATACCTGCTTTGCTAAGGCGGCAGAGCCTGATCCACTGACGATTACGCTGACTACGACCAATGCTAGGGCAGACATGATTAATCACGGCGAGCTCAAAAACTTGACGAGCGATGCTGCCAGCTTTACAGGCAAGCTCGAAGGGAAGTTCAATGTGGATGAGCGCAATTTACCCTCGCCCATGCACTTAACCTTAAAGCCAGGATCGAAGGTGATGTTTACGGCCAATGACAATGGCTTTCCAAAAAAATGGGTCAACGGCAGCATTGGCATTGTGCATGAAATAGGCAAAGACAAAATTAAGGTCAAGATTCCCAACGGGGCTTATACAAATACGGTTGAGGTAACACCATTCAAATGGGAATCGTATAAATATGATCACGATATGGTGTCGGGGAAAATTAAGCCCAATGTGATTGGCTCCTATGAGCAAATGCCGCTCATGCTAGCGTGGGCCGTGACGATCCATAAAAGCCAAGGTAAGACCCTCGATAAAGTGAAGGTTGATCTATCTTCTGGGGCGTTTGCATCGGGTCAAGTTTATGTTGCACTCAGTCGCTGCCGCTCGATTGAAGGAATCTCCTTAGAGCGGCCGATTGTTCTTAAGGACGTACGTTGTGACCCTGAAATCAAGCGCTTTTACATGGCCTGTTTGCCCTAAAAAACCAGCTCGGATTGACCATGCGTTGGCCGACCGGCAAATTTTGGCTAAAAGCCGACAAAAAGCTATAATCTCTTTTCTTCTACGGTGGCTGTAGCTCAGCGGTAGAGTCCTGGATTGTGATTCCAGTTGTCGTGGGTTCGAACCCCATCAGCCACCCCAATTCCCTTCAGCACCACAGTGACCCCCGAATCCCTCGAAAAGCTCGTTCGCATGAAAATGCCCTATGGCAAGTATGCGGGCCGTACCCTTTCAGAATTACCCGGAGATTACCTTTCTTGGTTTGCCCGCAAAGGCTTTCCGAAGGGAGAATTAGGTGAGTTACTGGAGTTGATGCATACGCTAGATCACAATGATTTGCGTGGGCTGTTAAAGCCCCTCTCAGGGAATTAATCGGCCGCCTTGCGATAGAACATTTACGTCTTTATTTTATCTACCGGGCGCAGGCGTTGTTTGATCTACCGGTCGATCGGCTATGCCCATCATTTCTTGGCTGTGATCCATGATGGGCGGCATCACAAATTCTTGGCAAACCGGTTTGGGTCCCAGTAGATTTAAAAAATTACACTCCTTTTTGGTCGCCTCAGAGGCGGCATGCTCTAGCGGGGATTTGCCAGTAGTGACCGTTGAGGCAACGCTGATTGCTGTGCTAGGGTTGGCTACTGCTGCAGTCGCAACCGCCCCTCCTGCGGCGCCGGCAGTTGCTGTGCCGGCACTACCGATGGCCGCTAAGGGCAGGGCGCAACCCGATAAGAAGAAAATACTAAAACCAATAATGAGCGTATAGGTCAAGCTATGCCACACCATGCAGCGGCAGAGTTGAGGAAAGAGCCTTTGTTTATTTGGCTCGGCAGGCAATGCTATAGACTCCCGCAGCCCATGAGCCGCTGGTGATCGCTTCAAATGGACTGTCTGGGGATTTAATATCCGCAACGACCTTACCTTCCCCTTTATTGCCAGAAAAGACTTTGTATTCAATGGGGCGGTATTGGGCTTTTTCGCAAAGGTATTCGTTTAGACCAATGATGGAACGAATGGGCTCTTTTGTTTTCGGGTCTACACCAGGCTTAGTAAAGTCCAGCATCGACATGATTTGGGCCTTGTCGCCATCTTTTTTTAGGGTCTCAATATCCAAAGACACGGTGGATTGTTCATTGGAGCCAATCTCTTGCCAAGCAGCAAAGGCGCTTGAAATTGGTAGGGCGGTTATGCAGACCGCGATCGCCATCCATCTTTTCATCGTAAAACCCCTCAATAAATGTGTGTTTCTATTTTAAACCCCAATAGACCTACTTTGGTCTGAGCTCGAGTTGGCGCTGGAAGTTGCTGGGCTTCATCTGCAGTGGTAAGGCTTGATTACTTGCCCAAAGGGGATTGAGGTTGCGATAGAGCTTGCTTTGAGCCCAGCCGGATTGCCCCGTTTGATAGATGAAGGTTGATTGTTCTAAGTCGGCTAAATCAAACACGGTTCGTAGGCTTGCTGCTTGTTTGGTTTCGTATGGGTTTTTATGCTTGCCGAGTTCAGGCTTGCCGACATTGATCGTAAATCCATCTCCCGGAAATGGCGTGGTGATATTAAACAAACGATTTAATAATGGTACCCGACTAATAGGACGATGCTCAGAGACTGCGATGTGCGCATCACCCCATTTCCAATTGGCCGGATCGCTGCCGTATTGCGTACTCAGGTATTCCAGTGCGCGATCCATTGCCTGTTGTGAGGCCTGCGCGCAGCTCTCTACCCCTGTGGTTTGTGGAGAATCACACCAGGGGCTATTGGGACTTGAAATTTGCTCCAGTAAAGCATCCCTAAATTGACGCTTGCCGTACTGCACCGAAAAATAATCCCCAAGACGTGAAAATAAATGGCGCGTCAGTTGATCTACCCAGGCATTAAAGAGGAGGGCGCCACCGCTATCGATGCGCATATCCCCATCAAAGCTGGCAATAATGGCTTTTGCTGCGGCTGCGCTTGAATGAGTCGACTGCGTTGCCTTAAAGAGGGGGAGTAGGGGCGTTGCAGCGAGGGAAAGGGTATCGCCCTGCATGGTTCGCATCGAAGCAAAGTCATGCTGCTGCTTTGCTTCCAGTAAGGCTGTAATACGATCATAGCGGAAAGGCAATTCCCAGTCGCCCGTGAGCGGATTGGGATTATTGGCAGCCAGGATTTGCTGATTGGCGGTAGCTATCCAACCTCGCTCAGGATTATCGAGCGCAGGCAACTGATCAAATGGAATATAGCCTTGCCAGTCGTATTGCTTGTCCCAGCCTGGGGCTGGTGCAACCCCATAGAGGCCTTGATGGAGGGTGCGCTTCGGCGCAACCCCAGCCGCCTGAAACGCAATATTCCCAGCGGTATCGGCCATCACCACGTTTTGCATCGGGGCATAGTTTTTGCGCAATGCTTTTTTGAATGCCTCTAAATTCGTGGCGCGATTCATCTCGAGTAAGCCGATCACCGATTGATTATCAAGGTCGAGCGCAGTCCAGCGTAGAGCCAAAGCAAAGCGCTCCGTATTGATTAGATTTTTAGCCCGGTCGTAGGTTTCTGAAATGATGGGCCCGTGGCGACTCTGTTTGACGATAAAGCGATGGGCTGGTTTATTTCTAATCTCAATCACTTCCTCGCGGACTAAAAATGCAGCCATGCCATCGGGTGTTCGGTATTGGCCGGGATTGGCAGGATTGAGCTCCTCGATGAAGAGGTCTTGCACATCAGGCCCAGTGTTCGTAAAACTCCAGGCAATGCTATCCGTTCTGCCAAGCACGACTGCCGGAATGCCGGGCAGGGTGGCGCCGATCACATTGATCCCTGGTGCCTCAAGGCGCGCAAAGTACCACAGTGCCGGCGCCGATAAACCCAAGTGCGGATCATTGGCAAGGAGCGGCTTACCGCTGGCTGTCCGTTTGCCGCTAAGCGCCCAGTTATTGGAGCCAATCCCTTCAATGCCCCCGGGCAATAGTGCACGCAATAACTGATCTTGCCGCGCATCTGGATGCCGTACATCTTGAATACCCAGAGGATTGATGGGTTTGCTGGCATCGGTACCGGCAAAAATACCCATGTTTTTATACAGTGCCGCAAAGTCCATTTTGGTGACGGGATTGCCTGGCGTATATGGCGGCAGGACTTCCCAAATTTGCGCTGTAGTCAAATCACGCGATAACTCCAAACGTTGTAACTCTTTTTGCCAGTTGCCACCCAAATCCATGGCCATCATGAGCATCCACGCAACGCTATCGGTCGGCGACCAGTGTCCGGGCCTTGAGCGCGTTAAAAAATACTCGAGCGGCAAGGCCCAACCCAATTTCGCATTGCCTGCATTCACACCATCGGCATACGATTGCAACAGGCGTTTGGCCTCTACTGGGTAGCGCTCGTACTGACGCTCAGCGCTGTATTTAATTCCGACGGTACGAATGAAGCGATCAATTTTCAGGGTATCTTCACCGAGGATTTCAGACAAGCGCCCAGCAGCGAGTCTGCGGTTAATTTCCATTTGCCATGAGCGCTCAGTGGCATGCAAATACCCAAGCGCAAATAAGGCATCACTCGCAGTAGCCCCTTTGATGTGGGGAATATCGCTGGCATCAAAGCCAATAGTCACAGCGTCATTGAGGCCCAGCAGGCGATCAATGCCAGAAGGATTATTTTTGGTTGAGGCGAGATAGATTAAAGCAAGGCAAGCCACCAAGATAATGAGCCCAACAACGCCGAATGCCATCCATTTAAGAACGCGAAGCAATACCGAATTGCGCTGAATTATTCTCGCCATGAAGGTATTTTAAGTGCTCTTGATGACGTTTGACCTGACCAATAAAAAACCCCGCTTGCGCGGGGTTCTCATTACGGTATTGCCTATTACCTGTAGAGCACTTCGGGCAACCACAAACCAATCGCTGGGAAAGTGTAGAGCAACACAATCGCCAGAATCTGAATGCCCATGAATGGGATCATGCCCGCAAAAATCTGGTTGAGGGTTACGTGCGGAGGCGCAACGCCCTTCAGATAGAAGGCTGACATGGCTACCGGTGGTGATAAGAATGCGGTTTGCAAATTCAGCGCAACTAAGAGGCCGAAGAACAATGGATTGATACCAAAGTCATCGAGCAGGGGAACAAAGATCGGCATGAAGATCACGATGATCTCAGTCCACTCCAGTGGCCAGCCCAGGAAGAAAATGATGACCTGAGCCAGGATCAAAAACTCCGTTGGACTAAGACCAAGTGATAGCACCCATTTTTCAACCAAAGTCTGGCCGCCAAGCAGCGCAAATGCTGCCGAGAAGATGGATGAACCCACAAATAGCCAGCAGACCATTGCGCCTGTTTTTGCGGTTAAAAAGACCGACTCTCGAATCACGCGCATATTGAGCTGCTTGTAGGCTGCGGCCAAGATGACGCCGCCAATCGCCCCAATCGCTGCTGCTTCGGTCGGTGTGGCTAGGCCAAACACAATCGAACCCAGTACAAACAAAATCAATACCGCTAATGGGAAGAAGGAGCCCAAGAGCATCTTGAAGATCTCGAGACGTACCCAGGTGAGCAGCATGTAATAAACCGCTAGCATCGCCGCGAAGATCGCGGTCATCACCCAGAACCAAGTCGGCGCATCACGCGGCTCGAGTGCTTTTGCGGCTGCAGCTTCAGCGGCTTTGGTTTCATCCGCGCTCATCATTGGAGCTCCGGGAGCTGCTGCTGGCTTGTCTTCTTCTGAGCCAGGTGGCAATGACAAGCCACCGCTATCGGCTTTCTCGGCACCGGGAGGCAAGGAAAGGCCACTGCTCGACTCTTCAGCTGCGCCACTGCCTGCATCGCCCATCTGCATTAATTCCATACCGGCGCCAGTGTCTACCGGGGCGGTAACCACTTTATAAATCGAGCCAGTAAAGATCGCAAAAACCAAGAGTGGCAACAGCGCAATCATCAGAGACTGCAGTAGCTCAACAGGACGTACATGCAAATTACGCTTGCCCTTTAGAGCAATCAAAATAGCTGGAATCACATTTTGACTAATTTTTTCGCCGAGTTCGGTGTAGCTCATCGGCATTGGAACTGCGCGCTGGTCAAGTGCGAGTGGCGGCATGAGTTTTGGCTTGAATTTGGCCAAAATAATGACGTAGCCGATGTACAAACCGGCCAACATAATTCCGGGAAAAAATGCGCCGGCATAGAGTTGCACGACTGAAACACCGGCGGTCGCGCCATAGACAATCAGCAGTACCGAGGGCGGAATCAAAATACCCAAGCAACCGCCCGCAGTAATACAACCTGCAGATACGCGGGTGTCATAGCCTGCCTTGAGCATGGCCGGGAAGGCCAAGAGGCCCATCAGTGTCACCACAGCTCCCACAATTCCAGTCGCGGTTGCGAAGATTGCGCAGGTAACGATGGTGGCAACGGCCAAGGAGCCGGGAACGCGCACTAATGCCAAATGCAATGAGCGGAATAATTTTTCAATTAAGTTCGCACGCTCAACCAAGTAACCCATGAACACGAATAGCGGAATCGAGATCAATACATCATTGGTCATGACCGCATAAGCCCGTTGCACCATCAACGATAAGGTATTGTCCAGCGCCAACGAGGGGTCTGAAAAGCTGTACGCAATGAAAGTAAAGATCATGCCCATACCCATTAGGGTGAAGGCAGTAGGGAAGCCCAGCATGATCGCGACAACAACAAGGGAGAGCATGAGCAGGCCCATGTGGCCACTTTCAATATTGCCCCACGGTAGAAAGACAATGGTCGCAAGCACGACCAAGGCCATGATGCTAAAGCCAAAAAATAGTTCCTTACGCATTGGTTTTCTCCTTATCTAGGCCAACCATTGCTTTTAGTGCGTCGACATCGACCTCTTCTACGTCCTGCTCCCTAGAAGGCCACTCGCCTTGCTGAATGCAGACTACGCAGCGAAAAATTTCAACGATCCCTTGGAATAGCAAAATGACACCAGCTAAGGGAATGATGGTTTTAAAGGGATACAGCGGAGGACCATCGGCCGTAATCGATGAGTGCTCCAAGATACGCCAGGAATCCGCTGCGTATCCGTAGCCGGCATAGGCGAGGGCAATGACCCCTGGAATGAAGAAGATGACATACAAAATGAGGTCAAAAATCGCTTGGGTGCGGGGCTTTAAGAAGCCGTACAAGATGTCACCGCGGACATGACCGTTTTTTGAGAGGGTATACGCGCCAGCCATCATAAACATGGTGCCGTACATCATGATCATGGCGTCAAACGCCCAGGCATGCGGACTGTTTAGGACATAGCGGCTAAACACTTCATAGCCAATTAAGGCCGTTAAGCCAACAACCAGCCATGAAAAAAATTGGCCGATCCATGTAGACATTCGGTCTACCGTTAAGAATAATTTTTGCACTTTGGAAGCTCCACAGGCGGTTAAACCATAAAAAATGGGGTGGTTACCTTCGCAACCACCCCATATTGCTACTGGGCGCTATTTTAAGCCAAGCTTAAAAGTTGTGCCA
>CAZUMD010000015.1:10214-14258 GCA_964621735.1 uncultured Polynucleobacter sp.
CCGGATGGGAAATAGTGATCAAAAGCCATGCGACGTGGAGTATTGGTATCCAAGTCCCATTTCACAGCACGCTGGGCAAACGCTCTTTGCGAGTCAACAATCTTCTTAAAGAGTGGGTTTTCAGCGGATTTCTTGGCAACAACCTCATCGAATACTTTGAGCTGGTTACGCAAAATGCTGTCTGGCGTTTTGTAGAACTTAACGCCTTGGGTCTTTTGCATTTCATCGTAGGCCTTGGAGTAGCGATCAATCGCTTTCCAGGACATATCAGCAGAAGCGGCTTCGACGCAGTTGTCCAAAATCGCACGGAGTTTTGGTGACAATGCGTTGTACTTGGTGCCATTGAACAGAATCTCGAACTGCTCAGCATTCTGGTGATAGCTTTGCAACATACAGACTTTCGATACGTCTGGGAAGCCCAATTGACGATCGGAAGAAGCGTTGTTGAATTCAGCTGCATCCAGCAGGCCGCGATCCATCGCAGGGATAATCTCGCCGCCTGGCAGTGCGTTTACAGAAACGCCCATGGCAGTAAACATATCAATCGAAATACCAACGGTACGGTACTTGAGGCCTTTCAGATCTTCTACTTTAGCGATAGGCTTTTTGAACCAGCCCAGTGGCTGTGATGGCATTGGGCCATATACATAGGACTTGACGTTGGCGTTAACTACCTTGTAGAGCTCGTCTAACAGAGCAGCGCCGCCGCCGTATTTGTGCCAGGAGAGGAGCATGTTGGCGTCCATACCGAAGGATGGGCCTGATCCCCACAATGCCAAGGCAGCGTTCTTACCGTAGTGATAAACCACCACGCCATGGCCACCGTCCAAAGTACCTTTGGAAACCGCATCGAGCAAGCCGAATGCAGGAACAACCGCGCCAGCTGGCAATACTTCGATGTTCATTTCGCCGCCAGTCATGTCATTGACCTTCTTAGCGAAATCTAAAGCGTATTCATGGAAGATGTCTTTCGCAGGCCAGGTCGACTGGAAGCGTAAATTTTGTACGCCTTGCGATTTAGAAATCATTGGGAAGCTGAGGGCAGCTGCACCGGCGCCACCAACAGCAGCACCTTTCAGAAACTTACGACGTGGTGCTTGGTTTTTCATTTCAGACATTCATATCTCCTAGTTTTAATCAATCAGGTACTACGGTCAAACGACTTTCTAAAGTATAAGGATCTAATTTAAATTTCCATCTCGGGTAAACCCTTTAAACCCCATTGCTAGGGCTTTTTTAATGAAAAAGGGTGCCGCGTGTTAGGATTCTTGTCTGTCTTGGTTTTGTTGCACTGCAAATCAATGCCCTCAAAAGCACGCGCCCGAGTGGTGAAATCGGTAGACACAGCAGACTTAAAATCTGCCGACTCAAAAAAGTCGTGCCGGTTCGATTCCGGCCTCGGGCACCAAAAAACCGCAATTTCTGGGGTTTTTATTCCATCAAGGTAGCGCTACACCCTGATTTCATGGGCTATCCGCTTAGGATTGGCGGGCAATTAGGCGGTAATTTCCTCAAACACCAACCAGAGTATGTAAATGACTCCGGCAGCTAATACGCTGAGCACAAAGAGCGATACAAAGCTACGTAAGAGTTCACTAAAGAGATTGCCAATCAGTTGAAATAAATTAAATTGCTGACTGCGATCGGCTTTCATGGCCTGAAAATGCTTCTGTGTTTTGTAAAGTGCTACGCAGACCCATACCGCAAGAAAAAGATAAGGACCATACTGGAGTAGGAAGGACATAAAGCGCCTTTAAAGATCGGGTGTGCAGTTTACGGTTTAACGCAACGAAAGCCAATATAGACCACGATCACGTCCGGTGGTTTACTGGCGCGATTGGATTCGCGTTGTTGGTCTGCTCCGTACCACCACGATGCGCCGCGCGTGACGCGCTCACTGCCCACCGCTGTAGAAGTCCACTCCCACACATTAGCACCCATATCAAAGAGGCCATTGACTCCGGCTTCAGTACTGCCCGCAAGCACATGGCCCGTGCCACGCAAGAGGCTTCCCTTGGGAGCAAGACCTTGGTAATTGCCGCACTCGCCATCAAGGCAATGCGAGCCTTTGGCGCTATCGCCATTGGGGAAGCGGTAACGCTTCCCACTGACGAAGGGGGCGGGTGGATTGGCGCGCTGCTCTACAAAGGCAGCCGAAACCCATTCCTCATCGGTGGGTAAGCGCTTGCCAAAAAAACGGCAGATCTGTTCTGCCTCAAGGGCATTGAGATGCACTGCGGGCTCACGGTCTTGGGCCTTCACGCCATAAGGTGTCTTCCAGGTCCAGCCGGGTTTTTGAACAAAGCCGAGTTCGTACACGGTACCACCCCCATTTTTTTCTGCTTGACTGACAAACCCGGTCTGACTAGCAAAGCGCTTGACTTCGCCGATGGTCATTTCAATCTGGTCCCATTGCAGGCTGCCAACCCGCACTGTTGGAATGCTGGACTCGGCTTTGGCTAATAGCTGCTGTGGGCTAATCAATGCTAGCAAGGTAAGCCCCAATCCGAGAATGCGTCTAAGGGTCATGGGGTAGTGCCGATCACGTACGAATTATTGTTGTGGCTCGGTAATAAAGCCCAACTTGGTTAAGCCAGCACGTTTCGATGCGGCTAAGACCTGCGCAACGGAGTCATAACGTACTTCTTTGTCAGCGCGTAAATTGATTTCAGGTTGCGGCTCCTTTTGCGCCGCTTTTTCTGCGTAGCCAACAAAGGTAGTGAGATCAATTGGACTACTGTTCCAAAAGATTTGGCCACGCGCATCAATCGATACCTGAATCGACTCGGGCTTGGTTTCATTGCGAGCGCTATTGGCTTTGGGTAAGTCCACTTTCACGGCTTGATGGATTACTGGCAAGGTAATGATAAAAATAATGAGCAAGACCAACATCACATCCACGAGGGGCGTCATGTTGATTTCGGTCATCATGGGATCGTCACCCTGATCGCCTGAAGGATTGCTAAAGGACATGCTTACTCTCCCGCCTCAACGCGAGCGCCGGTAACAAAGTAGGCCAGCAGATCATTACCAAAGCGATTGAGGTCAGCAACGATGAGTTTATTGGCGCGGTTAATCGCATTAAAGCCCAGCACCGCTGGAATGGCGACTGCTAGGCCAATGGCGGTCATGATGAGGGCCTCACCAATCGGACCAGCTACCTGATCGATTTGCGCGCTACCCGAGCTGCTAATCGCAACCAGGGCGTGGTAGATACCCCAAACGGTTCCAAACAAACCAACGAATGGCGCGGTAGATCCGGTGGAGCCTAAAAAAGTTTGGCCTTTTTGCAAGAGGGCGCTGCAGGCATCAATGCTATTTTTAATGCTGCGCGACATCCACTCGGAATAGTTCAGTGTTTGCAGTAATTCACGGCGGCTCGAGGATTGACTTTGATGGTGTTCCGAGGCGCTCATGGCCTCTTTAGCAATCCGAAAGTAGGGGTTGTTGGCTTGATCAGAAAAGCCAGCGAGGCCCTGTGCAAATGAACTGGCACGCCAAAACTGCTCGGCTTCGGGCTTGAGGGCGCGCAGTGTTCTGATATTCCACAATCGGCTAATCAAAATGACCCAGGTAATGATCGATGACACCAATAAGAGGATGGCCACAAAACGCGTGACCGCATCGCCTGCCATCCATAAATTCATTAAGCCAAAGGGGTTGTTCATTGCATTAGTTCTTTAAGTTAAATTTAATCAGGAGGTTAGTTGAAATGCGGGCGGGATTGCCATTCACGCTATAGGGTTTAAAACGGTAACGCTTACCAATCTCCGTTGCGGCGCGATCAAGCCGCGCAAAGCCGCTTGAGCGGAGTAAAGCCACTTCTTCAACAATGCCGGTTTCATCAATGATTAATCGCACCACCACTTCACCTTGTTCTCCAGCCCGCTTCGAAAACGAGGGGTAGTAGGGGTCGGCATCTGGCTGATAAACCACGACTAGTTTACCAATATCGGTTTGGATGGGTGTGCCGCTAGTACCCTGACTGCCGGCTGGGGCAACCGCTGCATTGGGCATCTGACTCTCGGCCGTTTTGGCTGCTTC
>CAZUMD010000015.1:14268-18427 GCA_964621735.1 uncultured Polynucleobacter sp.
CGGCGTGCTGCTTGGTTCGAGTGTTTTGGGTTTGGGCTCTGGCTTGGGTTTGGTTTTGGGTTTCGCTTCTTGTTTGGGCTGCGGGGTCGGAGGCGTAGATACAGGTGGAGCCGGGGGCGCTGCAGGCGCAACTAAATTAGCCATGACCCGCACTTCGTTTTCGGATGGGTCATTCCTCACCTCGAGCCCAAGATCAAGGCTGACAAAAAACATGCCGTGCAGTGCTAGCACTATGGCAATCACAATCCATTCCTGCCGCGTAAACAGCAAGTGTGTTTTAGGACTTGCTTTTGCTAGCGGCATAGCGCAGTCCGATCCGAGTCCACTGTTTTGAACTCGATATGGAAAGGGGCTAAATCACTGCGAAGCAATTGCATTGCCATGCTGTGCAGGCGCGCACCATCGGCGGTACTTAGCAGTAATAAATTACGCCTATCGCTTACTTCAGTCGGAATGCGATGGGTCTCTAATTGCCGTGCCAACTGACGGACTACCGCTTCGCTGGTATCCACAATCAAGACCGATGAGCCCAATTGATTCCGAATCAATGGCATTAAAAACGGATAGTGGGTGCAGCCTAAAACAAGCGTATCAATTCCGGCAGTGCGCATGGGCTCTAAATGGTATGCGAGCAGGGCAGCTGTTTCTGGGTCATGCAATTGGCCGGATTCAATTAGCGGCACCAGACCGGCACCCGCTTGCTTCACAAAGCGGCAATCGCCAGGCAAGGTGGCTAGCAGGGCATTGAACTTATCACTCTTTAGTGTTGCTTCAGTGGCCAATACACCCACCAAGCCTTTTTGGCTTTGCAGTGCCGCCGGCTTAATTCCAGGCTCGACCCCAATGATTGGAATGGTCTGAAGCGTTGCCCGAATTGCCGCAATGGCCTCCGCAGTTGCCGTATTGCACGCCACTACGATGGCTTGGCAGCCTGCAACTACTAGAGATTGGCATACAGCCAGGCTACGCTGCGCAATCCATTCAGGGGGCTTTTCGCCATACGGGGCATGAGCACTATCAGCGAAGTAAAGGTAATCGTGATCGGGCAGCTGTCGCAGGGCCTCATCCAAAATGGATAGGCCACCTACGCCAGAATCGAATACGCCGATGAGTGCCAATGCGCGCCTAAAACTTTACGCAACAACGACGGGGATTTTTCCAATCCGCGCTTGCCAATCTTTCGGCCCTTCGTGGTGCATCGATGTTCCCTTCGAATCCACCGCAACCGTCACTGGCATGTCTTGCACATCAAACTCATAAATCGCCTCCATGCCTAAATCGGCAAAGCCAACAACCTTGGATGTCTTAATTGCTTTGGAAACCAAATACGCCGCGCCGCCGACCGCCATCAAATACGCCGACTGATGTTTCTTAATGGCCTCAATGGCAACCGGACCGCGCTCAGCTTTACCAATCATTGCAATCAAACCCGTTTGGGCGAGCATCATCTCGGTAAATTTATCCATGCGGGTGGAAGTGGTGGGGCCAGCAGGGCCAACGGCTTCATCGCGCACCGGATCGACGGGGCCAACGTAATAAATAACGCGATTTTTAAAACTCACCGGAAGCGCTTCGCCTTTGGCGAGCATGTCCTGAATGCGTTTGTGCGCAGCGTCCCGCCCGGTGAGGATTTTTCCATTGAGAAGTAAACGATCACCGGGTTTCCAGCTGGCCACTTCGGCTGGTGTAAGCGCATTTAAATCGACCCGCTTGGATTTTTGAACATCCGGCGTCCAAGTGACGTCTGGCCAGTCACTTAAGGATGGTGCTTCTAATTTAGCCGGACCATCGCCATGCAAATGAAAGTGAATGTGCCGCGTCGCTGCGCAATTCGGAATCATCGCTACAGGCAATGAGGCAGCGTGGGTAGGGTAGTCCAAAATTTTGACATCCAGGACAGTAGATAGACCGCCAAGGCCCTGGGCGCCAATACCGAGTTGATTTACTTTTTCATAGATCTCGAGGCGCAGCTCTTCGATGCGATTTTGCGGGCCACGGGCAATCAGTTCCTGAATATCAACTGAGCCCATCAAGGCCTCTTTGGCCAGTAAGGTCGCTTTTTCAGGCGTGCCACCAATGCCAATGCCGAGAATGCCCGGCGGGCACCAGCCAGCGCCCATGGTGGGAATGGTTTTCATCACCCAGTCGACAATCGAATCGGAGGGGTTGAGCATGATCATCTTGGCTTTGTTCTCCGAGCCGCCGCCCTTGGCTGCGCAGATCACTTCAATGCCATCGCCCGGCACGATTTCATAATGAATTACAGCAGGGGTGTTGTCGCCGGTATTTTTACGTTTGCCGGCGGGATCAGTGAGAACCGAAGCACGCAGCATATTGTCGGGATTGAGGTAAGCGCGGCGCACGCCTTCATTGACCATATCGGTCACGCTCATGGTGGCATCGCCCCATTGCACCTGCATACCTACTTTTAGGAAGACCACCGCAATGCCGGTGTCTTGGCATATCGGCCGATGCCCTTCAGCGCACATCCGGCTATTCGTCAGAATCTGCGCAATCGCGTCTTTTGCGGCTTCGCCTTTTTCCAGCTCGTAGGCCTTGCCCATGGCCTGAATAAAATCGGCTGGATGGTAATAGGAGATGTATTGAAACGCATCTGCAACGCTTTGGATGAGGTCTTCTTGTTTGATATAGGTCATAAAATAAGGTCGATTTTGATAGTTTTGTCTATTTTAAGGGTTTGCCATAGAGCAATTCACCCTAAAATTCCCTTATGGTAGGTAGAAAGAGAGTGGATTTACACTATTCTGCATGGATTATGCAGGGCGGTAACTATTGTCATTTAAATAAAGGGTAGGACAGCATGGAACAGTTGATGCACGAAAATCGGGTTTTTAATCCTCCAAGTGATTTTATTAAAAATGCGGCTGTCCCCGGAATGGACGCTTACAACGCACTGTGTGCGGAAGCGGCAAAAGATTACGAGGGTTTTTGGGCCCGTCTTGCCCGCGAAAACCTCTATTGGAAAAAACCCTTCACCAAAGTCTTGGACGAGACCAATCCACCGTTTTATAAATGGTTTGAAGATGGATTAACCAACGCCTCTTACAACTGCTTAGATCGTAATTTAGAAAACGGCAACGCCCAAAAAACAGCGATTATTTTTGAGGCTGATGACGGTAAAGTAACCAACGTTACCTATAGCGATTTGCACGCACGCGTCTGCCAGTTTGCGAACGCGATGCGCAAGATGGGCATTAAGTCAGGTGATCGCGTCATTATTTATATGTCGATGTCGATCGAAGGTGTGGTTGCAATGCAGGCATGTGCCCGCATTGGTGCAACCCATTCCGTTGTATTCGGCGGCTTCTCAGCAAAATCATTGCAGGAGCGCATCGTCGACGTGGGTGCGATTGCGGTCATTACTGCGGATGAGCAAATGCGCGGTGGCAAAGCCTTGCCATTAAAAGTGATTGTGGATGAGGCACTCGCCTTGGGTGACTGCGAAAAAGTCAAGAATGTCATTGTGTATAAGCGTACCGGTGGCAACATTGCGATGACCGCAGGGCGCGATTCTTGGATGCATGAGGTTGTTGCCAATGAAGCCAAGACCTGTGAGCCAGAGTGGGTGAGCGCTGAGCACCCCTTGTTCGTCTTGTACACATCCGGTTCGACCGGCAAACCTAAAGGGGTTCAGCATTCGACAGGCGGCTATTTACTTTGGGCCATTTTGACCATGAAATGGACCTTTGATATCAAGCCCAGCGATGTCTTTTGGTGTACTGCTGATATTGGCTGGGTTACAGGACACTCCTACATTACCTACGGCCCGCTGGCTGTGGGCTGTACTGAAATTGTGTTTGAAGGCGTACCGACCTACCCGAATGCCGGTCGTTTTTGGGACACCATTCAGAAACACAAGGCAACAAATTTCTACAACGCACCAACGGCAATTCGTTCATTGATTAAAGCAGCGAGCGTTGACGAATCCGTTCATCCGAAGAAATACGATTTGTCCTCTTTGCGCCTGTTGGGTTCCGTTGGTGAGCCGATTAACCCAGAAGCCTGGATGTGGTACTACGAGAACATTGGCGGTTCGCGCTGCCCCATTGCAGACACCTTCTGGCAAACCGAAACCGGCGGGCATATGATTTCTCCATTGCCTGGTGCTACACCCATGGTGCCCGGATCGTGCACTTTG
>CAZUMD010000016.1:0-10320 GCA_964621735.1 uncultured Polynucleobacter sp.
GCCTTTGCAATACCAACCAATGTGCTTGCGGGCGGTTCGTAGCCCAATGTATTCACCATAAAAGGCATAGTGGTCAATCAAGTGTTCATTCATGATGGTCTGAATTTCAGCAACCTCTGGAACATCTAATTTTTTACCAGTATTGAGGTAGTAATCAATTTCCCGAAAGATCCAAGGACGGCCTTGAGCAGCTCTACCAATCATGATGGCATCGGCGCCGGTTTGTTGTAAAACAGATGCGGCCTTTTCAGGCGAATGAATATCGCCATTGGCGACCACCGGAATGCGAACGGCTGACTTCACCGCGGTGATGGTTTCGTATTCCGCTTCGCCGTGATACAGATCCGCGCGAGTCCGGCCATGCACCGTCAGCATGCTGATGCCAGACTGCTCTGCAAGCCTCGCAATCGCTAAGGCATTTTTATGTTCCCGGTCCCAGCCAGTGCGGATTTTTAATGTCACGGGTACTGCATCTGGACCGGTGCCAACGGCATTCACCACAGCCTCGAGAATCTGCTGTACCAGGGGTTCGTCGCGTAATAAGGCGGAGCCGGCTGCAACGTTACACACCTTCTTGGCAGGGCAGCCCATATTGATATCAATGATTTGCGCGCCATGGTCCACGTTGATCTTGGCGGCGGCAGCCATCATGGCCGGATCGGCGCCAGCAATTTGCACTGCAATCGGTTTGAACTCGCCTTGGTGATTGGCACGGCGCTGGGTTTTTTCACTATTCCACAGCAGGGCATTGGATGCGACCATTTCAGAGACCGCATAACCCGCACCCAGTTTTTTGCAGAGTTGCCGAAATGGACGATCAGTTACGCCAGCCATGGGGGCAACGAAGAGTCGATTGGCTAATTGGTGGGGGCCGATTTTCATAAAAGCCGTAGCGTCAATAGAAACATCAATGGGGGGTGTAAATGCTGCAATAAACGAGCATTCCATTGTAGCGTAGGCGAGGGGTAATCTGCCTAATTTTTAGGCAGAACTAGACCGTCTAGAGGATTTAAGGTGGGTACGTAAGGGCTTGCTTTGGGATTTGTTTAGCGGCGACCAAACATCATCTGGCGTGCGAGTCCGGTTTTTACCGTTGGCAACCATTGCAACAGGGATAGCGCGGCTCCACGGGCTGCGATTACGGGGGTGAGTGGTGATGTAAACACGCGCGCTAAAAAATCGGTGATGCCAATCGTTGCTTTGCGATCGGCTTGCCTGCTGAGGCTGTATTCATATAAGGCATTGTCAATCGCGTTGCGCGATTTAGTGGTGTGCGTTTGCTTTGAAAATAAACTACTGAGTTGTTCTGCCAGGAGATAGGCATCACGTAAGCCCAGATTTAAACCTTGACCAGCCACGGGGTGTAGGGCTTGCGCCGCATTACCAATCCAGACTTCATTGCCTTGCACAATCTCTTTGCGGTAGTTCAGGCCCAGTGGATAGAGGCGGCGATCACGGATCGATTTAAATTGCCCTACGCGCGAACCAAAGGTTGATTGAACCTCACGTAAAAAATCCGCATCGGAAATGCCATTCAATCTTTCTGCGGTAGCGGGGGAGCTGCACCACACCATATTAAGTACATTACTGCCGTGGTGGCTAGGCAGTAGGGCCAGCGGGCCTTCGTTAGTAAAGCGCTCCCATGCATGGTGAGGCTGGGCATTTTCAACTTCAACCAGGCCAACGAGGGCCGATTGCTGGTAGTCACGGCCCGACTCCACCCAGTCTTGCTGGGCAAAGAGGCCGCCTTCCGCATGCACAATGCAGCGGGCGCGGGCATGGTCTTGACCTTCATCTGGACCCGTATGTTGCCAAATGAAATGTGGCGCACTTTTTTGCATTTGGCGTAAGGCTTCTCTGAGTGCAAGGTGAATGCCGCGGTAGCGCACGATATGACCCAATGCTTCTTGGCCTAATTCATCGCGAGTCATGAGTGCGCGTCCAAATTGACCCACATGCGATACATGTACCGAATGGATTGCACATGAATCAATTGGCCACGCCTGGATTGTGTCTAGCAATAATTTGCTGCCATGCGATAAGGCAATGCCCCGGGTATCGCTGGCAACAATATCACTGTCGTTTTGTGGATTGCGATCAATCAGATGGAGCGAGAGCTCCGGAAATTTTTGTAAGCACCATGCGGCGCAAGCTAAGCCTACTGGGCCACCGCCAATGATTTGTACATCTACAGACGCATTTGATGAAGACATGATTAGCCGCGCATCACCGCTTCGATTTCATCGGCTTTGACAGGGACGCCGCGAGAGATCAAGTCACACCCATTTTTGGTTACTAGGGCATCGTCTTCAATCCGAATGCCGATGTTCCAAAACGCTTCTGGTACATCGTCTGCTGGGCGGACATACAAGCCGGGCTCGATGGTCAACATCATGTTTTCGCAAAGAATGCGCCATGGCTTTTCAGTAGCATTGCCACTGCCAGCTTCACGATAGGAGCCAACATCATGCACGTCCATACCTAACCAGTGACTCGTGCGGTGCATATAGAAACGACGGTAGGCTCCTGTTTCGATGGCATTGTCGAGCGAGCCTAACTCATGCAATGAGAGGAGTTTTTCATCGAGCATGCCTTGTGTGAGAACACGGACCGCAGCATCGTGGGGTTGCATAAAGGTATTACCCGGCTTGGTAGCAGCAACTGCCGCCTCTTGGGCAGCTAAGGTGATGTCATACAGCGCACGCTGGGCCGCTGAATAGCGTCCATTAATTGGAAAAGTGCGCGTGATGTCAGAGGCATAGCCATCGAGTTCACAGCCGGCATCAATTAAACATAAATCGCCGGATTGCAGCTCAGCAGCACTGGCGCGGTAATGCAAGATGCAGGCATTAGCGCCGGCAGCAACGATGCTGTTGTAGGCTACGCTTTGCGCGCCCTGATGACGAAACTCGTGTAACAACTCGGCTTCAATTTGGTATTCGCGTTGACCAGGTCGGCAGGTACGCATGGCACGCAAATGGGCCTCTGCGGAAATCGCTGCCGCACGGCGCATGGTTGCAATTTCACTAGGGTCTTTAAACAGTCGCATCTCATGAACCAGTGCGTCGATATCCCGAAACTCCGATGGGGCATTGACTCCAGCGCGCGCTTGGCCACGAACGCGATCAATCCAATGGCGTATGCGGCGATCGGTTTCTGCGCTACTGGCTAATCGAATGTAAAGCGCCGTTTGATCGGCCAGAAGCTTGGGCAGCTCCTGATCCAATTCAGCATTGGGGTAAGCATGGTCTACCCCTAGATAATCTGGAGCGGCTTCTGGCCCTAAGCGCAGGCCATCCCAGATTTCTCGCTCGGCATCTTTAGGGCGACAAAAGAGGTGCGCTACCACTGTATTGCGGTCAACTTGAAGCACGAGGGTTGCGCCTGGCTCATCAAATCCGGTCAGGTAAAAGAAATCACTGTCATGCCGATACGGAAATTCACTATCGCGATTGCGCAATTGCTCTGGCGCTGTGGAGAGAATGGCAATTCCGCTACCAGACTGCTCACGAATGCGCTTGGCTAACTGGGCGCGGCGCTGGCGGTAGAGATCGGCCTGAAAGACAGGGAGGTTACTTGGGGTCATAGGATTGATTTAGCTCGTGTAAACGCTGCGGTGTCCCTACATCGTGCCACGGACCGGTATATTTTTCACCGAAGACCTGATTTTTGGCCATAGCCGAGCGCAGTAAAGGGGCTAATTTCGCAATCTCCCCTATTTTTATGGCTGCAAACAGCGATTGGTGATAGATGCCAATGCCAGAAAAGGTTAGTTTGGTTTCCTGCGTTTGGGGATTGATTGGGTTATCGCTGACATGATCCCCTTGCAAGTAAAAATCGCCCTCTGGGTGTTGTGGAGGATTGGGCACGAGCATTAAATAGGCAAGCGGCTTGGCGCCACCATTTAAATGCGCCTGAAAGCGGCTTGTAAATGCAGCAATGGGGAGGCCAGGACAAAATACATCCCCATTGATTACCAAAAAGTAGGGATCTGGATTCAATAGCGCCAAGGCCTGCCGTATACCCCCCGCAGTCTCAAGGGCAGTTTGTTCTGGTGAGTACTGTATTTGTGTCCCCCACTTGGCCCCATCACTCAAAGCCAACTCGATTTGCTCGCCGAGCCACGCATGGTTAATCACGATATGGCTGGTCTTTGCAGCCACTAAGGCTTCGATATGCCATTGTAATAATGACTTACCTTGAATTTGCAGGAGCGGCTTTGGTGTTGTGTCCGTCAGCGGGCGCATGCGCTCCCCACGTCCTGCGGCCAACAAGAAGCAAGGCAATGATTCTTGGGTGGGTGAGTTATGCACGGGCTGCATTACTTCACCGAGCTAATCGAATTAGCGCGCTCTAATATTCTGGCCAGCGGTTTTAATTCTATATAACGATTGGCAGTAGCAAGGGCGTATTTCAATACCAGCGGAATATCCTTGAGGTAAGCATCTTTGCCATCGCGGTGATATAGGCGCGCAAAAATTCCTAATACCTTAATGTGGCGCTGTAAACCCATCCATTCAAAGTCACGATAGAACTCGCCAAAATCTGCGTGCATAGGCAAGCCTTTTTTCCGACCCAATTCCCAATAGCGCGCAACCCAATCAATCACCCGTTCTTCGGGCCACTCAATGTATGCATCGCGCCACAGCGATGCAGCATCGTAGGTAATCGGTCCATAGACAGCATCCTGAAAATCCAAAACGCCTGGATTATGTATTTCAGTACGCATCAAGTTACGCGAATGAAAGTCACGATGGACATAGACCTGCGGCTGCGCAAGATTGTTTTTTAGAATCAAATTAAATGCATTACGCAGGTATTTTTCTTCATCTGCAGTCAGTTCAAATTGCAGGTGTTTTTTTAAATACCACTCTGGTAATAGATCCAATTCGCGTTGTAATAACACTTCTGAATATTCCGGTAACACGCCAGGCTGACTTGCTAATTGCATTGCCACTAATGCATCGATTGCATCTCCATATAGCGCATCTGCATTGGAATCGTTGAGTGCTGCAAGGTAGGTGGTAGAGCCCAAATCGCTGAGTAGCAAAAATCCATCGGATGTATTTTTTTCTAAAACACGTGGTACATGTAGTCCTGCATGCCGTAGTAATTCAGCGATGGCAATGAAGGGCTCAACCGGTTCGGATTGCGGGGGCGCATCCATCACAATCAGAGTGGGGTAAAGGGCATTTTGGCTATGGAGCCGGAAATAGCGTCGAAAGCTCGCATCAGACGATGCGGGCACCAGCGATGACAGGTCTAGCCTCCAGCTACTAGGGAGGCCTTCTAGCCAGTGGCGGAGGATATCAATGCGGTTATTGGGCATATCGATTCGTATAATAAGTGGGTCTGGATCTATGAGCCATTATCGCCGTCGCGCTGGTCTTTGCGCCCCCCTTATTTTTACCCCATTTTTACGAGTAACGATGGGGTGTTTTTGGCTGTATTTTTCATCTACAGCATTTGCTCAGGCCCCCGCGTCCGGCCTCTCGTCCTCGCAGCGCATTAACCCTAATTTTGTCTTGATTCCAGACCGCGGTAATGTCAGCGTTTTAAAGTTAGACGATCAATTGCGTGTTGGAAAACCCATTTCGGATAACCAGGCATTAACCTTCACGTTTAGTGATTCGATCCAAGGCATTGTTGACCGTGAAATGAAACTCAAAGGCCGTGCTCAAATTCGGCGCAACGAAACCGTTCTTAAGGCCGATGAAATTATTTATCACCCCGACACAGACATTGCCGATCTGATCGGCAATGTCGAAATGATCAAAGGTAACTCTACTTTTCGAGGACCTAAGGCAGTTTTAAGGTAGATGCACGTCAAGGGGACATGCAACAGCCTACCTATGAAATGCGTGACAACCGCTCAAGCGGCAAAGCTAAAAAATTGACCATCGAATCATCCGACATTTTTGTATTTGATAAGGGCACTTACTCAACCTGCTCGCCTGATAATCTAGATTGGTATTTCACAGCGGATCGCATGGAAGTAGACAATGAGCTAAAAGAAATGACCGGCACCAACGGCGTTATGCGCTTCTTCGATGTGCCGATTGCATACACACCTTACTTTAGTTTGCCAACCTCCAATCAGCGGCGATCCGGTTTGCTTGCCCCAATCGCAGGCTATAGTTCGACTAATGGCGTTGACGTAACGCAGCCCTATTACTTTAATATTGCGCCCAATCGCGATCTGCTTATCATGCCGCGTTACATGACCTTTCGGGGTACTCAGTTGGGCGGTTCCTATCGCTACATTGATCCAAAGTATTCAGGTACGCTTACAGGGGACTATCTGCCTTACGATAAGTTACTCGGCCGTGATCGCTGGAAGTATGATTGGCAGCAGCGCCAAAGCATTGCCCCTAACTGGAATGCCTACGCCAATATTGCACGGGTATCCGATAACACGTATCCAATTGATTTTTCAAGATCGCTGGCTGGCAGTATTACCAACCAATTTAGACAAGAGGTAGGAACCACATCCTTAATAAAAGGTTGGAATGTTTCGGCCAGGGCTATGACCTTCCAGACCTTGCAGCCCGATCCAACCGTAACGGTTCAGTCGCCGTATAACGTGTTGCCTCAGGTAGTCGCCGCCTATAACAGCCAGAATGCCTTATTGTCACGGGATCGCAATCAGCAATTTGTTAGTCTACCCACTGGCCCACAAGTCAGTTTTTCAAGTGACTTTACGCGCTTTGCTTATAACATTAGTGGTAATTTAGCCGCTACCGCGCCGGGCGTGTTTAGTCAGGCCGATCGTACTGTGGTGAAGGCGGCAGTTGCAATGCCAAAAATTACACCGGGTTACTACATTAAGCCAAGGTTGAGTATCCAATCCAATAATTACAATGCCACAGCATTTACCTCGGGCTACCCGCCGGCACAGGGCTTTACCATTCCTACCCTCAGCTTGGATTCAGGTTTGGCCTTTGAGCGTGAGGCGAGGGAGCTCAAGGGATTTTTTGGTCGGGATATGCTGGTGACTATGGAACCGCGCGCTTTTTATGTCTACACGCCTTTCCAAGATCAAACCAACACGCCATTATTTGACACCGCCGAGGCTGGTTTTGGTATCACCCAAATCTTTAGCGAAAATACCTTTGTGGGTAATGACCGTATTGCCGATAACAATAAGTTAACCATGGGCGTTACCAGTCGCATGATCGAAGCTGCAACTGGGGCAGAGCGTGCTAATGTGACCTTAGCGCAGCGCCAAGACTTTAGTGGGCAGCGGGTGGGCTTAACTAACACCATACAAAACCCCACTACCTATTCCGATACCTTAGGTGCCGGCTCGGTTCGGCTCATGGGAAACTTTAATGTGGATGCATTCGGTCAGTACAACACCCAACTCAATCGCTTTGTACAGACGACGATTGGTGGAAGCTGGCGACCCACCATGGGCCGCAGCCTTAATTTTGGGTATCGCAATGTGTGGAGTCCGCCAGTATCGGCATCGCCAGAAAACAATATACAAGCATCCCCAGGCACCACCACCACCGATCAATACAATATTTCTGGGCAGTGGCCCGTCACCCGCAAGATTTCTACGCTAGGCCGCTGGGGATACGACTCCTTGACCATGAATACCCTTAATTTGCTAGCGGCTTTGGAATACAAAGAAGATTGCTGGACCGGCCGGTTTGCGTATTCTCAGGTTCGCAACACATCCCAAATCACCACGACCCAAGTTCTATTTCAAATCGAATTTAGGGGGTTTGGTGCCGCCGGCAGCAATCCAGTTGATATCATGAGGCTAAATGTTCCCGGATACATGCCAACCACCAGAACAATACCGCCCTCAATTTATGAGAACTACCAATGACGTTTTGTATGAACTGCAGCATTAAGTTAATCCACACTCTTTTCTTGCTTGCCTGTGTTGCAGTGGCAGCCCCAAGTTACGCCCAATCCAGTGCTCCTGCCAATGCGCTTGACAGCAAGATACGGGATATTGATGGCGTTGCTGCTGTGGTTAATACGGGTTATGTCACCCGCAAAGAAATTGATGATCGTATGGCAACAATTACAAAACAGGGTGGTGGTGCAGCAATGCGTGATAAAGAAACCCTGCGCAAGCAAGTGCTAGAGCGCCTGATCGTAGAAAAAATTCAATTACAGGATGCCGAGCAAAGTGGCGTTAGCATTAGCAATGCTGAGCTTGATAAAATTATTGCCGACATTGCTGCTCGTAATAAGTTAAATATGGCTGAATTTCGGGCCACCATTCAGAAGTCAGGATCAAGTTTTGAGCGCTATCGCGAGATGTTGCGCGATGACATTATTGTTACGCGTTTTCGGGAGCGGGAGGTGGATTCGCAAATAAAGATCTCTGATGCCGAAGTCGATAACTACATTAGCGAACGTACTCGGGCCATGAATACCCCAGCAGCCAATGCGCCGGTAGCAGGTGGTCAGGAAGAATTAGACGTTGCCCAAATCTTTATTCCTGTCGATGCTAATGCTGGCCCTGGCACGATTGCAGAGGCACGCAAACAGGCCGATGCGTTGTTGCGAGAGGCGCGTGGCGATGTGGATTTCTTGCAGCTCGGTGCAAAAGCAGCAAAAGAAAATCCACGCATCAAATTCCAAAATTTGGGATACCGAACACCAGACCGATTACCGCAAATCTTTCTTGAGGCGGTACGCAACATTGGTCCTGGACAGCTAGCCAATACGGTAGTAAAAAGCCCAGCCGGTTTTCATGTACTTAAAGTCTTAGATCGCCGTGTCATGGTGGCGGCAAGCCAAGCCCCGATTCCAGAGGCGGTGGGTGATTTCACGCCAAAAAACATTACGATTACAGAGACCAATGCGCGCCATATCCTCTTGCGTAATCGGGCTGGGCTAACGGATGCAGACGCGGAGCGGCGTTTGTTTGGATACCGTGATCAAGTGCGTGCCAAGGCAGCTGACTTCGGTGAATTAGCGAAGAAACACTCCGAGGACGGCTCTGCAGCCAATGGCGGTGTCTTGGGCTGGATGTCACCTGGTCAGCTGGTGCCTGAGTTTGAGTCCACCATGAATCGTTTGGATATTGGTGAAGTAAGTAATCCGGTTAAGACGGAGTTTGGTTGGCACTTAATTCAAGTGCTTGAGCGCAGGGAAGCTCAGCTCACCGTCGAAAAGCAGCGTGAATTTGCACGGGCCGCTATACGTGAACGTAAGTTTGAACAGCTCTATCAAGATTGGCTCCGTCAATTGCGCGATACAGCGACTGTGCGCATTCTTAACTTAGACAATGTCACGCGTTGATTTAGTCATAACAACGGGTGAGCCTGCTGGTATCGGCCCTGAGGTATCGGCTCAAGCTGCACAGGCGTTTTTGCAAGAGCAGGAGAACGTCCACATTACATTGGTTGGTGATCCCATCCTATTTAGTCCGCTTGCAATTCATCCGCGCTTACATATTGAGTGCGTAAAGTTAAACAAGCCAGTTGTTTCAGGCCTGCTTGATGCAAACAATGCATCCTATGTGCTGGCTACACTCGATTCGGCGGTGGCCGGATGTCAAGAGGGGCGTTTTCAAGCCATGGTAACTGCTCCGGTACACAAAGGAATTATCAATCAGTCCGGCATCGCATTTACAGGTCATACAGAGTATTTGGCAGCCGCATGCGGAGTACAACGCGTGGTGATGCTCCTATGCGCTAACTTACCTGCCGGTTTAATGGGTTTACAGCGCAGCTTGCCATTGCGTGTTGCTCTGGCAACCATCCATGTACCGCTTGCTTTGGTTCCGGCTCAGATCACTGTAAAGTCGCTACTTGAGACGATTAAAATTCTGCACGCCAGCTTGAATAATCAATTTGACATTACCGAGCCACGTATTTTGGTGGCCGGCCTCAATCCTCATGCCGGTGAAGGTGGCTATTTAGGCTCAGAAGAAAGTTCCATAATTGAGCCGGCCATTGCACAGGCACAGCAAGCCGGTATTCGAGTAGAAGGGCCGTTTCCCGGAGATACCCTGTTTGATTTTCGATCGCTGGATCAGGTCGATGCCTATTTGGCGATGTATCACGATCAAGGCTTGGCCCCCTTTAAGTTTGTTGCCTTTAATACGGGCGTCAACGTAACCCTTGGATTGCCGATTATTCGAACCTCAGTAGATCATGGCACTGCACTGGATATTGCGGGCAAGGAAGTAGCTGACTCGGGTAGCATGCTGGAAGCCTTGCGCCTTGCATTTCAGCTTGCCCGGCATCGAAAGGCTGCATTACATGCATCAGGCGCGTAAACGCTTCGGTCAAAATTTTCTGCATGACGAAGGCATTATTCATGCGATTGTGAGCCTGATTGGGCCTTCCA
>CAZUMD010000016.1:10420-13546 GCA_964621735.1 uncultured Polynucleobacter sp.
GATCGCGATTTAGTCGCCTATTGGCGTAAGCAGCAATTGCCGGGCTTAACTATTACCGAGGGCGATGCCCTTAACTTTGATTTTCTAGCGTGGGCACGCGCAAAAAAAGCCAGCGGCTCAAAACAGATCAAGGTTGTTGGTAATTTGCCCTACAACATTTCATCGCCCTTGCTGTTTCATTTGGTCGGCGCAGCAACGGAGATCAATGAGCAAGTATTTATGCTGCAAGCAGAAGTAGTCGAGCGCATGGTGGCCGATGCAGGCTCCTCCGAATACAGCCGCTTGTCCGTGATGTTACAAGCCCGTTATCACTTAGAAAAACTATTGGATGTACCACCAGAGGCATTTGATCCGCAGCCTAAAGTGAATTCTGCGGTTGTGCGCATGATTCCGCGGAGTAACTTCAATACCTCTCCGGAAGAGTGGCGCGCATTGGAAAAAGTCGTGGCAGCGGCTTTTGCGCAAAGGCGCAAGATGCTACGCACTAATTTACAAGACTACCTTGGGCGTTTGCAGCTAGAAGAGGATGAGCTGACCAAGCGAGCACAAGATATTTCAGTTGCACGCTACTTGGAGTGGGCTTCCGTCTTGGCTGCATCCTCGTAGGCGCTCGGATCAATCACTCGCATTTCTGTTTCGATCCAGGATTCGACGGCGCTATTGAGCTGACCGCCCGTTTTACCTTCCGATGCAATCACCGGGCCAATGGAAATAATCACCAACCCGGGGTACTTTAAAAAGCGATTGCGTGGCCAAACCCGGCCCGCATTGTGCGCTACTGGAATAACCGCAGCCCCAGTAGCGGTCGCTAAGCGCGCACCCCCTTTTAAGTAGGGCTTATGGGATCCAACCACAGTCCGAGTGCCCTCCGGAAAGAGCATGATCCACTTACCCTCTTTCAGGCGTGCTCGGCCCTGACTTACCACTGAAAGGGCGGAGGTCTCGCGGTTGTCGCGATTAATGTGAATCATTTTCAGTGCGGCCATGACCCAACCAAAAAATGGGATCCACAATAACTCCCGTTTGAATACATAACAGAGCTGCTTAGGAAATAAAGCAATGTAAGCAATGGTTTCCCAAGCGGACTGGTGTTTGCTGAGAATGACGATGGGTTGGTCAAGGGCTCCCAACATGTGTTCCATGCCCCGAATTTCATAGCGAATGCCACATAGCCATTGCAGAACCCAAAGCACGGTTTTATTCCAGCCACTCACAAAACGGTAGCGGGTTTCACTGTGCATAAATGGAAATATCGCTAGGCAAATGATTGCCCAGATTGGCGTAAATACCAGTAAGAAAAGTGCAAAGAGGGTGGATCTCAGGTAAATCATGTATTGGACGCAGATCCCAATAAGGATTTGGTAAATGCCATTAAATCGGCATGCACTACCGTACCCGCTGGCAATATGCCTGCCTCTACTGTTTTTTGACCTTTGCCGGTGCGAACCAAATGGGGGCTTGCGCCTAAAACAGTGGCAGCCTCCAAGTCACGCAATGAATCTCCCACAATGGGTACGCCAGTTAAGGGCAAAGCAGAATCGGTTTTACGGTAGCGCGCTGCAATGTCGCGCATTAGGCCGGGCAATGGCTTACGGCAATTGCACTGGTCTTCATCGACATGGGGGCAAAAGAAAATACTGTCCACGCGACCGCCCATGGGAGCCAAGAGATCCATCATTTTTTGATGCATGGCATGCAAGTCATTGATGGTGAATAGGCCGCGCGCTAAACCGGATTGATTGGTTGCCACCGTGACTTGATAGCCGGCTTGATTGAGTTCTGCAATGGCCTCTAAGCTCCCGGGAAGGGGAATCCATTCATCAGCCGATTTAACGTACTGATCGCTGTCAATGTTAATCACGCCATCACGGTCGAGAATAACTAATTTAGACGCGCTGGAGCTCATGCCAAGGTGCCAAGATCGGCAACTAAATTCATTTGGTGGTGAAGCTGCTGTAGCAAAGCTAAGCGGTTATCGCGTAGAGCTGGATCTGGATCCATCACCATCACATCGGCAAAAAATTGATCAATCGGCTGACTTAAATCAACCAGTGTGCGCAATAAGGTAACAAACTGGCGCTGGGTATAGGCGCTAGTCAGAGGCGGAATGGCTTTTTGCAAGGCGCCATATAAGGCAATTTCAGCCGGCAGCTTTAAAGCTGCTTTGGAGCACTGCGTTGGGATGGGCGTGGCGGTCTTTTTCAGAATATTGCTGATGCGCTTATTGGCTGCGGCCAATTGGGCTGATTCGGGTAGAGCATTAAATTCACGAACCGCGCGCAGCCGGTCCATGAGGTCATTGAGCTGTTTAGGCTCTTGACTGAGTACCGCATCGATTTCAGCGCTCGTAAATGGCTTACCTGCTTCCGTTTGATCCCGCAAATAGGCGCGCAAGCGATCAATGACAAAGGCATAAATTGCAGCGGCATCTGCTTTTTCTTGGACACCAGCCTGCTTAAATTGCTGACGAGCCAGCTCAATGAGCTCAGGCAGACTGCAGGGTAAATTCTTTTCGAGTAGCAGTCTGCAAATACCCAGTGCGTGGCGACGTAAAGCGTAGGGGTCTTTGTCTCCAGTGGGGGCAAGGCCAACACCCCAGATGCCAACCAAGGTTTCGAGCTTGTCAGCAATGGCCAATACTGTGCCCGTCATACTGTTAGGGAGCGTGTCCCCGGCAAAGCGCGGCTGGTAATGTTCACTGCATGCCGCAGCAACCTCAAGATCCTCGCCATCGTGCTGGGCATAGTAGCTGCCCATGATGCCTTGCAGTTCTGGAAACTCACCCACCATATCGGTGAGTAAATCGGTTTTTGCCAATTCGGCAGCGCGCGCCACGTGTTTTGGATTGACCTTAGCACCCTTACTTTGCAACTCACTGGCGATGGCGGTGGCGATTGCGCCAACCCGCTTGGTGCGATCCAGCTGCGTTCCCAATTGATTGTGATAAACCACCTTACCTAAATCAGCGACGCGCGATGACAACGGTCTTTTTTGATCTTGCTGAAAGAAAAACCGCGCATCCGATAAGCGCGGACGCACGACACGCTCATTGCCTTGGATGATCGACTGCGGGGTAGTGGTTTCGATATTCGATACGATCAAAAAGCGATTACGCAGCTTTCCTGC
>CAZUMD010000016.1:13646-18031 GCA_964621735.1 uncultured Polynucleobacter sp.
GCGTACTGATCGGCATGTCCAATCGTTAACACGCTAGGAGCCAAGAAACGATGCCCTTCGGTTTGATTTGCGGCATGAATACCCAGCGCATGAACTTGCAGTGGAGTACTGCCATGTAAGGCCACAATGCGATGGGCTGGGCGCGCAAACTCAACATCTTCTAGCGTTCCATCTGCCTGCTGCACTTGGTAATGCATCATTTTAGCAATGGGTAGGGTTTGCAAGGCATGAACCAGAGCAGTCTGTACGGTGTTCTCTAAAACAGCGCCGCGGGCTTGGACATTTAAGTAGAGTGCTTCATTTTTATCTTGCCCCGAGCGCTCCAAGCTAGCAATGTCGATGTCGGGATAGCCCAGTGCGCTGAGTTTTTTAAACAATGGGGGCGTAGGTTTGCCATTGGCATCAAATGCGACACTGACCGGCAATACTTTTTCACGGACGGGAAAGTCTGCTGCTTTACTCAGTACGTGGGTAATCTGTACTGCTAAACGGCGTGGGCTCGCAAAGCTGGTGGTAACCGATTCAGCAGTACTTAAGCCAGCTGACTGAATGGAGGTAGATAGGCTTGCAGCAAACGCATCGCCCAACTTGCGCAGGGACTTTGGTGGCAGCTCTTCGGTAAATACTTCGATTAAAAGCGTTGCCGAGGAAGAGGAGGATGTACTCACAATAAAACCTTACGCAGTGACTTGCTGTTGGCACATTGGGAAACCCAATTGCTCACGGGATTCAAGGTATGCCTGTGCTACCAAGCGAGAGAGGGTACGAATGCGACCAATGTAGGCAGCGCGCTCTGTTACCGATATGGCACCGCGGGCATCGAGCAAGTTAAACGTATGAGCCGCTTTTAAAACCATTTCATAAGCAGGTAAGGCCAGCGGTACCTCCATCAGGCGTTTGGCTTCGCTCTCGTAGTTACTGAAATTGGTAAAGAGCATGTCAGTATTGGAGTATTCAAAGTTATAGCGCGACTGCTCCACTTCATTCTGGTGGTACACATCGCCATAGGTCACACCATCGGTCCATACGAGATCGAAGACATTTGAGCAATTCTGCAAATACATCGCGAGGCGCTCGATGCCATACGTAATTTCGCCCAAGACGGGCTTGCAATCAATGCCACCCACTTGTTGGAAGTAAGTGAATTGCGTCACTTCCATGCCGTTGAGCCAGACTTCCCAGCCCAAGCCCCAGGCGCCTAAGGTTGGGTTTTCCCAATCGTCCTCTACAAAACGAATGTCGTTTTGCTTTAGGTCTAAACCTAAGGCGCTGAGGGATCCCAAATAGAGTTCGAGAATATTATCGGGAGCCGGCTTAAGAACAACCTGATACTGGTAGTAATGTTGCAAGCGGTTTGGATTTTCACCATAACGCCCATCTTTTGGTCTGCGGGAAGGTTGCACATAGGCAGCCTTCCAGGGCTCTGGACCAATGGCCCGTAAAAAAGTAGCGGTATGGGATGTGCCTGCGCCCACCTCAAGGTCAATGGGTTGCAATAAGGCGCAGCCTTGTTTATCCCAATAGTCTTGAAGCGTGAGAATAATTTGCTGAAATGTAAGCATAGTGAGCCAGAACCAATCGATCTAAGTGACTGATTTTACCTGCCAATTGCAAGGATTTTCCTAAAACCGGCGCCGTTGCAGCAAGGCAAATGCCAGAAGCAAACTCGCCAAACTCAAAATTGGCCAATTTCCCCAGACTACAAACGGGGTTTTGCCTGTAAAGCCTTGAACCGAAGCGCTTAGGCTTGCTTGGGCCCATTGTGGCAAGGCCTGTAGCACGCGTCCATCCGGACCAATCACGGCAGTGATCCCGGTGTTGGTCGAGCGAATGCTGGGAAGCCCCGTTTCGATCGAGCGCATTTGCGATAAGCGCAATAGTTGACTGGGCGCTTGGGACTGACCAAACCAAGCGAGATTGGTCATGTTAATAAAGAGATTGACTGGAGCTTCGCTATTACGAATGCGGCTTGCCAACTCATTACCAAAGATGTCTTCGTAGCAGATGGTGATGGCGGCACCAATACTAGCTTGACCTACGCGCTCAATTTGAAAAGGGGGCTGCATCAAATTGCCCCGGGCAAAATCACTCATCGGAATTCGAAAAGCATTGACGAACCACTCGAAGCCGGGCGGAATAAATTCACCAAAAGGAACGAGGTGGAATTTATCGTAATAGTAGGGCGAAGTAGAAGATGGTGATAAACCAAGGGCGCGGTTGGAATACTGCAACTGCCCATTAGGGCTCGGAACAATGCCAATTAAGCCGAGCAGAATGTTGCTGTGCGTCGCTTGTGAAAATGCCTTGAGTTGAGGGAGCGCATCACTGGGTAAATCTTTTTCAATTAAGGGAAATGCCGTTTCTGGAATCACAATCAGATCTGCTGCTTGTGCAACAATCGCGTCGCTATAAAAACGCATTTGCTGTGCGATTGCATTTGGATTCCACTTCAGACTTTGCTCAAAATTACCCTGAATCAAACGCACACTAATGGGGCTACCAATTGCCTCGGTAAAGCGCAGTTGATTGAGGCCCAGCATCAACACCAGCGACAATCCAAGCGGAATGCTGATACGCACAAGCGATTGGCGCCATTGACTTAATTGCATTGAAGCCCACACCACCAAAAAGGTAGACCCTAAGCCACCCAGTAGGGGTGCAATCGCTGCAAAGGGGCCATTAACTTGGGCCTCAGCAAAGCCGACCCATGGAAAGCCGGTGAAGAGTTGGCCGCGGAGGTATTCCATGAGAACCCAGGCTGCTGCCATGATGGCGCTATTTAGAAAAATAGACTGGTGCCGAAGTAATCTGCCCAAAGCGCTGGCCAAGCCAAAAAAGAGCGCCATGTAGGCCGATAGCAAAACTACGGCAGCGACCGACAGGGCAGCGTTCATACCGCCGATGTCATGCAGACTAATAAAAATCCACCAAAGACCAACAATAAAATAGGCAAGGCCAAACAAAAAACCGCCAGTAAAGTGCGGCAGAAATGCAGTTGTATTAATTAAAGAGAGTCGCCACCATAAGAGGCTAAGCAGCGGTATTTGCAGCCAGCCACCATACGGGAGTTCACCCGCAATTGAAACGCCAATGCCAAGGGCGATGCAGTAGAGCCAGTGAGTTAATGGAGTATCGCTGCGCAAGCTCTGACTAAACAAGCGTTGCCTTAGGCTGATAAAGGGATATCAGATGCCAGGCGCCTTGCTAGCAATACATGAATTTGCCGCGGATCGGCGCGCTGCACTTCAAACTCGATGCCCTCAATCTGTACGCATTCACCCAGTCTGGGTATGCGTCCTAAATGGTGGGTAATTAAGCCTGCGACGGTTTCTACTTCGTCGTCGTCAAACTGTGTGCCCAAGGCGGCATTCAGCTGTTCTAGTTCGGTAATGCCTTTGAGGCGGATGTCGCCATTTGCCATGAGTAGGACATTATCGGCATCTTCATCAATGTCGTGCTCATCCTCGATGTCACCGACTATTTGCTCGAGTACGTCTTCAATCGTGACGATGCCAGCCACGTTGCTGTACTCATCGACAACGATGGCTAAATGATTGCGGTTAGCTCGAAAATCCCGCAACAAGACGCTTAGGCGCTTTGATTCAGGAATAAAAACGGCAGGCCTTAGCCAATCACGCAGTTGAAAGTTGGCTTCACTGGCATGGCGTAATAAATCTTTGGCGAGCAAGATGCCAACAACAGTGTCTTTGCTGCCTTCATAAACGGGGTAGCGCGAGTGGGCTGCAGAGACAACGGCTTGAATTACCTCGGTAACCGAGGAATCAATATCAATCCAGTCGATTTGCGCGCGCGGTACGAGGATGTCCCTGGCACACAATTCACCGACCTGAAAAACCCCCTCAATCATGGAAAGGGCATCTGCATCAATAAAACCCTCGTTCTGGGCAGCGCGCAAGGTTTCAATTAATTCTTGGCGTCGTTCCGTTGCGCTAGTGGGTTGTGGCGTTAGAAATTCAGCAAGGCGTTCGAGTAAGGATTTATCGGGGTCAGGCATCGAAATAGAATAGCGTAGAACAAAGTAAGCTAAAAAAGTAGCCCTAATTGATGACGTAAGGGTCTGAAAAACCTAGGTTTTTCAGAATAGTCACTTCACGTGCCTCCATTGCCTTGGCACCCTGTTGCGTCACGTGGTCAAGGCCGGCAGCGTGCAGGCAGCCATGCACTACCAGGTGCGCTAGGTGGGCCTTGACTGCTTTACCTTGGTCGCGTGCCTCGCTGGTCACGACTGGCATGCAAATCACGATATCGGCCGCCAGCTCACTTGGGCTGATCCCATACGTGAAGGTAAGTACATTCGTGGCGTAAGCCTTCGTTCTAAATTCGCTATTGAGTAACTGTCCTTCAGTACGATTCACAAAACGCAC
>CAZUMD010000017.1:0-17785 GCA_964621735.1 uncultured Polynucleobacter sp.
AATGTAGAGCAGGGTGTTGGGCGTTACATTGATTGGCTTTCTGCCAATGCTGATTTTCTGAGTCAGCCGAGCGTCTAAGTAAACAAAGGCGTAATCTAGATTTACGCCAACCCTAAGGACTTACTGATTTCAGTGTAGTCACACTGTCAGGAGTCCATTTTCAGTCAACCACTCCATTTTTTGACCGTTATGAGGAGTCCTTGTGCGCTATTCATTTAGCCCAAGGATTTTTTAACGATCAAAAGGGGTTGATATGATTCAAAAGTTTCGTTCGTATGTGCGTCAATATGCATTTCAAGTAGCGCTGATGTCTATGTTGGTGCCTGTCATTGGAGTTGGGTTGTCGGATGCAAACGCATCGCCTGTTAACGTCAATAGTGCTAGCCAGTCAGAGCTTGAAAGTATTAAAGGTTTAGGTCCTTCAAAGGCACGCGCCATTATTTCAGAGCGAGAGGATGGTGGCTTTTATCGCGACGCCAATGACTTACAGCAGCGGGTGCGGGGCATCGGGATGAAGTCAGTTGAAAAGATGGTTGATAACGGCTTAACCATTGAGTCTCCCAGCGCCTACCGTGAAACCCGCAATGGGGCCAGAGCAAATTCACGCGCACAAGCCGAGCCGACGTCGCGCGCAAGCCGATCGCAAGGCCGCTCGCGGGAAGCGCATGACCAGTACCCCACATCCAAGAGGGGGAAAGGCCAAAAAAACTGGGAATAAACGCCGCCCCAATATGAAATAGCGGAATAGCAGTTCAATTCACCGGATTGGCGGGCTTGTGGCTAAAATAGTTTGATGAACTCGCCCGCCAACAACCACTCCTCCTACATGACTATCTCCCAAACGGTGGGGAATACACCTTTAGTGCGTTTGCAGCGGATACCGGGTCCGGACATCATTGCGCGTGGCAATGTTGTTTTAGGCAAGCTTGAAGGTAATAATCCAGCGGGATCGGTCAAGGATCGGCCTGCACTATCGATGATTATCCGTGCACAAGAGCGTGGCGAAATTCAGCCGGGCGATACCTTAATTGAAGCTACCAGCGGCAACACCGGTATTGCATTGGCAATGACTGCTGCGATGTTGGGTTACAAAATGGTGCTGGTGATGCCCGAGAATCAAAGTTTAGAGCGCCGCCAAAGCATGGCTGCCTATGGGGCTGAGCTGATTCTGACGGCCGCAACCGGAGGCATGGAGCTGGCGCGTGACTATGCCTTGCAGTTACAAAAAGAAGGGCGTGGTCGCTTACTGGACCAGTTTTCCAATTTAGATAATCCCCGTGCGCACCTCGAGACAACTGGCCCGGAGATTTGGCGCGATACCCATGGGCAGGTTACGCATTTTGTTTCATCCATGGGTACTACCGGTACGATCACCGGGGTCTCTACGTATTTAAAGTCAATGAATCCAGAAATTCAGATTATTGGCGCTCAGCCGTCCGAGGGCTCGCAGATTCCAGGAATTCGGAAATGGGCTCCAGAATACCTCCCGAAAATTTATCAAGCAGACCGAGTAGACCGCATTGAGTATGTTAGCCAAGGCGAGGCTGAGGAAATGGCCCGCCGTATGGCTGCAGAAGAAGGTATTTTTTGTGGCATCTCGGCAGCAGGAGCCCTCGTCATCGCCTTACGGATTGCGCGCGAAGTAGAGAATGCCACGATTGTATTTATTGTGTGTGACCGCGGTGACCGCTATCTTTCCACGGGTGTATTTCCGGCCTAGTTGGGTTTGGGCTTTTTAAGCTTTTGCGCCTTTTTTGCAGCCGGTTTTTTGGTTTTAGTGATTGGCGTTGTAGGTGTTTTAAACGCTGCACTGTGGTTGTCGTAACCTAGTTCCTCGGCAAACTCAGCGACACTCTGCGCATAAAAATAGCTGCGGTTGTATTGCACAATACTGATAAAGTTCTCCAGGCCAACAACATAGCGCACTTCATCATTGCCTTGCGCATTGATCAATGGCAGATCGATAATGAGGGCTTTGCTTTGGGGTGCTACGCCACCCGCTTGGAGATCACCGTAGCGGCTATCTAAGATACCCAAATCAATGAATTCTTGTACGGTGTGCTTTGCATCTGGCAGGCCATCGGCTAAGCGCCGAATAGCAGCCTGGTTCTGTTCTGTTTCTGTGATTGGAAAGTAGATTGGCATCCCGGGTTGCCAGCCGTGCATCCGTAAAAAGCGCGCCACACTGGCAATGGCATCAGAGCGGCTTTGCCGAAGATCTATCATGCCATCGCCATCACCATCCTTGGCGAAATTGCGGATGCTGCCGGGCATAAATTGCGGCAGCCCAATCGCACCTGCATAGGAGCTAGTCTGATTGAGGCAGCGGTCAAATGCATTGGCTTTGATCGAAGCGGGTTTAGTACTCCGCGTTGCATTGCCACCGGCTTCGGCCCAGCAAAGCAGGATGAGTTGTTTGAGTTGATCCTGAAAGAGCGCTTCACGGGTGGCACGATTCGGTGTATCGGGGTAATTAAACGCAAGGGTGGATAAAACATCCTTGACTTTGAAGCTACCCATGTTTCGCCCATAAATGGTCTCTACGCCAATGATCGAAGCGATCACCGTTCCGGGTACGCCAGTTTCACGCTCCACTTGATCCAAGTAGAGGCGATTTTGTTCAATAAAGGCCATCCCTGCCTTGATTCGAATGGGCTCGATAAAGCGCCCACGATAGGCAATCCAGTTCTTTTTAAATCCAGGCGGGCCGGGCATGACTAATTTACGAACTTGAGCTAGGTTTTTGCTGTCTGCAAATGCAGTCTCTAACGTACCGATCGGAATGCCCTCGGCTTTACTAATCTGTACCAGCATGGCCTGGAGATTTTGGCTGAGATCTCGCTCAGACGCCTCTCCACCCACTTGGTTTACGATAGGAGTGTCAGGAGCGGTTTTGCTAGGCAGCGTTGCTTCTGGGTTGGGTGGAGCCGAGGCGCAGGCGGATAAGAGGGCGATGGCGATACTGGCGAGCAGGAGGCAGATTCCCCTATTGGTAATGCAAGCGCCATTGCGGGGAATAATTAAATTAAAGTTCACCAATTGATTTTATAGATAAATTCGATGGGATGGACGATATAAAGAGGCGAGAAGAATGACAACAGCATACATAAGCCACAGTGATTTTTTAAGGCATGAAATGGGCAGCCATCACCCGGAGTGCCCAGAGCGCATTCAGGCAATTGAAGATCAACTTATTTTGAGTCGCGTCGATGGTTTTCTAAAGCGGATCGATCCGCCGTTGGCTACAACCGAGCAAGTCGAGCTGGTTCATAGCGCCGATCATGTGGAGTATGTCACTGGCCACTCGCCAACATCGGGTTACTTTATGCTCGACGGCGATACCATCATGAACCCCGCAACCCTAACCGTGTCCTTGCGTGCCGCAGGCGCGGCAATTGCAGGTGTCGATGCGGTCATGAAGGGCGAAGTCGAAAACGCATTTTGTGCAATCCGCCCACCTGGACACCACGCTGAACCAACACGCTCGATGGGTTTCTGTGTTTTTAACAACGTCGCGATTGCGGCGCGCTACGCAATCAGTGCATACGGCATTGAGCGGGTGGCCATTATTGATTTTGATGTCCACCACGGCAATGGCACTGAGGCGGCATTTTATGACGACCCTAAAATTCTGATGTGCAGCTTTTTTCAACACCCCTTTTATCCATACAGCGGTTTAGATCACTCCGATAATATGGTGAACATGCCGATGCCTGCCTCGACCAAAGGGGATGTGGTGCGCAAGATGATTACTGAAACCTGGCTTCCACGCTTAAGGGCCTTTAAGCCCGAATTAATCGTGATCTCCGCAGGCTTTGATGCCCATCGTGAGGATGATTTGGGTCAAATGGGCTTAGTAGAAGATGATTACGTTTGGATGACCCAGCGCCTCAAAGAGGTTGCCAAGGAATCCGCGGGCGGCCGCATTGTGAGCTGCCTTGAGGGAGGCTATAACCTGTCTGCTTTAGGGCGTAGTGTGGTGGCCCACGTGAAGGCCCTAGCAGACCTCTAGGCACTCAAGCCGAATGCCCCGCGGGCGAGTAAAATAGAACGTATCTACCTCATAGAGAAGACAAAGAAAGTGCCATGAAAATTCTGGTTGCGGTGAAGCGCGTTGTTGATTACAACGTCAAGATTCGAGTCAAATCTGACCAGTCCGGTGTTGACACTGCGAATGTGAAGATGAGCATGAACCCCTTTGATGAAATTGCAGTGGAAGAGGCCATTCGTTTAAAAGAGGCTGGTATTGCAAGCGAGATTGTGGTTTTCTCCGCAGGCAGTCAGCAGTGCCAGGAGACGCTCCGAACTGCGCTGGCCATTGGCGCCGATCGCGCGATCTTGGTTGAAACCGATGTTGATTTACAGCCTTTGGCCGTAGCGAAGTTGTTGCAGGCCGTGTGCGCTAAAGAGCAGCCCCAATTGATTATTTTAGGCAAGCAAGCCATTGATGACGATAGTAATCAGACCGGTCAAATGTTGGCCGCCCTGATGGATATTCCGCAAGCGACCTTCGCATCGAAAGTGGCTTTTGTAGATGGCACCCTTCGCGTGACACGCGAAGTCGACGGTGGTCTAGAAACCATTTCTATGGGCTTGCCAGCAGTGATTACCACCGATTTGCGCCTCAATGAACCCCGTTACGTTACCTTGCCTAACATCATGAAGGCAAAGAAAAAAGAATTGGAAATCATCAAGCCCGAAGCATTGGGGGTTGACGTGACTCCGCATTTGAAAACCATCAAAGTAGAAGAGCCGCCAAAACGGACTGCAGGCATCCTCGTCGCAGACGTTGCTGCGCTGGTGGATAAATTAAAAAATGAAGCGAAGGTAATTTAAATGGCCGCACTTGTATTAGCAGAGCACGATAACCAGACCCTCAAGGCGGCCACTTTAAACACGGTAACAGCCGCTCTTGCGTGCAGCCCAGAAGTGGATATTTTGGTTGCTGGTAGCAATGCCGATTCCGTTGCAACTGCCGCAGCGGCGATTCCGGGTATTCGCAACGTCATTTTGGTTGACGATGCAGCATTGCTGGATCAACTGGCTGAACCGGTAGCGGCGCAAATTTTAGCTCTGGCGAGCAGGTATGAGCATCTCTTAGCAGCGGCTACCGCTCATGGCAAGAATGTGATGCCACGGGTTGCCGCCAAATTAGATGTGGCTCAGGCATCGGATATCACGCAGGTAATTAGCGCTGATACGTTTGCACGGCCCATCTACGCTGGGAATGCCATCGCTACAGTTCAATCACTGGATGCGACTAAAGTGCTGACAGTACGGACCACTGGATTTGATGCAGCCAGTTCTACTGGCGGAAATGCAGCAATTGAAAAGCGGGATGCTACTCCTGTTGCTGGTAGCGCTACTTTTGTGGGTCGTGATTTAACTAAGTCGGATCGCCCTGAGTTAAGCGCTGCAAAAATAATCGTATCGGGCGGACGGGGTTTGGGTTCGGGCGAAAAGTACCAAGAGTTAATTGCGCCACTGGCCGATACACTCGGAGCTGCTTTGGGCGCATCGCGTGCTGCGGTTGATGCGGGTTACGTTCCCAATGACTATCAAGTGGGTCAGACCGGCAAGATTGTGGCCCCCGACCTGTATATTGCAGTTGGAATCTCTGGCGCCATTCAGCACTTGGCCGGCATGAAAGACTCGAAAGTGATTGTGGCGATCAATAAAGACGCCGAGGCACCGATTTTCGGTGTCGCTGATTACGGCTTGGTTGCCGATTTGTTTACGGCTGTGCCAGAGTTAACCAAGGCTTTAGAAAAGTAAATCCGATTTCAGCGGGGCTACAGTAGCCCCGCTTTCTATTGCGATAACTTGCGCGCTTCAATCAGTTGCGAGATAAAGAATTGCTCAAACGCAATCGCAAAAAAACTCATCATTAAGGCGGCACCAATTACGAGACAAAAAATCACCATTAGAATCGTCGACCAGCCAGTTTGCGTTGCTTTTTCAGGTGGAATTCCGGGATTGAATTCAGCATCCCAGCGCTCGCCACTGCGAAGACCGTATGCAATGGTGGTTAAGAAGCTAGCTTCAATCGAGATAAAGCCGATGGTCAATAAAAACCAGCCAGCAAATGAGCCGAGTTCAGTTGTGCTTAAGATGATCCAACCGCTAATGCCGCCGATGATGGCTGCGAATTGCAACCAACCCCAATAGGATTTCAGGCCTTGCAAGTAAAGGCAATTGAAACCTGCGCCAGGGAAAAAGAAACCCAATGCGCAAAATAATAATTTAGACCGAATCATGGTGTTGCATCCTTATACTTATTTCAATTTACCACTTTGCACAAAACGCAGTACATTCTGATCACGTCCAATCAGGAGTAGGCGATCATCATCGCGTACTAGGCGTTGGTAGTCATTGAGTTGATATAAAAATGCACTTTCCAGTTCCATGCGATCCGCAGAACAGGCCATGCGGGTGCTCGCAATCTTGTCAATGCTGATACCGCGCGGATCTTCTGCAATCTGGGCTGTGAAACGATTGCATCCAGTAAAACCGCTCACCGAATTCGTGCGGGCATCGAATTGAATTGCAATCGCTGGCATAGCACCGTCGGTAGGTAGGGGACGTGGTCGAACCTCGCCTTTGCTATTGGGCGCCAAACTCCAGCGCTCCAGAGTCCAAGTGCCGCTAAGTTCAATTGCCGGTGGGCTGGTTCGTGCATTGCAGGGCGGCAATACATGGGCGCAGCCAACCAGAAGACTGAGGACCCCAAGCCCAGAAATGCGGGCTAGGCGAGAAAAATGCAAATTTCGTATTTGTGCCATTACTTTCACTTAACCCATTGTTTTTATTGATATTTTATACAATTTACTGCTTTGCTTGCTTTACTTCATCTACTGAAGGTGGATCAAGGGCCGCTTTTCGTCTAGAATATATGGTTTCCTGCTGATCATCGTGTCAGTAAGAGTTCACGATTTACCACCGTTTTCACTGGGTTGTATTCAACCTGTTTTAACTACCGATTTTAAGGAATAAGTATGGTCGTCATTCGACTGGCACGTGGCGGTTCAAAAAAACGCCCTTTTTACAGCATTGTTGCAACCGATAAGCGCAACCGTCGCGACTCGAATTTTATTGAGCGCATTGGTTATTTCAACCCATCTGCTGCTGAGTCAGAGCAGGCAATGCGGTTTGCACAAGATCGCCTGACCTATTGGACTGGCGTTGGTGCGCAAATTTCACCAACTGTGAAACGCCTGATTAAAGATCATCCTGCTGCCTAAACTGCTGTCCACTTTGCGTTAGGACAGTTTTACATAGCATTGTTTTTTTAAGGGAGGGTGTTGAATGAATTCAGCTCTCCCGCAAGACTTAGTCGAACTAGGTCTCATCCAAGATGCGCAAGGCCTGCGGGGCCAGATCAAAGTAAGACCCTTTTCATCTGATCCTGTTGCGCTGCTAGCGACTAAATCCATCTGGCTTTCCCTCTTAAGTCCACAACTGAGTCGTGGCGCTCGCATTCCAGAAGCCCCAAGGCAGTATGCAGTGAACAGCGCCAAGCTCCACAGCGGGTTTGTTGTGATGGGGCTCGAAGGCATTGTTGACCGTGATCAGGCCTTGGCCATCAAAGGAGCTAGACTTTTGCTGAGCCGTGCAGCTTTTCCGCAGGCAGAATCCAGTTCTTACTACTGGGTTGATTTGGTTGGCTGTCAGGTTGTGGGGCACGGGCAGTTACCGCTTGGTCTTGTCACTGAGATGACTGAGAATGGCGCCCATGCCATCATGACGGTGCAGGGTGGTGATGACCGCATTCATTTAATTCCCTTTGTTCCCGAGATCATCCAAGATGTGGATTTGACTCAAAAGCAGATAACCGTCCAGTGGGATGCCGAATGGTGATGGTTTTTTTTGGGGGCACGTGTGCGCTTTGACGTTGTAAGCCTTTTTCCGGAGATGTTCTCTGCCTTGACAGAGTGGGGCGTCACTGGCCGAGCCTATCAGCGTGGCCTAACTTCACTGCGCCTTTGGAATCCCAGGGACTATGCCCATGACCCCCGCAAAACGGTAGATGACCGTGCTTACGGCGGCGGCCCTGGGATGGTCATGATGGCAAAGCCTTTGGAAGACGCCGTTGAGGCCATTAAAGCCGAGCACCAATCGAGCGGCATCCAAACCGGCCCGATTTGCCTGCTCGCACCCCAAGGTGAACGCTTTTCTCAAAAGATAGCGAAAGATATACTCAGTTACGGCAATTTAACCCTAATTTGCGGTAGATACGAGGCAGTAGACCAGCGTTTTGTTGATCGGAGGGTTGATTTACAGCTCTCCATCGGGGATTTTGTGGTTTCTGGTGGTGAATTGCCTGCGATGACGATGATGGATGCGGTCATTCGCCTGATCCCAGGGGTGCTCGGTGATGAAGACTCTGCAGCCCAGGATAGCTTTATTAATGGTCTTTTAGACCATCCGCACTATACCCGCCCTGAAATATATGCAGAAATACCAGTGCCGGACGTGCTTTTAGGCGGACATCACGCTAAAATATTGGATTGGCGTCGGCAAGAGTCGTTAAAGCTGACATCAAAATTGCGCCCAGACCTCATTGAGGATGCGCGCAAGAATGGGTTGCTTAGTGCAGAAGATGAACGTTTTTTATTGTTGTTGAAATAAAAAATACTTCTGAGCTAAACAAAATGAAATAACTGCATCCTCTGTCTGGTCCGATTGCCTTGGCAACGGGATAAACGCTGACATGATGTTTAAGGATAAAAAATGAATTTGATTGAAAAAATTGAGCAAGAAGAAATTGCTCGTCTCACCGCCAACAAAACGATTCCAAGTTTTGCTCCTGGCGATACCGTGATTGTGGGTGTTAACGTAGTTGAGGGCACACGCAAGCGGACCCAGGCATTCGAAGGCGTAGTGATTGCCAAACGCAATCGCGGACTGAACTCCAGCTTTATCGTGCGTAAGATTTCATCGGGTGAGGGCGTAGAGCGTACCTTCCAAACTTACTCACCATTAATTGCCAGCATTGAAGTGAAGCGCCGCGGTGATGTACGCCGTGCCAAACTTTATTACTTGCGTGACCGTTCAGGCAAGTCAGCGCGTATTAAAGAAAAGTTGCAAGCGCGCGCTAAGCCTAGCGCTCAGGCGGCCGCAGAGTAAGCAATCATCTGCTTGCAAGAAAAGGCGGCCTTGGTCGCCTTTTTTCTTAAGCGCATTACCTATCTTGATCACCTAAAATAAACCATGCCCTCCGCTAATGCATCCCCATCCCGCTTTGATCCTCGGATTGTGCCCATTGAGCGTTGTTGTGATGCGGATCCGCGCATTGCGGAGCATGCCTTATTGCCCGACTCTTTGCGCAATCGTTTTTTGCAAACCCTAGACTGGTCCCCCGAGATCACCGATGAAAATCGCTATGCCTTGGCTGCGGACATTATTAGCGCCCGATCGGCTAAAGGCCTGACAACCGATGCGGCAGTATTGATACCGGTTTTGAAAAAGCCCGAGGGCTTGTCCATTTTGCTAACTCAGCGCACCGATCATTTGCATGACCATGCTGGCCAAATTAGTTTTCCGGGTGGTCGCATGGATGTGGGAGATATGGATTTACGGGCCACGGCGCTGCGCGAGAGCCATGAAGAAATTGGCCTTGAATCGGGGCGCGTGGAGATTATCGGTACCTTACCGGAATACCTGACGGTATCGGGGTATCGCGTTACGCCGGTGGTCGCTTTAGTTGATCCGCAGCCCCACTATCCGGTCGATGCGTTTGAGGTTGCTGACGTATTTGATGTCCCGCTCCCCTTTTTGATGGATCCGGCAAACCATCAGGTTCGGGTTTATATGAACGGCGAAGAGCGTCGCCGTTTCTATGCCATGCCCTATCAAGACCGCTTTATTTGGGGCGCCACGGCTGGCATGCTCAGAAACCTATATCATTTCTTAAAATTATGAGTTTTTTATCCATCCTTCTCGCCCTCATTGCCGAACAATATCGGCCAGTGACTGCCAACCATTGGGTTCGGCGGATGAGCTCTGGCTGGCTCGATTGGGTTGCCAAGGAGTTTGGCGCTAAGCGTGAGCAAGGCGCATCTGCAGTAGGCGCGCGCATGGCTTGCTTGATTGCCTTCATATTGCCTACGGTGATTATTTTTGTATTGCATGTGGCATTCATGCTGACCTACCCCATTTTGGCATTCGTACTCAACGTAGTCATCGTCTACCTCTTCTTTGGCTTTCGGCAATTTAGTCATTCGTTTACTACCGTACACATTGCGATTCAAAACCATGACTTGCCAGCCGCGCGTGAGGCCTTGGCACAGTGGTATGGGCCTGAGCTTGACACGACCCAGTTGAGCGAGGTTGAGGTGATTTCCTATGCTTTGGAGAAAGCCATTATTGGTGCTCATCGCCACGTTCTTGGGGTGCTCTTTTGGTTCCTGGTGCCGATCGGTCCTGCTGGAGTGGTGCTGTATCGCTTTGCAGATACCGCATCGCAGCGGTGGACGCAGTTAGGTGACTTTCATTTGAGTCAGGCAGCACGCCATTTCTTTTACGTGTTGGATTGGATTCCAGCACGCATGACGGCGATGACATTTGCCATTGTGGGTAATTTTGAGGGTGCTGTGTACGCTTGGCGCTATCTTACGCAAAAGTGGAGTGATTCGTTAAACGGAGTGATCCTCGCAGCCGGAAGTGGTGCTTTGGGCGTACGCTTAGGTGAGCCTTTGAGCGAGCCAGACAGTGATGAAGCCTTGCGTATGGCTGAGGCAGGGGAATCTGTAGTCTATGAGGTGGGACTAGAGCCAAGCGAACGTACCATGCGCTCTGCCATTGGCCTCGTGTGGCGCACCGTTATTTTTTGCATGGTTTTGTTGGCGATGTTGACCATCGCTCTTTGGCTTGGGTAATTCCCTGGAGCTGCGCATCCGCAGTCTTGGAATCCGAGCGCAACTGACGAAATAAATTGAGGCGTTCGGCGGTAATCTGATTTTGATCGACCGCCTCTCGAATCGCACAGTCAGGCTCAGACAGGTGCGCGCAGTTGTTAAAACGGCACCGGCCCAATACACTTTTAAACTCACGAAAAGCATGTTGCAGCTCACTCACCGATAGGTGGGCTAAGCCAAACTCCTGAAAGCCGGGTGAGTCAATCAGTGCGCCTAATCGACCTTGCTGATCACGTCCCCAGTCTGGTAAATCGTAATAGCGGCATGCCGTGGTGGTGTGCTTTCCGGTATCGAGTCGAACCGAATATTCTTGCGTGACTGCCGCCGCATCCGGCACCCAAGCATTCAGTAAAGTCGATTTGCCCATACCAGACTGACCAACTAAAACCGATACTTTTCCACACAAGACGGATTGCAAGGATGCCATGGACACGGGATCGAACTTAGCCGAGACCTCGGTTACGGGGTATCCCATGCGTGCATAGGGCGCAACGAGCTTGCGCGCTATGGGTAGGCTATCCTGCAAGTCGCATTTATTCAGAATGATGTGAAGCCCAATGTCGTGGGCTTCAGCAGCAACGACTGCACGGCCAAGAAGGTCGGGCGAGAATGCGGGCTGGGTTGCTAGCACAACTAATATTTGATCGACGTTCGATGCAATTAACTTGCTCTTAAAGGCATCTGAACGGTAAAGCAGATTGCGCCGCTCTTCAATTTGAATGATGCGCGCCTGATCGAGTGAGGTACTCTCTAAAAGCAGACGGTCCCCGACTGCGCCAACGTGCTGCTTGGCTGGCGTGCTGACCTGAATTAAAGGCCCGCCATGCGAGCCATCGGCTGCTATTCTTTCGGCGAGGTAATGCCGACCATAGGATGCAGTCAGTAGGGCCCGAAATTGCTCCATGCAGTCCGTTTAAGCTTGACTTAAGCGCTGCAGGTTCGCGATGCGCAGTGGCGCAGGCGGATGCGAACTGTAGAACGCGGTATAAACCGGATCAGGGGTAAGGGTCGACGCATTATCTTGATAGAGCTTTACGAGGGCCGAAATTAAATCACTCGCCGATGCCTTCTCCGCCGCAAAACCATCGGCTTCGTATTCGTGCTTGCGAGAGGCAAGGCTACTGAGGGGCGTAAAGAAAAAACCGAATACTGGTGAGACCAGCATAAAGAGCGCTAGTGCTAAGCCGCCGTTATATCCCTCTAAGCTGGGCGTGACGCCTAGGTCAATGTAAAACCAGGCTTGTGTACTGACCCAACCGAGCAGCGCGAGCATCACAAAGCTCATCGCAAACGAAACCAATAAACGCTTGCGAATGTGATTGCGTTTGTAGTGCCCCAGTTCGTGTGCCAGTACAGCCTCCACTTCGCCTGGATTGAGCTTCTCAATTAAGGTATCAAAGAAGACAATGCGCTTGGCTTTACCGATGCCAGTGAAGTAGGCGTTGCCATGGGCACTGCGTTTACTGCCATCCATTACAAATAAGCCTTGGCTAGCGAAGTCACAGCGCTGAAGTAGGCCCTCGATTTGGGTTTTAAGCGGACCCTCTTCCAAGGCTTTAAATTTATTGAACAAGGGCGCAATAAACGTAGGAAAGAGCCAAAGCAGCAGGGCATTAAACACAGTCCACACCACCCAAGCCCATAGCCACCAGAGGCTACCGGCTTCCGCCATTAGGCTCAGCACTACCCACAGCAGTGGTAAGCCTAAGGCCGCTCCAAGCGCAACGCCCTTGGCCATATCCAACACAAACAGTTTTGGGGTCATGCGATTAAATCCATACGCTGCTTCAATCCCAAACTGCTTATGCCAGGTGAAGGGCAGATCCAAAATCCCGGAAATCAAAAAGATCGAACAAAGTAATGCCATTTGCTGGGGAATACCGTTACCCATTAGATCGGTTAGCGCGTGATTGAGATACTCTAGGCCGCCCAGCAAGGTAAAGGCGATGAGCACAACCGCGCTGAATGCGTTTTCGAGTAAGCCCAGTTTTAGTTTGGCTATGGTGTAGTCGGCTGCCTTTTGATGCTCGCTTAAAGAGATGCGCTGCGCAAACTCTGCCGGTACCGTTTCACGGTGAGCGGCAACATGGCGGATTTGCCGCTGGGCAAGCCAGTGACGCACGCCAAAACTCAAAATAAAAAACAATACGAAAGTGGTTGTAAATAGCATGATTCGATTGTAATTTATATAAAACCCCGCCGTGAGTTTGAGCTAAACTCAGACCTTAAAGCCCATAGAGGCATGCATTACAGCCGTATTTTGACTATATGAATGGAGACCATGAAAAATACAATCGATATTAAGTTCTTGGAAAACTTTTCAGCCGCATGGAATGCGCATGATATTGACGCATTGATGTCGTTTATGACGGATGACTGTATTTTTGAAACGGCTGCAGGTGGTCATGTTTACGGAAATCGCTTCACGGGCCATGAGCAGGTCAGAAAAGCCTTTGAATCGGCCTGGATTCAGTTTCCGGATGCGCAATGGCTTGATGCAAGCCATTTCGTCTTCGGAGACAATGGCATATCGGAATGGCGTTTTTGCGGCACTGATCTCAAGGGGGTCAAAGTTGAGGCAAATGGTGTCGATGTGTTTACGTTCAAAGATGGCAAAATTTTCAAAAAGAATGTCTTTCGTAAGCAAGTAGTTGCGTAACTGATTTAGTCATGCATAAACACGTCAGCCCCCAAAAAAGAGAATACGATCCGAGGTATGACCCCCTTACGGGCGAGTCTATTGGAACGAATACAGCATATTCGCCGACGTACTGGGTGGCTACAGCAGGTGAGCCGCCCGAAGATGATGGACCTGTTGCGGCCGATATGGAAGTCGATGTCGTCATTGTTGGTTCAGGGGCGACCGGATTGTCGACTGCGCTTTATTTGGCAAAAGAACATGGCATTAAGGCAACGATCCTAGAGGCGAATCAAGTGGCTTGGGGCTGCTCTAGTCGGAATGGCGGGCAGGGCCAAAATGCGAGCGGTCGTTTAAGTCGTTCCCAGTGGATTCAGCGATGGGGCATGGATACAGCCAAGCGTTTGGATGCGGAAATACGACTCGGTTTCGAGAATTTCAGAGGACTAACGCAAGAGCTGGATTGTGAGGCAACCGATACTGGACACCTTTATGTCGCCCATCGTCCCGAAAAAATGGATTACTTGAGGCGTGAAGCTGAGGTTCGTCGCACCATATTTGGATACGATAACGCGATTCTCTCGCCCGAAGAAATCAAAGAGCGTTATTGCGATGATCATGATGCGCACGGAGCTCTGCTGGAAAAAGAGGGCGTGGGCATCCATCCTCTGAAGTTTAATTTTGGTTTAATGCGCCAAGCCCGTGCCTTGGGCGTACGCATTCATACTTCTTCTCCGGTATTGCGATCGGAGACTGAAAATGGAATAAATATCCTACATACTCCTGGGGGCATAGTGCGCGCAAAGCGCGTGGCTTTTTGTACCGGGGGATATATTGAGCAAAAAGTAGAGCCCACCCTCAAAAACAAAATTCTTCCCATCTTGTCTAATTCCGTAGTGACAAGGCCGCTTAGCCCAGAAGAAATTGAAGCAACTGGCTTTAAATCCAATATTTTTATAACCGATACGCGCACGCTGCGTTTTTATTACCGCTTGTTAAAAGATAATCGCCTCCAAATTGGAAGTCGGAGTGCTGTAAGTGGTCGCGATGCCGAAGGCCCATCCCATCTGAAGTTGTTAACCGATGGCATTGCTCGAAAGTTTCCGGCTATTGCTAACATTCCAATTGAGTACTCCTGGTGGGGGTGGGTCGATGTTAGTCACGATATGATGCCGCGGATTGTAAGACCTGACCCCGATCGAGCGGTGTGGTACGCCCTCGGATATGGCGGAAATGGGGTGTCTTTTTCAACCTGGGCGGGGAAGCGATTGGCGGAGCGGATTGCCGGCAAGGATGCTGGAAACCCGGTATTTAGTTTGCCCATTTATTCGACTCCGCTTGAGTATCCTAATTTATTTGGTGTCATTAAATCCGCTTTGTTGGCGCCGTTTAGGCGCATAGGCCAGCATATTTTGTATAAGTGGTATTGGTTACGAGATGAAAAAATCTAATTTCGGATAATGGCTTAAAGTGAGCATCATCGTGGTTCAGGCTTATGTAGTATGAGTAGCTTTTATTAATCTAAATAGAAAGAATATTATTTCTGCAAGCGAACATTTAATTTGGTTGGATATGGAAATGTCTGGATTAAAGCCAGACAGTGATCGCATTCTGGAGATTGCCTTGATCGTGACCGATGCTAATCTCAATACCATAGCCACGGCCCCAGTTTGGGTGGTTCACCAAGACGATGCTGTACTGGATGGCATGGATGCATGGAACAAAGGTACCCATAGTAAATCGGGTTTGATTGATCGGGTGAAGGCCTCAACGCTAAATGAAGGTGAGGTTGAGGAGGCTTGCATCGCTTTTTTAAAGCAGTACGTGAAGGCGGGCATTTCACCGATGTGCGGTAATTCCATTTGCCAGGACCGCCGCTTTATGGCGCGCTATATGCCCAAGTTAGAAGCATATTTTCATTACCGCAATGTGGATGTGTCGACCATTAAGGAGCTGGCTCGCCGTTGGCAGCCTGAGATCATGAAGGGCTTTGTCAAAAAGCAGGCCCATACCGCTTTAGCCGATATCGAAGAATCGATTGAGGAGTTGCGCTATTACCGTAATACTTTTTTTATTCCCAGCACAACTGCATCGTTACCGCCAATGGCGGCAGACTAAGGGCGTGGTCTTATCGCACTCTTCGGTCTAAAGACCGAGATGATGTCCGGATTAGCCTCGATGTAGGGGCCGCCAATCAGATCAATGCAGTAGGGCACAGAGGCAAAGATGCCAGCAGCAATCACTTTTCCATCGGCATCTTTCAGACCCTCCAGAATTTCCCGGATCGATTTAGGCTGTCCAGGCAGATTGATAATGAGTGCCGCATGTCCTTCAATTTCACGTAATACAGCAACTTGCCTAGATAAAATCGCCGTCGGCACAAAGCGCAGGCTAATTTGACGCATCTGCTCTCCAAAGCCAGGCATTTCCCGGGTTCCAGCTTCCAAGGTTGCTTCTGGAGTGACATCCCGTCGCCCAGGACCGGTTCCGCCGGTAGTAAGGACTAAGTCACAGCCCAGCTCATCCACGAGCTCAATCAGGGTCTCGGTAATGGTCTCGGCATCATCTGGGATTAAACGCTCATGGGTGCTGAGGGGCGAGGTGATGGCAAGGCCAAGCCAGTTTTTGAGGGCTGGTATGCCTTCATCTTGGTAGGTGCCCGCGCTGGCTCGATCGGAGATCGAAACTAGGCCAATCCGCACTTCATCGGGATTACTGCGTTCGGGATGTTCTGTATGCTTCATGGCTCTATTCTAGCTATCATTGAGGGATGTTTACATATACCCCTAGTCAATTCAAAGTCATTGTCGAATTTATGCTCTCCGAGGCCCGTAAGTTAGGCGCCTCAGATGCTGCAGTTGAGGTTTCTGAGGGCCAAGGCCTCTCGGTAACGGTGCGCAAAGGGGCCGTAGAAACCATCGAGCAAAGTCTAGATAAGCAAATTGGTTTAAGCGTCTACCTTGGCCAGCGCCGCGGCAATGCGAGCACCAGTGATTTTTCACCGGACTCCTTGCGTAAAACCGTCGAGGCTGCATTTCATATTGCACGGCATACCGCGGAAGACGATTGTGCTGGCCTGCCCGATCCAGATCTGTTGGAAAAAAAGCCCAAAAATTTAGACCTCTTTCATCCGTGGATGATTGAATCAGAAGAGGCGATTGCCTTGGCGCAGCGTGCAGAGGCTGCTGCATTTGCCGTGAGTTCGCAAATCAAGAATAGCGACGGTGCTTCAGTGTCGGCACACCACGCGCATTTTATGATGGGCACGAGTAACGGCTTTATGGCCGGCTATCCATATTCGCGGCATTTTATTTCCTGCGCACCGATTGCCAGCGGCGGTAAAAAGAAATCGGCCATGCAGCGCGACGATTGGTATTCCAGTTCGCGCATGGCACAAGACCTGGCCAAACCAGCGGATATTGGCCGCTATGCAGCGCAGCGCGCCTTATCTCGCCTGAATGCCAAATCACTCAGCACGCGCCGTTGCCCCGTTATTTTTGAAGCGCCGCTGGCTGCTGGCTTACTAGGCTCGTTAGTGCAGGCAGTTTCAGGGGGCGCTCTGTATCGCCGTTCGAGTTTCTTGTTAGACAGCCTTGGTAAGCCTGTATTACCAACGCATATCGACTTAATTGAGAACCCTCACTTAAAAGGGCTGACGGGTAGTTCGCCATTTGATGAAGAGGGCGTCAAGACCCGCGCACGCAGCGTGGTGTCAAAAGGGGTTTTAGAAGGCTATTTTTTATCAACTTACTCCGCCCGCAAGCTTGGCATGAAAACCACCGGCAATGCCGGGGGCTCGCATCACCTCACTCTCAGTAGCTCAAGGACGCCCAAAGGGGGTTTACCGGCCTTACTGAAGGAAATGGGTACAGGCTTACTCGTTACCGAGCTGATGGGTCAGGGTGTCAATTACGTCACCGGCGATTATTCTCGCGGTGCTTTTGGTTACTGGGTTGAAGGCGGGGAAATACAGTACCCCGTTGAAGAAATCACCATTGCTGGTAACTTGCGCGACATGCTGATGAACATTGAACTGATTGGTAGCGATACCTTGGTTCGTGGCACCAAAGAAGTAGGCTCGATCCTGATTGGGTCGATGACCATTGGCGGAAAGTAAAAATACAGATTAGATTACGCAATACATCGAACACCAGAAGGGAGCCTTTGTGGAACGCAGATCATTTTTAAAAAAAGCAACGATTGCGACCGGTGTTGGCACCGCTAGTTTGGC
>CAZUMD010000018.1:0-16317 GCA_964621735.1 uncultured Polynucleobacter sp.
AAGTCACGGTAGCGGGTCGCCTACTGAAGGCATTTTGCAGCAATGATTACCTGGGGTTTGCTAACCACCCGCAGCTTGTCGCAGCCATGGCTGAAGGTGCAGAGCGTTATGGTGTTGGTAGCGGCGCCTCTCACCTCATCAGCGGCCATAGCTTGGCACATGACTTGCTTGAAACTGAATTAGCCCGTACCCAAACGGAGCATATCCACGATGCGCGTGCGCTCTTTTTTTGCACAGGCTACCTTGCCAACATCACCGCAATTACTGCGCTGGCGGGATTGGGTTTACAAGCAGCAAAACAGAACGCTGGCATCAGCATCTATTCTGCCAAGTTAAATCACGCATCCCTCATCGATGGCGTCAAACTGGCAGCGGCGCAGACAAAAGCAAGTATTCATTTATTCGATCACACGAAGCTGGCTGATTTAAACGAAATGCTGCAAGCGGATTCATCGGCGCACAAATTGATTGTGACGGACGGTGTGTTTAGCATGGATGGCGACTTGGCTCCGGTCGCGGATCTACTGGCGATTGCAGAGAGCCACGATGCACTACTGATTGTCGACGATGCCCACGGCTTTGGTGTGCTTGGAAAATACGGTCATGGCATTTTGGAGTACTGCCAAATTCAATCGGATCGCATTATTTATATTGGCACCCTCGGTAAAGCTGCCGGCGTTAGTGGCGCCTTTGTCTGCGCTCATAAAACACTGATGGAGTGTCTGATTCAAAAAGGGCGCCCGTACATTTACAGCACCGCCACTCCTCCCGCCATTGCGCATACGGTGCTGGCGAGCTTGCATCTGATTGAAGGCGAGGAAGGCCAAGCACGACGAGCCCACTTAAATCAACTGATTGCCATTTGGCATCACGAATTGCAACTCAAGCACTGGCAAATGAGTTCGTCGATGACACCGATTCAGCCGCTGGTATTGGGTAGCAATGCGGCGGCGCTATTGGCATCACAGCAATTAGACGAGGCAGGTTATTGGATTCCGGCAATACGCCCACCGACCGTTCCGGAAGGCAGTGCGCGCTTACGTATTACCTTCTCGGCCAATCACAGCACCCAAGCAGTGCGTGAACTCATCTCCGAATTACAAAAAATAGAAGCTCTCGTTTATGCCTCTAGCGAAATGAAAGCAGTATGAGTCAATTGCGTAAGCGTGGATTTTTTATTACCGGCACCGATACCGAAGTCGGTAAGACGCTGATTGCTTCTGCGCTGATTCTCAAAATCAAAGCACTTGCACCCAATCAAACGGTCATGGGTTTTAAACCCGTGGTCGCTGGAACAAGTCGGTCGTCTACCGGCCTTACAGTAAATGAAGACCTGGAATCACTCAAGCTAGCATCTGGCTATCCGGGAAATGCGAGCGATTTATGCCCATATGTTTTACCAACCCCGGCTGCACCCCACTTGGTAGCGAATTCGATGGGCATCACACTTGAGCTATCCACTATGCTCTCAGCGTATCAATCAATCAGCGCAAAAGCCGAGTGGACTGTGGTCGAAGGTGCGGGCGGCTTTTTAGTACCCATCAATGCAGAGCAGGATTTAGGAGATTTGGCAGAGGCTCTGCAAATGCCGGTCATCCTTGTGGTTGGGCTGCGTCTTGGCTGTATTAATCATGCCCTCTTAAGCGTTGCAGCGATTACCCAGCGTGGTCTTACGCTTGCCGGATGGGTAGCAAATACCATTGATGCGGACATGCCCTACTTGCATGAGAATATCGACACACTGCGAGCACGCATTGAGGCGCCACTCTTAGGCATCGTGAACACGCTACCGGCGGAGTATCAACACCAAAGCAATCATGCTTACCCTTTAGCGGCAATGCAGTTTGCCGCTGATGCGCTTGACTCAGACCGCGTTGCGCGCTTGATCGCGTAATACGCGACGCAGTATCTTGCCGACGTTGTTTTTGGGGAGGCTCTCCGTAAACTCGATTGCACTCGGACGCTTATATGGGCTGAGCTGCTCTACACATACCGCCATAATCCGCTCCGCAGTCAAATCAGGGTCGTCCGATACAACAAATAACTTAACTAGCTCGCCCGAAGCTGACTCGATACCGACGACAGCGCATTCCAATACGCCGGGTATTGATGCAACGACATCTTCTACTTCGTTTGGATACACCTTATATCCAGCAACCGTAATCATGTCTTTTTTACGATCGACGATGCGAAAAAAACCGGCCGAGTCCATGACTCCAATATCACCAGACTTAAAGAATCCATCTACTGTGATGGCATTGGCGGTTTCTTCCGCTTGATTCCAATACCCCTGCATCACTTGTGGACCGCGGATGTAAATCTCCCCCACCTCGCCTGCTGGCAACGGCAACCCTGACTCATCTCGAATCGACAACTCCGTATCGGGCAGTGGATAGCCAATACCCCCAGTAAATGATTCGATCAAAGGGGTATTACAACAGGCTACAGGGGCGGTTTCGGATAAGCCATAACCCTCGGCAATCGCAACGCCGGTTAGCGCTTTCCAGCGGTCTGCTACCGATTTTTGCACCGCCATGCCACCACCAATTGTCAAGACCCATTGCGAGAAATCCAACTTGGCAAAGTCAGCGTTATTCAGCAAAGCCTGAAACAAGGTATTTACACCGGGGAAAAAGTTAATCTCTGGAAACTCTTTTAGGATTCCGACCAAATTGGGAACATCGCGTGCATTGGGGACCAAGATAATTTTCGCGCCCAAGCGCATACCCAAAAGACCGCAGCCAGTAAAAGCGAAGATGTGATACAGCGGCAGTGCACATAAAAAATTCCATTGCTGAATTGGCTTGACCTTCTCAATTGGCCTGAGCCAGGTTTCCACTTGCAATAGATTGGCGAGTAAATTACGGTGCGTCAAAATGGCGCCCTTACTGACGCCAGTAGTACCGCCGGTGTATTGCAACAGCGCAATTGAATTCCCATTTAACTCTGGCCGAACATACTGCGCCCGCTGACCAATTTCAAGTGTTGGCTTTAGCTGAGAGCAATTGAGGTTTGCTGGCAAGGTATAGGGCTCGACCTTGCGTTTAAATGTTCGAATAAAGCGATCCAGCCAAGGGCCGCGCCAGCCCAAAAACTCACCAATGCTACTCACAAACGCATGCTTGATTGGCAAGTCTGGATTGATGCTCAGGGCCTGCTCTAAGGTGTTGCCAAAATGTTCCAAAAATACAATGGCCTCAGCACCACTATCGCGCAACTGAAACTCCAATTCATGCGCGGTGTACTGGGGATTGATGCTCACCACCACATACCCTGCTCGCATAATTCCGTATAAGGCAACAGGGTATTGCGGCAAATTGGGCAACATCATCGCTACGCGCGCACCCTTGCTCAAACCGATGCTTTGCAAGTAGCTCGCGAATTGCAATGATGCTGCGTCGAGTTCGCCGTAGGTAAGGCCTTTGCCCATGCACCAGAACGCGGTGCGCTCGGCATAACGTGTAAATGCGTCTTCCAAGACTTCAACCAAGGACTGGTGCTGGCTGTAATCCAGTTGTGCGGGGACGTCTGCTGGATATTGGGCAAGCCAAGGAAGGGATGGTGCAGTGTTTGACATAGGTTCCACAATGGTGTTTCCGTACTGTAGCAATATTCGTATTTTTTAGGATTTATACCGTATTGCATTGCAATATGCAGGTGATTTGCCTTTCAGATAAGATCATCCTATGCGATTACTTCCCGAAATCGTCGATTCAGCGGCAAGCATACAAGCCATTCGACGCGACATCCACGCGCACCCCGAGTTGCGCTTTGAGGAAATCCGTACGGCTGAACTGGTAGCGGAAGCGCTGACCAACTGGGGTATTCCGATTGTGCGCGGCCTAGGCAAGACCGGTGTGGTCGGCCGCATTGACGGTGACTTAGGTCCAGGAAAAATGATTGGTTTACGTGCCGATATGGACGCCTTACCGCTACAAGAACACAATACATTTGCCCATGCTTCGCAACATCCTGGAAAAATGCATGCCTGTGGTCACGATGGGCACACCGCCATCTTACTGGGCGCTGCACACTACTTTTCAAGTCACCACAACTTTGCTGGCTCGATCATTTTTATTTTTCAGCCGGCCGAAGAAGGGGGCGGCGGTGCTCGCGAAATGATTAAAGATGGTTTGTTTAAACAATTTCCATGCGATGCTGTTTTCGGCTTACACAATTGGCCCGGTTTAGCGGAAGGTCACTTTGGCGTTACTCCAGGGCCGATGATGGCATCGAGCAATGAGTTCACGATTACCATTCGTGGCAAAGGCGGTCATGCCGCTTTACCGCACAACAGCGCCGATCCCGTTCTTGCTGGAGCGCACGTGGTAACAGCACTGCAAAGCATTATTACCCGCAATAAGCGTCCAGTGGACGCCGCCGTTCTTTCGGTGACGCAGTTCCATGCTGGCGAGACCAGCAATGTGATTCCCAATAGCGCCCTGATTGGGGGTACGGTACGTACCTTCACGAACGAGGTGCTCGACCTGATTGAGCGACGCTTAAATGAAGTTGCCGAGAATGTTGCAGAAGGTTTTGATTGCCAAGCCGAAGTTGTCTTCACGCGCAACTACCCACCTACCATTAACCACGAGCAGGAAACGCAATTTGCCATCGGCGTCATGCAGGATCTTGTGGGCACAGACAACGTCAATGTCCGAATTGATCCCACCATGGGGGCAGAAGACTTTGCCTTCATGTTGCAAGAAAAACCAGGGTGCTATGTGTTTTTAGGCAATGGCGATGGTGATCACCGCAGCACCGGTCACGGCATGGGCCCCTGCCATCTGCACAATCCTTCGTACGACTTTAATGACGCGCTAATCCCGGTCGGGGTGAATTACTGGGTCGCATTAGCGCAAAAATTCCTGGCCAAGTCCTAAACGCAGAAAATAATTCGATTACGAATTTTTAAATTGCGGTGGTCGCTTTTCAATGAATGCAGCCATGCCTTCTTTTTGATCGTCGGTTCCAAAACAACTATGAAAGAGGCGACGCTCAAAGCGAATACCTTCCGATAAAGGCATCTCATAGGCTGCGTTGATGCTTTCTTTCACCATCATGGTAGTGAGTAGCGGCATGTCAGCAATGGTCTTTGCAATCGCGCCCACTTGGGTGAGTAATTCTGCAGCGGGGAAAATACGACTCACTAAGCCAGCGCGCTCGGCCTCTTGAGCATCCATCATCCGCCCAGTAAGGCACAGATCCATTGCTTTGGATTTAGAGACTGCTCTCGGTAAGCGCTGCGTACCGCCAGCACCAGGCAAGATGCCCAACTTCACTTCGGGCTGACCAAACTTAGCGCCATCTCCAGCAATAATCATGTCGCACATCATGGCAAGTTCACAACCACCGCCAAGCGCATAGCCATTGACCGCTGCAATCAATGGCTTACGAATTTTCCGAATGGTCTCCCAATTGCGGGTAATAAAGTCCTGCCGATACGCCTCATGAAACTCATACTGAGCCATCTTCGTAATGTCTGCCCCAGCAGCAAAGGCTTTCTCACTCCCCGTAATAATGATGCAGCCAATCTGGTCGTCTGCATCAAATGCCAATAAGGCCGTACCCAGCTCATCCATTAAGGCATCGTTTAGGGCATTAAGGACCTGTGGGCGATTTAAAGTAACCGTTGCAACTTTGCCATTGACGGCGGTGAGTATGGTGTCGTAATGCATTTTTTTCCTTAAGCGATTGCGATTTTGCACGCATCATTACGCGCATTTACTTCGGTAATAGTAACCACATCTGACCGTCTTGCTTCATCCTGCCTGCAAGCTCTCCAGCGGCATCACCCGTACCCCAATAGTAATCGGCACGAACGCCGCCCACAATAGCCGTCCCCGTATCTTGTGCCATCACTAAGCGGCGCAAGGCTTGCTTACTTAAAGGCCGTGTGGTTGCAATAAAAACGGGCGCCCCTAGCGGCATTGCCTTGAGATCAACGGCAATACTGCGCTCCGCCGTTAATGGCGCGCCCAGCGCGCCGATCGGACCTAAATCGGGGCTGACATTGCTCGGTAACTCTTTAAAGAATACAAACCGTGGATTGGCATTGAGCATTTCTTCAACGCGGCGGGGATTACGTTTGGCCCAGCTCTGAATACCCTGCATGGTTGCTTGGCTGCGGGTAATTTCACCTTTATTTAAAAGCCATTGTGCAAACGACTTAAATGGTTGGTCGTTGGTGCCAGCAAAACCAAAACGCAAAACCGTACCATCATCTAATTTCACTTTGCCCGAGCCCTGAATTTGCATGAAGGCTGCAGCTACCGGATCTTCGACCCACGCTAGCTCTGAGCCCCGCAATAGATTCGAATCCATTAACTCCGCGCGGCTTGGTCCTGGATTGGGTTTATTACGGCTCCATGCTGCGGGATAGCCATATAGGGGCACGGTGTATCGCGATGTGCGTACACGCGAGCCATTCATGATCGGCTCGTAATAACCCGTCACTAAGCCCGTTTCACTGCCAGTGGAGTTACTCCGGATGGCATATGCCTGAAACGCATCTTCAAAATAGCGTCGCACTGCCTGTGGGTTCGAGCCAGAAACGGTTTTGGCACGATCGCAAACGCCACTCCATGAGCGCGTGCTATTACGCTTTACCATGGCTTTGCAACTTTCAAGCCATGCAGACCAAGCCGCGCTCAAATCATCTTCCTGCCAGCCGGGTATTTGCTGCCACGCGACCGGACTAAACGTGGCGATCGGGCTAGTAAAGCTGGCTGCAGGAGCGCTGCTGTCAATCGATGGCGCTCGCTGTCCTGGGCCTCGTGTCGGCGGGGTAGCGCACCCCACCAGCAAAACCAGCACCAGAGCGAACATCGCGATAAGATGACATCGGTGCAGCGATGGCTGTTCATTGCTTTTAAAAAAAGGGTGCCAATTCATCATCATGATTGCCAATTTACTCGATCAATACCCCATGCTGCTGTTTGTACTCGAGGGACTGCTTGCCTTATGCCTACTTTTATTCATTGTTTTTTGGACCAGCAAGGGCAGAAAAGAGGACTAAGCCCCCAACACCCTTAATGCAGGGTGCGCGGCATCACGAGGGCAAATTCGGCGATCGGCGCCTGAAAAAAGTGGGCATCCTCCGTAACGCAGAAGTATTCACCGCGCATGGTTCCAGCCGGCGTGGGCAAAGTAGCCCAACTGGTGTATTCAAACTGCTCGCCTGTGCGCAATAGGGGTTGCTGCCCCACAATCCCTAAACCACGAACCTCCTGCACGGCATTGTCCCCATCGGTGATGTGCCAGTGGCGTGCAATCAGCTGCACCGGGGTAGTGCCGATATTGCGAATCGTGACCGTGTAGGCAAAGGCAAATTGCCGGTTATCGGGGTCAGACTGCTCTGGCAAGTACTGGGTGCGTACGGAAATACGGATTTCGTGGGAATTCATGGAGGCATTCTGCTTCATCCTGAGGGCAACTGCAAGCTAGAATCTAGGTATGGACCGTCAAAAACCCTTTTCTTTCAAGCCAATATGAGCCAAAAGCCAGAACTAGGTCAATCGAAGCAATATCTTATTGCCCCCTCCATTTTGTCCGCTGACTTTGCTCGCCTCGGCGAAGAAGTCACTGGCGTTTTGTCTGCCGGGGCAGACTGGGTGCATTTTGATGTGATGGACAACCATTACGTACCCAATCTCACCATTGGGCCTTTGGTTTGCGAAGCCATCCGCTCGTATGCCGTGAAAGATGGCAAACCAGCCATGATCGATGTCCATTTAATGGTGGAGCCGGTTGATCGCATCATTCCGGACTTTGCTAAGGCAGGGGCTAATTTAATTAGCTTTCACCCCGAGGCGAGCGGCCATGTGCACCGCAGCCTCAACTTGATTCGCGATCAGGGCTGCTACGCTGGTCTGGTATTTAATCCGGCTACACCACTCGATCACCTCGATCACACCTTGGATTTAGTGGATTTGGTTTTGCTAATGTCGGTAAACCCGGGTTTTGGCGGGCAATCCTTTATTCCGAGCACACTAGAGAAAATTGCGACGCTACGTGCACGCCTCGATCGCCATGAGCAGGAGACTGGCAAACACATTCGCCTCGAAGTCGATGGTGGCATTAAGGCCGACAATATCGCGGCGATTGCCAAGGCGGGTGCCGATACCTTTGTTGCGGGATCGGCTATTTTTGGTAAACCAAATTATGCAGAGGTTATTGCGGCTATGCGAATGGAAGTGAGCAAAGCCTAATGCAACGCACTGAATTTGATGCCCTCTCCGCTCAGGGTTTTAATCGCATTCCGCTTGTACAAGAAAGCTTAGCGGACCTAGAGACGCCCCTGTCTCTGTACCTCAAGCTCACGAAGAATACGGGTCAAAAAAATACCTACTTGTTAGAGTCCGTTTTAGGGGGTGAGCGCTTTGGGCGTTTTTCGTTTATTGGGCTTCCCGCAAAAACCATTCTTCGCTCGGTTGGTACTCCGCTCGCACCCGTCACCGAAGTGGTTACCGATGGCGCAGTTGTCGAAACCAATCACGACAACCCATTGGATTTTATCGATGCTTACTTTAAGCGCTTTAAGGTGGCAGTTCCGCCTGGCTTGCCCCGCTTTTGCGGCGGCCTTGCAGGGTATTTTGGATATGACACGGTACGCTACATTGAGTCGCGTTTAGCAAAACACAATTTACCCGATGAGTTACATCTGCCTGACATTCATTTAATGCTTACCGAAGAGCTAGCAGTGATTGATAATGTAGAAGGCCGTATTTACTTGATTGTGTATGCTGATCCCAACATCGAAAACGATTTTGAGCGGGCGCGAGCCAGATTAGATGAGCTGCGTCGGTGCATCGGACAGTCGATCACCATGCCTGTAACACTATCCAGCAATAAAACAGCATTGATTCGGCGATTTGATGCGGCTGATTATGAAGCTGCTGTTCGTCGCACCAAAGACTACATCTTGGCAGGTGACTGCATGCAGGTGGTGATTGGTCAGCGCATTAGCAAACCGTTTACTGAATCGCCATTAGCACTCTACCGCGCACTACGTTCGCTTAATCCCTCGCCGTATATGTATTTTTATGATTTTGGTGACGTGCAGGTGGTCGGTTCATCACCAGAAATCTTAGTGCGGCAAGAGCTGCGTGGATCACAAAAGATCGTCACCATCCGTCCTTTGGCTGGAACGCGTTCGCGGGGAGATAGTCCCGAAGAAGATGCGCGCTTAGCTACCGAACTACTAGCCGATCCCAAAGAAATTGCCGAGCACGTGATGCTGATTGACCTAGCCCGTAACGATGTGGGTCGTATTGCTAAAACGGGTACGGTCAAAGTCACGGACTCGATGGTGATTGAAAAATACTCCCATGTACAACACATCGTTAGCTCCGTAGAAGGTGAATTACTCGACAATATGAGCAATATGAATGTGCTCCGAGCCACTTTTCCAGCAGGTACTTTATCGGGCGCCCCCAAGATACGTGCCATGGAAATCATCGATGAAATGGAAATTACTAAGCGCGGCATTTATGGTGGCGCAGCCGGCTATCTGTCTTTTTCTGGTGACATGGATGTGGCCATTGTGATTCGTACCGGTGTCATTCGTGATGGCATGCTGCACTCGCAAGCGGGCGCTGGGGTTGTGGCTGATTCTGACCCAGCTGCTGAATGGCGTGAAACCGAAGCCAAGGCACGGGCAGTTCTGATGGCTGCTGACTTAGTACAAGGAGGTCTTGATGCTCCTCATGATTGATAACTACGATTCGTTCACTTACAACTTGGTTCAGTATTTTGCGGAACTGGGTGAGGATGTTCGTGTGTATCGTAACGATGAAATTACCCTTGAACAGATTGAGGCACTCAAACCGGATCGCATTTGTATTTCACCGGGGCCCTGCAGCCCAAGCGAGGCCGGCATTTCGGTTGACGTGATTAAACACTTTGCTGGCAAAGTACCTATCTTGGGTGTCTGCTTGGGTCACCAGGCCATTGGTGAAGCATTTGGGGGTGATGTTATTCGCGCGCAAAAGGTAATGCACGGTAAAACCGATGCCATCGCGCATACTGGGATGGGGGTATTTGAAAATCTCCCAACTCCATTTACGGTCACGCGCTATCACTCGCTGGCGATTGATCGCAAGACCATCCCCGCGTGTTTAGAGATTACAGCGCAATCTGCCGATGGTGAGATTATGGGCGTACGGCATCGTGAACTACCAATCGAGGGTGTCCAGTTCCATCCTGAATCCATTTTGTCTGAGCAAGGCCACGCCCTACTCAAGAACTTCCTGCACTTAAAGGCGCGTTAAGCCATGCCAATGTCACCATCCGAAGCCCTGCAATCCTGTATTGATGGTCGTGAACTGAGTCATGATGATATGACCGCGATGATGCGCCACATCATGAGCGGCGATATTCCACCTACCTTGGTTGCTGCTTTTTTAGTCGCCCTGCGAACCAAAAAAGAAACCGTCGGTGAAATCGTAGCTGCGGCGCAAGTCATGCGTGAGTTTGCTACTCCGGTTCACATCAAGGACACACGCCATTTAGTTGATGTGGTTGGTACCGGTGGTGATGGTGCTCACACCTTTAATATTTCAACGGCGGCGAAGTTTGTTGCTGCGGCCGCTGGCGCCAAGATTGCGAAGCATGGTAATCGCAGTGTCAGTAGCAAGTCTGGCAGCGCTGACGTGTTAGAGGCCTTAGGCGTCAATCTCAGCCTTAGCCCAGAGCGGGTTGCAGAGTGCATCACCACGGTAGGTACTGGTTTTATGTTTGCCCCCAACCACCATCCAGCCATGAAAAATGTTGTTCCCATTCGCAGAGAATTGGGCGTTCGCACGATTTTTAATATTTTGGGGCCACTGACCAATCCGGCCAATGCAAAACACATTTTGATGGGAGTGTTTAATGCGGAGTTGGTCGGTATTCAGATACGTGTGCTGCAATCCCTTGGTATGACGCATGCCATGGTGGTATTTGGGCGTGATGGTCTCGATGAAATTTCCCTTGAGGGCCCGACCTTAATTGGAGAATTAAAAAACGGTGTCGTGAGTGAATATGAAATACACCCCAGTGATTTTGGATTAAGCACCGCGCCCACCAGCAGCTTTCGAGTTGCTAATGCAGAAGAATCGAAGCAAATTGTGTTGCGCGTACTGAATGGTGAAATAAGCCCGGCCAGTGACATTGTTTGCCTCAATGCCGGCGCCACACTCTATGTTGCGGATCTGGCACCAGACATCGCTACTGGAATTGCCATGGCTAAAGCCGCAATCGCAAGTGGAGCTGCGCACAACACCCTAAATAAGTTCATAGCAGCAACGCAGGTTAAATAATGAGTGATATCTTAGAGCGCATTATTGCGACTAAGCGCGTTGAAGTCGCGCATGGCCTAAATACCATGCCAATTCATGCATTGCGTGATCAAGTCGAAGCGCAACGCCAAGATTCTTTCTATAAGCCGCGTGGATTTGTGGCCGCCATTCAGCGTAAGATTGCCAACGGTGATTCAGGCATCATCGCTGAAATTAAAAAAGCCAGTCCCAGCAAAGGTATCTTGCGCGCTGATTTTGAGCCTGCATGGATTGCAAAAAGCTATGCGCAGCACGGCGCAGCTTGCCTTTCCGTATTAACCGATGTGCAGTACTTTCAGGGGTCGAGTGACTATTTAAAAGTGGCACGCGCTGCTTGTGCCCTCCCGGTTCTGCGCAAAGATTTTATGATTGATCCCTATCAGGTGTTTGAAGCGCGTGCTATGGGTGCAGATGCAATTCTGCTGATTGCAGCGGCGCTGGATTTAGATCAGATGCGCGAGCTTGAGCAATGTGCACACGATCTTGGCATGGATGTCTTAGTTGAAGTACACAATGCAGAAGAGCTGACGGCTGCACTCCAGCTCAAAACCCCCTTACTCGGCATCAATAATCGCAACCTCAAAACCTTTGACGTTACCCTGGACACCACCATTGACTTACTGAGCAGCATTGGCGAGAACAAGATTGTCGTAACTGAATCCGGCATTCTGGAGCGAGCTGATGTGCTGCGCATGCGAGAGCATCACGTCAATGCATTTCTGGTAGGTGAAGTATTCATGCGAGCACCTGACCCAGGTGCTGCGCTTGCCGAACTGTTTGCTTAACTCGCTCTAGGTGCGCCACGCCGCATTAAATCAATACCATATTTAATGAGGGCAATTAGCAAAATCGATCCTATGACATCGCCTGCAAACATCACCAGAAAATGATTGATGCTGCCCGACTCTAAATCACGCAATACAAACCAATACTGATGGAACCCGGAACTCATTAAGGCATAGATCACGATGCAAAGAAGAATTTTCTGCATACTTAAATTACTGAGGTCATTGTTGATTTGAGTGTTCGAGACAACAACCCACTTCGCTAATAAAGGCGCAAATCCGGATATCAAACCAATGCCGATGCAGGTTACTAAATCGGCTGGGAAGGCCCAAAAATACGAAATAGCGAAGGAGGCAGCTGCAATGCCGATAGCGCCAGACAAACCAAATATCAAAATGAGAAATAAACGCAGGCCTGCTGGTAAGTAAATCCAGCTCACGCCTAAGTCGTATTTCACGGTCTCGGTGAGCCAGTCATTGAAGAAAAATAAAGCACTGTACAAAAGTGCACTAATCAGGGCGCCCACCAGGAAAACCCGCGCGCGTTCAGAAGAAATACTTATGTTTTCCATGTTTTAATTCTAAGCAATTATTTGCTCAGCGTCCGTATCGAGGGTATATACTTAGCTATATAGCGTACGCCGCACACAAGGTGTTTTCTACTAAAACCGTAACCCAAATCGAAAAAACTGAATAATGCCAGGCCCATCTAGCTCCAAGAATTCTGCCTATATTCGCTTCCTCAATTTAATTGACGTGCTGGATCGCATTAATCCTGGGAAGAAATTAGACGCTATCGAGGAAAGCTTACTGAACAAAATTGTTCTCAGTGCGCACCAAGGTCAGGTTATTTTGGTGGGTGATCTCATTTCGCTCGCTGAATTGGGCTCCCAGGCAACCTTGCATGGCCGACTTAAAAATTTACGCGCGATGGGCTTAATCGAGATGAATGCAGACGAAGATGGTCGTAAAAAGCACGTTGTCCCAACTAAGCTTGCCATCAAACGCTATGAAGAGCTATCCAAATGCTTGGAAAAAGCAGTTCGCGCAGGCTAAATAAACTTAGACGTTAAATAAGAAATTCAGTACGTCGCCGTCTTTGACGATGTACTCTTTTCCTTCGGCGCGCATCTTGCCTGCCTCTTTGGCGCCCGATTCGCCTTTGTATTGAATGAAGTCATCAAATGCAATGGTTTGCGCTCGAATAAAGCCGCGCTCAAAATCAGTATGGATTACGCCAGCTGCATTCGGTGCCGTATCCCCAATGTGAATGGTCCACGCACGAACCTCTTTTACACCTGCCGTGAAATAGGTCTGCAAGCCCAGCAAGTTATAACCCGCACGAATCACCCGATCCAAACCGGGCTCTTGCATGCCCATATCGGCCAAGAATTCCGTCTTATCGGCATCGTCTAGATCAGCAATCTCAGCTTCGATGGCAGCGCAGACCGCCACCACTGGGGCGCCCTCTTTTGCGGCATGCGCAATCACGGCATCCAAATGGGGGTTGTTTTCAAAGCCATCGTCTTTCACATTAGCAACGTACATGGCCGGCTTAGCAGTAATTAAGCAGAGGGGCTTGAGCAGCAACTTCTCATCCTCACTCAGGTTCATGCTCCTCACAGGCTGGGCCTCGTTCAAATGAGCCTGGACCTTGCTTAGAACGGCAACCAAGGCAGCCGCCTCTTTATCGTTACCTGACTTAGCAGCCTTGCTGGAGCGATTCAGGGTTTTTTCAACGGTAGTCAAATCGGACAGCGCCAACTCCGTATCAATCACGCCAATGTCGGAGATGGGATCGATCTTGCCGGCAACGTGAATCACATTCGGGTCATCAAAGCAGCGCACCACATGGGTAATTGCATCGGTTTCCCGAATATTGGCCAAAAACTGATTGCCCAGACCCTCGCCCTTCGAGGCGCCAGCAACCAAGCCTGCAATATCAACGAACTCGACGGCCGCCGGCACAATGCGCTCTGGGCTCACAATCGCGGCCAAAGCAGCCAAACGGGGGTCAGGAACCTCGACTACGCCTACATTGGGCTCGATCGTGCAGAAAGGGTAGTTTTCTGCCGCGATTCCAGCTTTGGTAAGCGCATTAAAGAGGGTGGATTTGCCGACGTTAGGCAGGCCGACGATGCCGCATTTTAAAGACATGGCTCCATTGTAATTCGGCTTGTTTCGATATCATCGGGTTATGGCATTCAATTCGTCCAAATCTGCTTCCTCAGCTAAAGCGCCTATACCGGTCGCTGGCAAAACACGTCAGTGCGATATTGCCATCATTGGCGGGGGTATTGTCGGTAAGGCCTGCGCTCTGGGCCTAGCGCAACAGGGTTTTGATGTGGTCCAAATCGCGCCGGATATGGATCAGCAAACCACCAAACCAAGCGGAGATCACTGGGCTGAACGCATTTATGCCATTTCTCCTGGGACTCGCTCCCTATTGCAATCCCTGCAAGTGTGGGATGCCATTGATCACGCCCGCCTCCAAGTGGTCCGCGATATGCGTATTTATGGCGACCGTGGCCAAGCCAGCGATGGACTGCATCTCTCTGCATTTGAAGCAGGCGTTCCCGAGCTTGCCTGGATCGGAGAATCCAACTTGCTAGAGCACACCCTCGAACAAGCCTGTCGCTTTCAGTCCAAATTGGAGTGCGTTGTTGGATCACTCGACAATCTGTTTATCGAGCCCGATGGTGCCTTGCTCCGATTCGATGGCGCGCAATCGCTTGGCGAGATAAAAGCCAATTTGGTCATTGCAGCCGACGGTGCAAACTCATCCCTGCGTTCCATGCTCGAAATCCAAACAGATCACAAATCATATGAACAACGTGCAGTCGTCGCCAATTTTTTATGCACGAACGCCCATTTAGAAACCGCATTTCAGTGGTTTTTACCGGGCGGCGACATTCTTGCAATGCTGCCCCTTCCGGGCAAGCAGGTGTCGATGGTGTGGTCAACCTCCCCTGAAAATGCGGCCCGGCTGCTTACTCTCGAAGCCGGCCAATGGCAGTCTGAGTTTGCAGCGCTTCATGATGGTGCGATTGTGCATGCCCTGGGAACACTCACCCCACACTCCAAACCAGGCTCGTTCCCTTTGCGTAAAATCCGTGCGCAACGCTTGATTGGGCCGGAGCTCATGCCCAAAGTGATTTTGATTGGCGATGCTGCGCACGTCATGCATCCCTTAGCCGGACAAGGATTAAATTTGGGCTTGCGCGATGTAGCCGCGCTGCTGCGTATCCTGCGCGAGCGTGAATCATTTCGAGCAATTACCGATCCGGTCTTGCTGCGCCGCTATGAGCGCGAACGCCATGGCGATACCAGTGCCATACTGTGGGTAACCGATCGACTCAAGCAATTGTTTACGAGCACGAGCCCCCTGCAGAAACACATTCGTAATTGGGGCATGGGCCTAGTGAACCGCAGCCATTTGATGAAACGGCATTTAATAAAAGAAGCGTTAGGAGCAGTGCAATGAAAAATAATCTACGAAATACCGCTTCCGCCTTAGCATTGTGCGCTAGCGTCATTGGCTTATTAGCCAGCTCTCCTCTTGCACAGGCTCAGAACACCCAACAGATTAAAGCGGAGTTGCAAAAGCGATTAGGCAGCACCGCCAATATTAAAGGGGTATCCGCCTCACCAGTGCCCGGCCTATTTGAAGTACAACTCAATAGCGAAATCTTTTATACCGATGCCAACGCAAAATACCTCATTCAGGGTGAAGTCATTGAATTGGCTTCCGGCCAAAACCTAACTGAAAAGCGTCAGGCTGATCTCAATCGCATACGCTGGTCTGATCTGCCCCTGAGTAATGCCGTCAAAATGGTGCGTGGCAATGGTAGTCGTCAGCTTGCCGTTTTTGCTGACCCGAATTGCGGTTACTGCAAGCGTTTAGAAAAAACATTTCAGCAGCTCGATAACGTGACGGTATACACCTTTTTATTGCCGATTCTATCTGCAGACTCGATGCAAAAGTCTAAGCAAATTTGGTGCTCTGCGGATGCCACTAAAGCATGGATAGACTGGACCATTAATAACACCGCGCCTAGTGGCAAAGGCGAATGCACTACACCGATTGATAAGAACCTGGCTCTGGCTAAGTCCTATGGCATCACCGGTACACCCACCATCTTCTTTACTGATGGCGCACGCTTTCCGGGTGCGGTGCAATTAAGCGACATTGAAAAGAAGTTTGCGTCGCTGAA
>CAZUMD010000018.1:16417-17537 GCA_964621735.1 uncultured Polynucleobacter sp.
CCGACTTAGATGGCCATCGCTATGAGGTTACCCTGCGCATCGCTAATCCCAATCCTGCAGGGCAAGTGCTCCACATGCCGGCTTGGATTCCGGGCAGTTATTTAATTCGGGACTTTAGTAAACATATCGAAAGCATCGCTGCTTTTTCAGTAACGGATACAGCAGAGACCGAACTGCAGCTTGAGCGTATCGATAATGACACCTGGAGGTTACCTTCTGTAGGTGCAGATACTGTTATTGAGGTTCGCACTACGGTGTATGCATTTGATACCTCAGTTCGCACAGCGTATTTAGATTCCGAGCGGGGCTTTTTTAACCCCAGTAGTTTGTGCTTGGCCGTGGAAGGTCAGACCCACTTACCTACTGCACTCGCGATCGCGCCCATCGGCACGTGGTCGGTACAAACTACTTTAAGTCGCGTAAAGACGGATGCTGCAGGTTTTGGTTTTTACCTCGCGCCCAACTATGATGCCCTACTCGATCATCCGGTTGCATTGGGGCACTTTCAAACGATTGACTGGAAATCCCGCGGCACTTCCCACAGCATGGTGATTCAGGGCTGCCTACAGGAAGTTGCTCGCCAGCGTTTAGCCACCGACTTGGCCGCCATTTGTGAATCGATCATTGATTTATTTGAGCCCAAAACAAAACGGGCGCCATTTCAGCGGTATTTGTTTTTAGTCAATGCCGTTTTATCGGGCTACGGCGGTTTAGAGCACGCAGACAGCACAGCCTTGCTATGTAATCGGGATCACTTACCGCAACATGGTCTCCCATTTAATGAAGATGGCTATCGTGAATTTTTAGGCCTCTGCAGCCACGAATACATTCATGCCTGGTTAGTTAAACGCATTCAGCCTAAAGCATTCCAGCCCTACGATTTGCAAGTTCGTAATCACACTCGCCTGCTTTGGCTCTTTGAGGGCTTTACCAGCTACTACGATGACTTACAGTTACTCCGCAGTAAGCGCATTGCCTTGCAGCCCTACCTTGACTTAGTCGCCAAGAATTGGAATATGGTTTTGCGCGGTCCTGGTCGTCACAAACAAAGCGTCGCCGATAGCTCCTTTGATGCCTGGACCAAGTATTACCAGGCCGATGAACATACTCCCAATGCCGT
>CAZUMD010000019.1:0-17485 GCA_964621735.1 uncultured Polynucleobacter sp.
GATGATTGAGCGGTTCATCTCCTGACACATAATGTAAGACAGAATCTCACCCGAAGAGCCAACGCATGCGCCAGCAATAATCAATACGGGGTTATTCAAAGTAAAGCCAATACCCGCAGCCGCCCAGCCCGAATAGCTATTGAGCATGGATACTACTACTGGCATATCAGCGCCACCGATTGGGATGATGAGAGTGACACCGAGTACTAAAGCAACTGCGCACATCGCCAGGAAGGCTGCATGGCTGTCGGTTAAGAAATACACGACGCCACCCGCAACCATCAAAATAGCCAGTACCAAGTTCAGCATGTGCTGGCCAGAGAAAGTCACTGGCTTGCCGCTGACTTTACCGGACAACTTACCGAAGGCAATGATCGAAGCAGTAAAGGTAATCGCACCAATGAACGCGCCAATAAAGAGCTCGATCTTCTGCGCGCCCGAGTGGTCTTGCGCTGGGTTGATTACCGCCGCAATCGCAATCAGTACCGCCGATAGACCAACAAAGGAGTGCATTAAGGCAACCAGCTCAGGCATCTTGGTCATTTGCACGCGTTTCGCAGCAATCGAGCCGATGATCGCACCAGCAACAATGGCAACGCCAATCAGCCAATAGACAGGCTTAAATGTGGGAATCAAGAATGTGGTGATGACGGCGAGCAGCATGCCGATCATTCCATAGACGTTACCTTGACGGGAGGTGGTCGGTGACGATAAGCCCCGCAGCGCGAGGATAAACAGTACCGAAGAAATGAGATAAGAAATCGCTGTGATATTAGACATGATGGGGTTCTCTTACTTTGTGCCAGCGGCTTCGTTTTTAGGAGCCTTCTTTTTAAACATTTCAAGCATGCGGCGGGTGACCATAAAGCCACCAAAAATGTTTATCGAGGCGAGGAAGACGGCCAGTGCACCAATCATGCTGGTGAGGGTGATTTCATCACCGTTGATGACTTCGGTTTGCAACAAAGCACCGACGATGATAATTCCAGAAATTGCATTGGTCACCGCCATTAAAGGCGTATGCAATGCGGGCGTGACGTTCCAAACGACGTGGTAGCCCACAAAAATGGCCAGCACAAACACCGTAATGTTTTGGACCGTAAGAATACTTTGAATTGCAGCTGCATCCATGATCATTCCTTCAATAATTAATTTTTACGGACAGCTTGGCCATCACGACACATGAGGCAGGCTGCAACAATGTCATCATCGGCAGCAGCCGGAATAGCGAGCTGCGCTTCTTTGTTGATGATGAGTTTCATAAAGTCCAGGACATTGCGCGCATACAGTGCCGATGCATCTGCTGCAACCATGCTGGGTAAATTCGTATGACCAATAATCTTCACGCCATTCGCATCGACGATTTGGTCTGCGCGAGTGAGGGGGCAATTGCCAGAACCGTTTTCACCACGGCCAGCAGCCAAATCAATGACGACTGAACCGGGCTTCATCTTAGCTACGGTCTCGCTGTGCAATAAGACGGGTGGCTTGCGTCCTGGAATTAAGGCGGTCGCAATCACAATGTCCGCTTGCATGGCGCGCTCAGCAACCAAAGCAGCTTGGCGTTTCATCCACGACTCGGGCATGGGACGTGCATAGCCACCAACACCTTTGGCGATCTCGCGCTCTTCATCGGTCTCGTAGGGCACATCCACAAACTTAGCGCCAAGCGATTCGATTTGTTCTTTTGCGGCAGGGCGTACATCAGACGCTTCGATTACAGCGCCTAAGCGCTTGGCTGTCGCAATCGCTTGTAGGCCTGCAACGCCAGCACCCAAAATGAGGATACGCGCTGCTTTGACAGTACCTGCAGCCGTCATCAGCATCGGCATAAAGCGCTGATATTCGTTAGCAGCGAGCATGACGGCTTTATAGCCGGCAATGTTGGCTTGGGAAGAGAGTACATCCATGCTTTGGGCACGGGTGGTACGCGGCGCTGCCTCAAGGGCAAAGGCGGTAATGCCTTGGCTGGCCATGGCTGCAATCGCCTCGTTATCAAATGGATCCAGCATGCCAATCAGCACGGTACCGGATTTGATTTGCTTCAGTTCGTCGGCCTGGGGGCTGCGGACCTTGAGCACCATCTCCGCCGCAAAAGCGTCGGCAGCGCTACCGATGGTGGCGCCAACGGCTTCATACGCCGAATCAGGGACACTGGCGCCGTTACCGGCACCCGATTGAATAATGAATTGATGACCTTGGCCGATCAGCTTTTTGACCGTCTCCGGTGTGGCTGCAACCCGAGTTTCCCCCGGTCTGGTTTCTAGTGGCACTCCAATGCGCATGGCACGTCTCCGAAAGCAAAGAATTTAGAAAAGCGGTATTAGTTAAAGTAGCTTGGCCTTTTGAGCGCACTTACCCATTGCAGTAGTAATTTCTTTTTATTGGTGTGTATCCAACATAAGACTTTTACAATGGGGAACCGGTAACTTAAGTGTAATTCTCTCATTTTTCGATGCTCGACCTTCATTCTTCCGCAATTCCGCTGTCTCAGCCCTCCAAAGTCGTGGTGGGGATGTCTGGGGGCGTGGATTCGTCCGTAACGGCTTGGCTTTTAAAACAGCAAGGCTTTGAAGTTATTGGACTTTTTATGAAAAACTGGGAGGATGACGACAATAGCGAGTATTGCTCAAGCCGCCAAGATTGGCTGGATGTGGTCTCGGTTGCCGACCTGATTGGGATTGACGTAGAGGCAGTGAACTTTGCTGCAGAGTACCGAGAGCGGGTTTTTGCTGAATTTTTACGCGAATACAGCGCCGGCCGTACCCCCAATCCCGATGTCTTGTGTAATGCCGAAATCAAATTTAAGGCCTTTTTAGACCACGCCATGGCCTTGGGTGCAGATGCCATCGCCACTGGGCACTACGCCCGCGCAAGGCACGCCGTGGAGGGCGTACAGCTACTAAAGGGACTCGATGCCAGCAAGGATCAGAGTTATTTTTTACATCGCCTGAGTCAGCAGCAGCTGGCAAAGGTGATGTTTCCGCTAGGTGAAATGGCCAAGACTGAAGTACGCACCTTGGCTGACCAAATTGGTTTACCAAACGCACGTAAAAAAGATTCGACTGGCATTTGTTTTATTGGCGAGCGGCCGTTTCGGGAGTTTCTCAATCGCTATCTACCGACTACCCCGGGCCCGATTAAAACCCCGGATGGCAAGACGGTCGGTGAGCATATGGGCTTGGCATTCTTTACGCTCGGTCAACGCAAAGGGATTGGCATTGGCGGCAGCCAGGATGGCAATGGGGATGCTTGGTACGTGGCCCGAAAAGATATGGAGAGTAATACCTTGTATGTTGCGCAAGGCCACGAACATCCCTGGCTCTGCAGCCAGCATTTAAACGCAATTGATACCAGCTGGATTAGTGGCTCAGTTCCATTAGCAGGGGCCTATGGAGCCAAAACACGCTATCGCCAAGCGGATGCCAATTGCACCCTCGCGATTGGAACTGCTGGCTTCGCGCTGCAATTTGCGGATTCGCAGTGGGCGATAACTCCCGGCCAATCGGCTGTGGTGTACGACGGTGATATTTGCTTGGGCGGCGGGATTATTTCTGCGAGCCCAGAATAGCCCCAAGCCTCTAAGTCTTAAGCCGCCGGTGGGACCGTGTCTTGAAAAGACTGCCGCTGCATGAGTAGCTGATGCAGTTGATCTAAATTGGGATAGGGCGTGCGCCAATCCACGGATGGAAAGCGAAAATCCAAATACCCTAAGGCGCAGCCTACTGCGACATCTGCCAGACTAAATTGATTGTTGTGGCAGTAATTGGACTCACCCAGGCCAATCGACATGCTTTTGAGGGCCGCATCGATTTTGCTCATTTGGCGCGCAATCCAAGCAGGACTTTGCTGCTCTGCTGGCCGCCAGGTTGCTTCTAGTCTTGCCAAAATACCAGCATCCAAGACCCCATCCGCCAAGGCTTCCCAGGTTTTAACTGCGGCACGCTCACGGCCATCAGCCGGAATTAACTTACCAACGGGGCTCAAGGTATCGACGTATTCCGCAATAACCCGTGAATCAAAAACAGCGCTGCCATCGTCCATCACTAAGCAGGGAATTTTACCGAGGGGATTGGTTTGCCCAATAGTCGTTTCGGCAGCCCAGACGTTTTCGAGGACAAAATCGGCCTCGATCTTCTTTTCGGCAAGGACAATCCGTACTTTACGGACATAGGGACTAGTTACTGAGCCAATTATTTTCATAGCGATGGAGTATAACGGTGTCGTGAGGTCGACCCAATAACGCTTTAAAATAGGCTTCTATCGATTACACCCCAAAAAGGCAGGACCGTGAGCCAACCGATTAGCACCTTAAACGCTTTATCCCCACTCGATGGGCGCTACGCCAGCAAGCTCGATGCACTGCGTCCTTGGCTGTCCGAGTCTGCATTCATGAAGCAGCGCGTTTTTGTTGAGATTCATTGGCTCTTGGCTTTGGGTTCCTCCGGCCTTGCTGATGTGCCCGCCATTTCTAAGGCCGATGCCGATTTTTTGTTGTCCTTAGCGAATGCATTTACCGATGCCGATGCGCAGCGCATTAAAGAAATCGAAGCCGTCACCAACCACGATGTGAAGGCAGTGGAGTATTTCTTAAAAGAGAAAGTATCGGGCCGGCCTGACTTACTTAAGGCAAGCGAGTTCATCCACTTTGCCTGTACCTCGGAAGACATTAACAATACGGCGCATGGTTTGATGCTGCGGGGTGCGCGCGATACCGTATTACTACCCCAGTTGCGCAAAATCCACGATGCCTTAACGGAATTAGCACTGGCCAATGCTGGCGTACCCATGCTCTCGCGCACCCATGGCCAGCCGGCTTCGCCTACTACCCTGGGCAAAGAGATTGCCAATATCGCCAAACGATTGGAGCGTGCGATTGCTTCGATCGTAGCGGTGCCTTTGCTCGGCAAAATGAATGGTGCAGTGGGTAACTACAACGCGCACCTTTCGGCTTACCCCGATTTTGATTGGGAGAAGTTTGCGCGCGAAGTCGTGGAGCAGCGCCTGGGCTTGCAGTTCAATCCATATACGATTCAGATTGAGCCACACGATGGCATGGCGGAATTGTTTGATGCGATTGCGCGCGCCAACACGATCTTGCTGGACATGGATCGCGACTTTTGGGCCTACATCTCCTTGGGTTACTTCAAGCAGCGTACCAAGGCTGGAGAAATTGGTTCGTCCACCATGCCGCATAAAGTCAATCCAATTGATTTTGAAAACTCCGAAGGTAATCTCGGCGTTGCCAATGCTTTGCTGCGCCACCTTGCTGAAAAGTTACCGCTCTCACGCTGGCAGCGTGATTTAACTGACTCCACCGTATTGCGTAATTTGGGCCCTGCATTTGGGCACAGTGTTTTGGCCTACGACAGCGCCATGCGCGGCATTGGTAAGCTTGAAGTCAATACCGCAGCAATTGCAGCCGATCTCGATGCGTGCTGGGAAGTCTTGGCGGAGCCAGTGCAAACGGTGATGCGTCGCTACGGCATTGAAAACCCCTACGAGCAGTTAAAAGAATTAACCCGTGGCAAAGGGATTAATCAAGCCGATCTGCAGGTGTTTATTCGGGGCTTGGCGATTCCGGAAGATGCAAAGGCTCGTTTACTCGAAATGACGCCATCCAGTTATCTGGGTAAAGCAGTCGAGCTCGCTCAGCGCCTCAAAAAGTGACGCCAGCTAGCCCAGAGCCTGCATTGCCGCAAGTGACAGTGGATCGCCCTTGGCTCTGGTTTGCCTGCTACCAATTCGGGTGGCATGTTTTGTTGCCACTTGTGCTGCTTCGACTTTGGTGGCGCGGGCGAAAAGATCCTGGCTACCGTCAATCGATTGCGGAGCGATTTGGTTTTGGTCTGCATCTTCGGCCAGGAGCCATTTGGATACATGCGGTATCGGTGGGCGAAACCAGAGCAGCCCAGCCTCTCATTGAAGCCTATTTGCAAGCGGGCAAATCCATTTTGCTGACGTGCATGACGCCCAATGGGCGGCGTACTGGCGCTGCCATTTTTGCTGATGCTATTACCCAGGGCCGTTTGCAGCAAGTGTATTTGCCCTATGACCTCTGCTGGTCCGTAGAGCGGTTTTTAAAAGCAGCCAAGCCCACTCTGGGTTTGTTTATGGAAACCGAAGCATGGCCAACCATTGTGTTTCGTGCTGCCGAAATTAAGTTACCGGTCTATTTAATCAATGCCCGTTTATCTGAGCGCAGTGCCCGCCGGGTTGCGCGCTTTGGCAATGCAGGACGGTCTTTGTTTCAGGCATTCGCCGGTATTTTGGCGCAGACCGAACTCGATGCAGGGCGTTATCGGGCGCTTGGTGTGAGGCATTGTGAAGTCGTCGGCAATCTGAAGTTTGATGTGGTGCTAGATCCCATCTTGGTAGAGCATGGCCTTGCATGGCATGCGCATTTAGAAAAAAACAATCGCCAGATGGTTTGCGCTGCAAGCACCCGCGCGGGTGAAGAAGCAATCATTCTAGAGGCGTGGCAAGTAGTGCTGCAAATGCACGCTGATCAATCAAACTTAACATCAACACCACAGCCATTGCTGTGCATCGTACCGCGCCACCCCGAGCGCTTTACTGAAGTGGCTGAGCTCATTCGTACTTCTGGGCTAGCTGTACTGCGCCGCTCTGAAATCAATTTAGGCACTGCAGATTTACATAAGTTAGCTGACCCTACAGCGGCAGTGGTGCTAGGCGATTCAATGGGCGAGATGCCCATGTATTACAGCGCCTCTGATTTAGTGGTGATGGGCGGAAGCCTGGTGCCACTGGGCGGCCAAAACTTGATTGAAGCCTGTGCTGCTGGCTGCCCTGTGGTCTTGGGAGAGCATACCTTTAACTTTCAGCAGGCAAGCCAAGATGCAATTGATTGTGGTGCTGCAATACGCGTGGATAGCAGCGGATCACTTTCGACTGCATTGGCAGCTGCGATGAACCGCATACTGCAAGATCAACAGCAGCGCCAAGCAATGGGGGAAGCGGCTTTACGGTATGCCGCGGATTATCGGGGCGCGACCACCAGAATCATGGCCGCACTCAAAGGACGAACTGCTTAAACGGTAGCGCCGTAGTTGGGATCGTCTTTACGTGTCGGATCATCTGGCTTTTTGTCATTCTTAATCAAGTCTTCGCGCTTGACACCAAGCCACATTGCGATGGCAGCGGCCACGAATACCGAAGAATAAATACCAAACAAAATACCGATGGTGAGGGCTAGAGCAAAGTAAAAGAGGGTGGGACCACCAAATAGCAGCATCGCGAGCACCATCATTTGGGTACTGCCGTGGGTAATAACAGTGCGGCTGATGGTGCTGGTAATGGCATTATCGATTATCTCGGGTGTGCTCATCTTTCGGAATTTACGGAAGTTCTCGCGTATTCGGTCAAAAATAACCACCGACTCATTGACGGAGTAGCCTAGAACTGCCAAGACCGCAGCCAATACCGAGAGTGAGAATTCCCATTGGAAGAAGGCAAAAAAGCCGAGGATGATGACCACATCGTGCAAGTTAGCAAGGATGCCAGCAATCGCAAATTTCCACTCAAAGCGGAACGAGAGGTAAATCATGATGCCAATCACCACGAAGGCAAGGGCTTTTAAGCCATCAATCGCTAATTCTTTGCCGACCTGAGGGCCGACAAATTCAACGCGCTGTAACTTGGCTTGCGTGCCATCCTCAACCAAAGCCTTCATGACGACTAGGCTTTGATCAGCAGAGGAAATGTTTTTCCCCTCGGCATCTTTCTGCAAAGGCAAGCGAATAATAATATCCCGCGAGCTGCCAAAGTTCTGGATTTGGGTATCGGTGTAGCCCAGCTTTTCTACTTTCTTGCGAATCGAATCGAGCGGTGCAGTTTGTTGGTAACTCACTTCCATGACCGTACCACCAGTAAATTCGATCGAGAGATGAAGGCCGTTTTGCCAGAGAAAGAACACTGCGGCCAAGAAAGAGATAAATGAGAATGCATTGAGAATCAATGCATGGCGCATGAAGGGGATGTCTTTTTTGATGCGGAAAAATTCCATGGCTTATTTCTCCTTCGCGCGCCAGATTTGGCCGATCGAAATTTTCTGCAATTTCTTTTTTCTGCCGTACCAGAGGTTGACTACTCCGCGTGAGAAAAATACCGCCGAGAACATTGAGGTCAAAATGCCCAAGCAATGCACCACTGCAAATCCTTTGATAGGCCCAGAGCCAAAAGCCAGCAATGCTAAGCCAGCAATGAGGGTTGTAATATTCGAATCTAAAATAGTCGCCCAGGCCTTATCAAAGCCAATTGCAATCGCAGTGCTGGGGGCAACGCCTTGGCGCAGTTCTTCCCGAATGCGCTCGTTAATCAGCACGTTCGAGTCAATTGCCATACCCAATGCCAAAGCCATCGCCGCAATGCCAGGCAAACTTAAGGTCGCCTGCAGCATCGATAGAAGCGAAATCAGCAGCACGATGTTGACTGCTAATGCGATGACCGAGAAAAAGCCAAACAGCATGTAATACACGATCATGAAAATCGCGATTGCAATAAAGCCAAAGATCAGCGAAGTAAAGCCTTTCTCAATGTTCTCAGCGCCAAGGCTTGGGCCAATGGTGCGCTCTTCAATGATTTCCATTGGCGCTGCTAGTGAGCCTGCGCGCAATAGCAGGGCAAGGTCATTGGCGCTTTCGGTGGTGGGCTGGCCCGTAATTTGAAACTTGGAACCAAACTCGCTTTGAATGGTGGCAATCGTCAGTACTTCGCCTTTGCCTTTTTCAAACAAAATCATACCCATGGGTTTGCCAATATTTTCACGGGTGACTTCCTGCATTACGCGGCCACCGGCCGCATCGAGTGAGATATTGACTGAGGGGCGCTGATTTTGGTCAAAGCCAGCGCTCGCATCGGTAATGCGGTCGCCACTAAAAATGATCGACTTCTTAAATACGCCCAGCCGGCCTTCGCCAAAACGGAAGACATCCATGCCAGGAGGAACCGGATCACCTACTGCAATGGTGGAAACCAGCGGGTCAGCGAGGCGGGATTCGAGGGTGGCAGTGCGGCCAATAATGTCTTTGGCACGAGCAGTATCTTGTACGCCAGGCAATTGCACGATGATGCGATCAGCACCTTGCTGTTGAATTACTGGCTCTTTTACAGCCAATTCATTGACGCGTTTATTGAGTGTGATGATGTTTTGCTTTACCGCACTGTCTTGCACTTCTTTGAGCGAGCTTGGCTTGAACTGGCCCAGGAGGCGAGCGCCGCCGGCCTGGGCATTTAGTTGCCACGTGAGGTCAGTTTGCGAAGCTGTTAGCAGTGTCTTGGCTTTTTCTGCCTCTTCCGTGCTACCAAATTGAATGGTGACAGATTCATTGCCACGTTCAATGCCTTGATGGCGAATGTTCTTCTCGCGCAATTGACTGCGAATATCACCCGCAACTGCTAGCACTTTTTTCTGCACCGCGCCTTGCATATCGACTTGCAGCAGAAAATACACGCCACCCCGCAGATCGAGGCCAAGTGGCATTGGCATCGCATTGATGGAGCTGAGCCAATGGGGTGTGTTGGAGAGTAAATTTAAAGCAACCGTAAAGCTGGGGTCGTTTGGATCGGAATTCAGTTTTTGCTGCAACAAATCCTTAGCCCGCAGCTGAATGTCCGTACAATCAAAACGAACTTTCACTGACCCCACATTACCGGTGCGCTCATAAAACATTCCCGTACTTGGAATCGAGGCATCGGCTAATATTTTTTCAACACGCGCTTGCGTTGCTAGTTCAACCTTGACGGTTGGCTTGGCCGCCGAGACTTGAACCGCTGGAGCCTCTCCAAAAATATTGGGCAAGGAATAGAGTGCGCCAATCAGTAGCGCAACACCAATTACAAGGTACTTCCAGAGCGGGTAACGGTTCATAGTGTCTCGATGGCGCTAATACTAAAAATAAGCTTAAGCAGCTTTGAGACTGCCTTTGGGTAAAACCATGGTGACAGCGCCTTTTTGCATGATCACTTCGGTGCCCGCTGCAATTTCAACGGTCACGTTTTGATCTTTCATTGCGGTGACTTTGCCAAGAATTCCGCCGATGGTAATAACTTCATCGCCAACCGCCAATGCTTCGAGCATGAGGCGCGTTTCTTTTTGGCGTTTCATTTGTGGGCGAATCATAATGAAGTACAAGACTACAAACATCAAAAGGATGGGCAAGAAACCCATTAGGCCGCCGCTGTCCGAGCCTGCGCCAGTTTGAGCAAATGCATTACTAATCCACATATTCAAAGCCTCCATATAGAACCCTAATTAAAAAGCCAGAAAGATCGGCTAAGGTGCAATTCTAAACCGCTCGGGGGATTTGAGGCCTAATCCTGGCCTGGCTCGACGCCACGTTGCCGATCGGCATAAAACTGCTCGCGGTAGGCGCTAAACCGATCCTTAGCCAGGGCCTCCCGGATTTCAGTCATTAGCCCTATGTAGTAGGACAAATTGTGGATGGTATTGAGCTGCGCCCCCAGAATTTCATTGGCTTTTTGCAGGTGATTGAGATAGGACCGAGTAAAGCGCTGGCAGGTATAGCAGGAGCAGGTTGGGTCTACTGGGCGGTCATCGTCTTTATACCCGCTGTTGCGCAGCTTCAAATCGCCAAAGCGGGTAAATAGCCAGCCATTGCGGGCATTGCGGGTGGGCATCACGCAGTCGAACATATCGATGCCATTACTCACCCCGAGCATCAGGTCTTCAGGGGTGCCAACACCCATTAAATAGTGCGGGGCTTTCTCTGGAAGTTTGGGGGCGGTAAAGGCCAAAATCCGCTCAAACTCAGGCTTAGGCTCTCCTACCGAGAGGCCGCCAATCGCAATGCCGTCAAATCCCTGCTGACTTACTTCGGCTAAGGAGGCTTCACGCAAGGACTCAAACATCCCGCCTTGCACAATGCCAAAGAGCCCATTGCCGGTTTCGAGCTCCCGAAAGCGCTTGAGTGAACGGGCGCCCCAGCGAAGCGATAGCTCAAGGGATTGCCGCGCTGCTTTTTCAGTGGTGGCCTGGCCGTGCGTCTCATAGGGAGTGCATTCATCGAATTGCATGGCAATGTCACTGTTGAGCACAGCCTGAATCTCCATCGAGACTTCGGGCGACATAAATAATTTATCGCCATTAATGGGCGAGGCAAAGGTAACGCCATCTTCTGAAATTTTTCGCAGCGCTCCAAGGCTAAATACCTGAAAGCCACCCGAATCAGTCAAGATGGGTTTATCCCACGCCATAAAGCGATGCAGTCCGCCGTGTTTCGCGATGACATCAAGACCAGGTCGCAGCCACAAATGAAAAGTATTACCCAAAATAATTTGTGCCTTGGCCTCTTCAAGATCACGCGGGGTCATGGCCTTGACCGTACCGTAGGTCCCGACCGGCATAAAGATGGGCGTTTGCACACTGCCGTGGGGCAGATCAAGTCTGCCGAGTCGGGCCAAGCTTTGCGAATCGCGCTTGATTAACTCAAATTGAATGGGTGACGTCATTAGGCTAGTTTAAGCGGATCGATTCAGGAACATGGCATCACCATAACTGAAAAAGCGATAGCGCTCTGCAATCGCATGCTGATAAGCCTCCCGAATGGTATCCATACCGGCAAAGGCGCTGACCAGCATGAGTAAAGTGGACTTGGGTAAGTGAAAGTTCGTTACCAAGGCATCCACCATCTTGAACTCAAAACCAGGGGTAATAAATAAATTGGTGTCCCCGGTGAGTTCTTGATTCAGGGCATAGCTCTCGAGCGTGCGCAAGCTAGTAGTGCCAACGGCAATCACGCGCCCACCCCTTTGCTTAGTCTGCGCAATAGCCTCAATGGTTTTTTCGGGGATGCTGTACCACTCATGATGCATTTGGTGCTGGCTTAAATCTTCGGAGTGAACCGGCGTGAAGGTGCCGGCCCCAACGTGCAAGGTGATGGTCGCTCGTTCCACCCCATTGTTAGCCAGTCGCCCTAAAACCAAATCATCAAAGTGCAGGCCTGCCGTAGGCGCTGCCACTGCTCCCGGATTGCTTGCCAAAACAGTTTGGTAGCGCTCGGCATCGTCGCGATCCGCTTGGTGTTCAATGTAATGCGGAAGGGGTAATTCACCAAAGCGATCGAGCAATTCCAATACGTTTTGATGAAAAGCAATTTCATAAAAGCGATCCATGCGCTGCAGGATCTCCACATCAATCTGCTGACCAAGCTTATTTTGAATGTGGATTCGGCCGCCAACTTTAGGCGTCTTTGAGGCCCTTATTTGCACCCAGGCTCGGTTTTCACCCGTGATGCGCTCAATTAAGAGCTCAACTTGTCCCCCGGTTTCTTTCTGACCATATAGCCTTGCCGGGATTACCTTCGTATCATTGAAAATGAATAAATCGCCAGGCTTGGCTATTTGGCTGATATCAACAAATTGACGGTCGTGTATGCCGTCGCTAGCCACCTCCAACAAGCGGCTGTCGGAGCGATTGGCTAGGGGGTGCTGAGCAATTAGCTCGGGCGGAAGGTCGTAATTGAAGTCGGAGAGTTGCATAGCGTTACCATCGAAGTTGGAATTCTAACCATGACGAAACCCCGACCACCAAATGCACTCGAAAAAATGGGCTTAAATAGCCCGATTGCGCTGGCATTGCACCTGCCAAGCCGCTACGAGGACGAGACTGCGCTTTATAGCATCGAAGACGCATTAATTAAAGGGTCATTTAGCGCAGTACAGACCCAAGGGAAAGTGATTCGCAGTCAGGTACTGTTTCGGCCACGACGCCAGTTGGTGGTCACCATTGAAGACGACACCGCCCTGCTGCAGTTACGCTTTCTTAATTTTTACCCGAGCCAGCAAAAGCAAATGGCCGTAGGCACCCACGTCCGAGTACGCGGCGAGGTACGCGATGGCTACTCTGGACCTGAGATGGTTCACCCCACCGTCAAAGCAGTGCCGCCCGACTCGCCACTACCAGCAAGCTTGACTCCGATCTATCCCGCCAGTGAGGGCGTGACTCAAACGGTGATTCGTAAGGCAGTGCAGCAGGCCTTGCGATCGACTGACATTAAGCAATTTCTAGCTGAGTTGATTCCCGCAGCCGTGACGGCTGATCTCTTGCCGCAGGGCGAGTGGATGCCTTTGCACGATGCGATTCATTACCTACACAACCCACCGGCAGATGCGGATACTGCCGCCTTAATGGAGCGAACCCACCCAGCATGGCGACGCGTGCAGTTTGAAGAATTATTGGCGCAGCAACTCTCGCTAAAACAGGCCCATGCACTGCGCCGTCAGCGCAATGCACCTCGTCTGCATGAAAGCCCATCGACTGGGGGGCAGCAATCGATTGAGCAAGGGCTGTTGGCAGCGCTGCCATTCGAGTTAACGGGGGCACAAAAGCGGGTATGGGCACAAATTGAGTCGGACCTCAGCCGAGCGTTTCCAATGAACCGCTTATTGCAGGGGGATGTGGGCAGTGGCAAGACTGTAGTTGCGGCGCTGGCCGCAGCGAGGGCAATCGACCATGGCTATCAGGCTGCGGTTATGGCCCCCACTGAAATCCTGGCAGAACAGCACTACAACAAAATGCAAGAATGGTTTGGGCCACTTGGGGTGGAGATCGTCTGGTTATCGGGCAGTTTAAAAGCCAAAGAAAAAAAAGCTGCACATGCCGCGATTGAGAGTGGCGCTGCGCAACTGATTATTGGTACCCACGCCTTGATTCAGGAAAGCGTCTCCTTTGCGAAGTTGGGCTTGGCGGTGATTGATGAGCAGCACCGCTTTGGGGTTCGTCAACGCTTAGAGATATCGCAGCGCATCGGCTCGGAATTGTTCTACTGCCATCAATTAATGATGTCGGCAACCCCAATCCCCCGCACCTTAGCAATGACCTACTATGCCGATCTGGATGTCGCTGTGGTTGATGAGCTGCCACCCGGTCGCAAGCCCATTACAACCAAGGTGGTGAAGCACAGCCGGCGGGACGAAGTCATCAATGGACTGCAGGACTGGCTGAGTAAAGGCTTGCAAGCCTACTGGGTTTGCCCCTTAATTGAAGAGTCGGATGCCTTGCAACTGCAAACTGCCGTGGAGAGTTATGCGCAGTTAGAGCAGCACCTGCCGCAATTTAAAATAGGCCTCGTGCACGGACGCCTAAAGGCAGAGGAGAAGGCTGCCGTGATGGCAGCATTTAAGGCCAATCAAATTCAATTGCTGGTGGCGACTACCGTGATTGAGGTTGGGGTTGATGTGCCCAATGCGGCGCTAATGGTGATTGAGCATGCCGAGCGATTTGGTTACGCCCAAATTCATCAATTGCGCGGCCGAGTAGGGCGCGGCACAGCTGACTCGGTCTGTATTTTGATGTACGCGGAACCCCTTTCGGCGGCAGCGAAGGAGCGCTTGCAAACCCTGCGTGAAGTATCTGATGGTTTTGTGATTGCGGAGCGGGATTTATCGCTGCGCGGCCCGGGTGAACTCTTGGGCGCAAAACAATCGGGCGATACCATGCTCCGTTTTGTAGACCTGCAACGCGATGCCTGGCTGATTGATTTAGCCCAGCAGGCAGCAGAGCGCCTTTTGGCAAACCACCCTACGGTGGTAGAGCAGCAACTGGAACGGTGGCTCGGATCGCGCGCCGATTTTCTAAAAGCCTGATAATTGCGTTATGACATTAACTGAACTTCGCTACATTGTTGCCGTTGCCCGAGAGCGCCACTTTGGGCGTGCCGCCGAGGCTTGCCATGTTTCCCAACCCACCTTATCGGTTGCCATTAAAAAACTCGAAGAGGAATTGGGCGCACAGATTTTTGAGCGAACCAGTGCTGAGGTTGCAATGACAGCTTTGGGTATTTTGATTGTGGAGCAAGCGCAGCGTGTTCTAGAGGAAGCTAATTCGCTGAGGCATCTGGCAAAGCACGGTCAAGATCCTTTATCGGGTCCCTTGCGTCTGGGGGCAATTTATACCGTTGCACCTTATTTGTTGCCAAGCCTTGTGCGGGTAGCACGTGAGTCCATGCCTAATGCCCCACTATTTTTGGAAGAAAATTTTACGGTTCGTTTACTAGAAATGCTGCGTCAAGGTGTGCTCGACTGCGCTATTTTGGCCGACCCGTTTCCGATGGTAGGTCTTGAAGTTGCCGAGTTGTATGACGAGCCATTTTATGTGGCCGTACCAAAAGACCATCCTTGGACTGAACGCCAATTGATTGGCCACGACGAATTAAAAGAGCAAAATACCTTGCTTCTGGGCGCGGGACACTGCTTTCGGGATCATGTTATCGGTGTGTGCCCAGAACTGAATCGCTTTGGGCCGGGCCCAACGATGGGTGAGCAACGTAGCTTTGAGGGTTCTTCACTGGAAACTATCCGGCAAATGGTTGCTGGCGGCATTGGCATTACCGTTTTGCCACGTACATCGATTCCGGATCCCAAAACACGCGAGGGTTTAATTCGCTATATCCCATTTGAAGATCCCATGCCAACCAGGCGCGTGAGTTTAGTGTGGCGCAAAAGTTATCCGCGTGCAGCGGCGATGGCTGAACTTGCCAAAACAATCCGGCGCTGTGATTTGCCTGGAGCGAGGTTGGTCTGAGTTTGCAGCGCCTCTATGCTTACGCCCGCTTAATTCGGCTCGACAAGCCGATTGGTACGCTGCTCTTATTGTGGCCTACCTACTGGGCTTTGTGGCTATCCAATCAAGGAATGCCGCCATTCGATTTATTGATTATCTTTACGCTCGGCACTTTTTTGATGCGCAGCGCCGGTTGCGCCATTAATGACTATGCCGATCGGGATTTTGATCGCCATGTCGAGCGCACTAAAAATCGCCCCATCACGAGCGGTCAAATCAGCGGCAAAGAAGCGGTGTTGATTGCTGCCATCCTTGCTCTCTTGTCCTTTGGACTCATTTGGCCACTGAATTTACTCACGAAACAGTTATCGGTTTTTGCAATTATCGTTGCAGCCATATATCCCTTCACCAAGCGTTTCTTTGCGATGCCCCAAGCCGTATTAGGAGTTGCCTTTGGGTTTGGAATTCCGATGGCCTATGCTGCCAGCCAAAATCAGGTACCGCTTGAGGCGTGGATTTTATTTGCGGGTAATCTTTTTTGGACCATTGCCTATGACACGGCCTATGCTATGGTGGACCGTGATGATGATCTGCGTTTGGGTTTACGTACCTCTGCGATTACCTTTGGGCGTTTTGATGTGATTGCAATTGCAATCTGTTACGCCTTGCTGCTATTTAGCCTTTTATGGGTTGCTTACCTAGTTCAACTCAATGACCTGTTCTGGTTTGGTTGGGTTGGGGCGCTGATCTGCGCGATCTACCATGTATCGCTGGTGCGTACCCGGCAACGGGACGCTTGCTTTAAGGCGTTTCGCCAAAATAATTGGCTAGGCGCTTTTTTATTTCTGGGGATCGTACTGGGATTATTGGGCTAACTCATCGCCCATTGCTTTGCCGCGCTTGGCTGCAGCAGCCAGGGCCGCCTCTAAAATGCCTTGCCAATCCTCTTCCTTGAGAACGGCTAAAGCGGCAGCAGTTGTGCCTCCCTTGGAGGTCACTTTTTCACGCAAGCTGGCGGCAGATTCAGCCGAATTAACTGCAAGTTGCGCAGCACCTTGCAGGGTAGCGTAAGCGAGGGCTCTGGCGCTTGCTGGATCAAGACCTAGTTTTTCTCCACCGCTTTGCAGCGCCTCTAAAAACGCAAATACATAGGCAGGGCCGCTGCCCGATAGCGCAGTAACCGCATCAATTAAATTCTCATCGCTTACCCAAACGCTTTGCCCAACTGCACTGCATAGTGCCGCCGCCTTAGAGCAGGCTTGAGCATCAACACTAGCGTTCGCACATAAGCCGGTAATGCCCATACCGATGAGGGCGGGGGTATTTGGCATTGCGCGTACACAGCGCGAATGACCTAACCAGCTTGCCATACTGCTGAGCCGAATACCGGCTGCAATGCTGATGATGAGTAAGCGATCTTCAGTAATGGTTTTTAAGTGGGGGGCTAGCGATAGGGCCACTTGCTTAAAATCTTGCGGCTTCACAGCCATCACGACAACATGCTCGAGCTTCGAATCGAAGTGCAATTGCTCGATCGAATTGACGATGGCCAGGGAAAAATCGGCCTTGAGTTTTTCCGCAGTAGCAGTAAATGGCTCTACTACCGCCATTTGTTTGGCAGAGAGGCCACTCGCCAGCAAGCCGCCAATTAGGGCTCGACCCATATTACCGCCGCCAATAAAGGTGATGTGCGTTTGGGCCAAAGGGGAGTGAATGGAATCAGTCATAAACAGAATAGTACTAGGCCTTAGCGGGAGGGCGCTGACCAAAGATGGCGGTGCCGATTCGAACCAAGGTGCTGCCCTCGGCAATCGCGGCCTCGAGATCGTCAGACATGCCCATCGATAGGGTATCAAAATAGGCGTAACCCCGATCATCCAGGCGGGCTTGCTGAATTTGCATAAACAGCGCCTTCATTTTGGCGCATGCGGCGCGTTGCTCTAC
>CAZUMD010000020.1:0-7386 GCA_964621735.1 uncultured Polynucleobacter sp.
CAGCAAGATTCCTGTGATTAGCCAGTCGCTCAGGGTGAAGCTTCGCCCTGACTGCAGCCATCGCAAAGCCATCCACAGAAGTCCGAGGCTGAGCGGTGTCAAGATGGAATCGGGTAATAGGCCTACCGATAGAACGTGCGGTAGCGGTGCTGCAATGACAAGCAATACTGCAGCAAGGCTAGATGATCCGATGGGTGGCAATGCTGGAGTAGCGATTGATGCCTTGGATTGCAAGAAGCGCTGCAGTTCGGAGGTGACGATATAAACCAAAGTACACGAAATAATCCACAGCAATTCTGGAACGAGTCTTAAAACGCCGGTGCTGGCATCAAGGGATACCAGTGGCCACTGAATCCAGCCAACCAGCGGTGGATGATCAAAATAGCTCCACGCCAGATGCTTGGCATAGAGCAGGTAATGGGCCTCATCCACCGATAACTCAAATGAAAAGCCCAATGCCAAATGAACCAGCGCAGCGATTGCAAGGCAAATGCCGGCCTTACCTGTAAATGAACAGGACTTCCAGTAGGAGGCCGCTGCAGAAAACAAATTAAGGGACTTCTTTACGCAAGTAAAGTTCAAACAGCGCGTGATAGCCAGTGCGACTATGCCCTTGTTGCATCAGGATGTCATAGAGTTTTTTGGCCTGCGTGAGCCCGGGTAACTTCAATTCCATGCGGTCTGCCTCAGCAATAGCTAAGCCAATGTCTTTGACAAAATGCTCCAACATAAAGCCAGGCGCAAAATCCCCTTTGATCATGCGCGGGCCTTGGACATTGAGCTGTACGCTACCAGCAGCGCCACCACCAATCACGTCTAAGACGGCAAGAGGGTCAAGACCAGCGGTTTTGGCGTACATCAGCCCTTCGCAAACGCCCATGATGCTCGAGGCAATCACAATTTGATTGCATAACTTGGCGTGTTGACCAGCGCCAGCAGATCCCAGTAGCGCAATGTTTTTACCCATCAACTGAAAGAGGGGGAGCACCGCATCAAATGCTTTTTGATCGCCGCCCACCATGATCGATAGCTTGGCATCGCGCGCGCCAATGTCGCCGCCCGATACGGGCGCATCGAGGCAAGCAATGCCACGCTCTAATCCTATATTCGCAATCTGTTTTGCCAGTTCTGGACTCGAAGTAGTCATGTCAATCGTGATGCAACCTTTGGGCGCGTATTGCAAAATGCCTGACTCGCCCAAGTACATCGCTTCGACATCCTTGGGGTAGCCAATGATCGTAATAATGACGTCAGATGCTTTAGCCAGCGCAGTAGGACTATCAAACCATTGCGCGCCACGCGCCAATAGCCCTTCCGCTTTGCTGCGAGTACGGTTGTACACGTGCAAGGTATGGCCTGCAGCCATTAAGTGGCCTGCCATGCTGCTGCCCATAATGCCGGTACCTATAAAGCCAATCTTCATCGTGCGAACGCCTAATTGAGTTGCTGGAATTAATTAGCCAATTTTAGACTGCTTGTGCAATCCGACATTGCGTTTTGCACCCAGCCAAATCAGCGCCAAGACGATGCAGGCTAAGGGGGCAATTGAACCCCAATTGAGTAGCGCCCATCCTTGGGTCGTAATCAAAACACCGGAGCTGAGTGCCGATAAGGCGGTAGTTAAAAATACAAAGAAATTGATCGCACCCTGCGCTTTATCCCGCTCTTCTGGTCGGTAGGCCTCTAGGGCTAAGGTGGTACTGCTGGTAAACAAAAAGTTCCAGCCCACGCCGAGTAAAAAGAGTGCGATTAAAAAGTGGGTAAACGTGACCCCAGATAAAGCGATAGCAATGCAGGCGATGTACAGCAAAACGCCAATACGCATCACCCACAATACACCCCAGCGGCGGATTAAATTACCCGTAAAAAAGCCCGGTGCAAACATCCCAATCACATGCCACTCGATTACCAATACGGTTTGATCAAACGGTAGTTTGCATATTTCCATGGCCAATGGGGTTGCTGCCATGAGAAGGTTCATGACGCCATAGGAGAGGGATGCAGAGACGGCACAAACAATAAACAGGGGTTGACGCATGATCTCAGAAAGGGGCCTACCGGTTTCCTTGGCTTCACTAGCAGAACGTTCCCTAAAGTGAATCAGGGTGATTGCAACAAAGGCAAAGACGGCAACAACAACTAAGGCAATGTAAGCTCCTGCAAAGGGCACACTTAGCCAGTCACGGGTTTGGTTAGCTAAATTGGGACCAAGAACAGCGCCAATCACACCGCCGGCCAAAACCCATGAGACTGCCTTTTCTTTTGATGTTGGTCCGGCAATCTCTGCGGCGGTAAAGCGATACAAGAGGGCATTGGCATTGTAAAAACCTGCAATCACAGTAGCGGCATTCAGCAACCAAAAATTACGTTCAAGTACCGCGTAGGCGCAAAGGAGCGCGGAGAGACCAGCAACCACCAATCCGATTTGGAAGGAGCGCTTACGACCCCACTTTTTTTGGGTGCGGGCTACGAGGGTGGTCGACAGTGCGCTACCGATCACATATCCCATGACTGGAAGGGTTGCTAGCCAAGGCAAGGGAGCCAGCATAAAACCCACTAAGCCATTGATTGCAATAAAGGTGACGTTATTCGTCAAATACATGCCTTGCGCAAACGTCAGCAACCAGAGATTTTTATTCATGAAATACGCCTGTGAAAGTATTACGATAAAGCATCTGTATTCACCATGACCCATTTCATAGGCTAAATGATCCATCCCATTGACCAATTGAAGCTGCATGGGCTACGCCGCATTGGCATTGCGCTTAGCTTGGGGCTTGTTTTATCTGCATGTGCTGGCTTGTCTGATGATTCGGGGGAGGTCAGTTCGACGCCGACTGCAGAAATACCGGCACAGGAGATGCTGCCTAAATTTTCCGAGCAGCCGGCCAAATCAACCTTACCCAGCGGCTGGAGCTTTTATCGCCTCGCGCCTTACAAAAAGAATACAGCTTATCGCCTCGAAAACTACCAAGGTAAAACCGTACTGAGCGCTAGTTCCAAAAGATCAGCATCGGGTTTAGCAGTAAAGTTACGGCCACAACCCGCAACGGATTTATGGCTAGAGTGGGAGTGGAAAGCGGTTGGCAAGATTCCGAATGCCGACAATGCCATTCGCTATACCGACGATGCTCCCTTACGCATATTGGTTGCGTTTGATGGCAATAAATCCAAGCTGCCTTTAAAGGAGCAGCTCACATTTGAAGTAGCCGGAATGCTCAGCGGTCGGGAGATGCCATACGCCACCCTGATGTATATCTGGGCTGGAAATAGTCCTCTCGATAGCGTAGTAGAGAATACTTTTACTAGCCGCATCAAAATGATTGCAGTGGACTCGGGGTGGCAATATACCGGCCAGTGGCGTAAGCATGCGCGTGACTTAAGTGCAGACTACCGTACCGCCTTTGGCGAAGAGCCGGGGGATGTGATTGGTGTCGCACTCCTCACCGATACCGACAATACGAAGTCGCAGGTGAGGGCGCTGTATGGTGATATTGAGTTGGTGCGCAAAGCGCTCAAGCAAAAGTAATATAAAAGTAGCACAAAAGCAGTTACGAGGGCAATTCAAATGCAGGATGCTAGAGCGACGGTTCAAGTCGATCTAGATACGCAGAAAGTGGAAATTGACTCCAAACTGAGCCGGGGAACACTGATTACCATTGTTGCGGATGCAGGCTTTCCGGTGGTGAATTAGCTGCTTACCGCCTAACCAAGGCGTAATGGGCCGTATTTCAGCAAAAAATCCCTCCTGCGATTAACCTATGCGCTATTTGAGGCGCGTTACCTTGTATTCTCAGGGCTCAATACAATACTAAAAGTATCGTAAATTAGAAAAGTAAGGGAGATGACATTGGCAGTCAGTATTGAGTCTGTACAACAGACCTTAAAAACCGTTTTAGACCCAAACACCCAAATTGACCTCATGACTGCAAAAGCAGTCAAAAACCTCAAGGTGGATGATGGCGCAGTTTCATTGGATGTGGTGTTGGGCTATCCTGCAAAAAGCCAAATTGATTTAATCCGAACCTTGGTTGTCAATGCCATTCGGAAATTGCCGGACGTAAAGAACGTCAGCGTGAATGTCACCAGTAGCATCGTGGCGCATGCTGTTCAGCGTGGCGTGAAGTTAATGCCCAATGTAAAAAACATTATTGCCGTAGCAAGCGGTAAGGGCGGCGTTGGTAAATCCACTACAGCAGTCAACCTCGCCCTCGCACTCGCTGCAGAAGGTGCTGAGGTTGGCATTTTGGATGCCGATATTTATGGCCCCAGCCAACCGATGATGCTCGGCATTACCGGTAGACCCGAGTCCTTACAAGAAAATACTATCGAGCCCATGGAAGGCCATGGCTTACAAGCCAGCTCCATCGGCTTCTTAATCGATGCCGATAATCCGATGGTGTGGCGCGGTCCGATGGTGACATCGGCCCTAGAGCAATTACTAAAGCAAACACGCTGGCGTGACTTGGATTATTTAATTGTCGATATGCCACCGGGTACTGGAGACATTCAGTTAACTCTGTCACAAAAAGTGCCCGTTACTGGCGCAGTGATTGTCACAACGCCGCAAGACATTGCTTTGCTTGATGCGCGCAAGGGCTTAAAGATGTTTGAAAAAGTCGGCGTGCCGATCATTGGCATCATTGAAAACATGTCAACCTACATCTGTCCTAGCTGTGGCCATGAAGAGCATGTCTTTGGTGAGGGCGGTGGTCAAAAAATGTGCAAAGACTACAGTGTCGACTTCTTGGGATCCTTGCCGCTGAATTTATCGATTCGTGAGCAGGCTGACTCGGGTAGGCCTACGGTGATTGCAGACCCGGACGGCGCCATTAGCGCAGTGTATAAAAACATTGCACGTCAGGTTGCGATTCGGGTTGCCAATCTCAGCAAAGACATGAGCAGTAAGTTTCCGAACATCGTGGTTCAAAATACCTAAGATCGCGATCGCCATGCAAACCCATTTCAACTCCTCTTGTTAAAGGCTAAGCCAAGACCATGCGTTTTGCTGTAGTGATGCGAAAGCAAGCCATTGATAATCCTTGGGTCTCCCATCGGTGGACACCCGTTGAGGTATTTGCTGATTCTGGTCAGTTCGAGGAGAGTGGCGTAGCGATTACAACAGCCAATCCCCTAGGTCGTTTTGTTGAGCGGGATGCAGAAGGGGAGACCTGGCTGTTTCGGGGCTTTGAGCTAGATCTTTTCCCCGATGAGGCCGAAGGATACTTTTTAAATTCCACAGCAGCCGAGCCCTGCTGGTTTGTCATGTGGCGACTGGAAGACGACTATCAGCGCTTTTTGGAACCCGCTAGTCTGGACCATTGTGGCACTGAATCCACTCTGGCTATCCCGCACCGCATTTGCTTGAGTTACAACGAGGCTGCGCGATTAATTGATGGTGGTGAATCGGTCGATACGGTAGTGCTCGACAAAATGCACTGGACTTGGCTGCACGATTTTGTCGGCGCGCATTACCGGCCTGAGCCCAAAAAGCGGCAACGACCCGAATCCTTTAAGGGCGCGCAGCGCTCGGCAGAAGATTAATGGCTGACGGATTCCTTGGCCGCTGGTCACGCCGCAAAGCAGGTCTAGAGCCCGAAGGGCTCGATGGCTCCACTCCGGAGTTAAAGCCCAAGACAACGCCAAGTTCTGTCCCGCAAGATAAAAAGACCAGCGAGAGTGCATCCACTCCAGCAGAGGAAGAAACTCTACCGCCAACCCTCGAGGATGCTGAATCGATCGACCGCTTTGCGCCGGACTTTTCAGCCTTTATGAAGCCCAATGTCGATCCAGCAGTGCAACATGCAGCGATGAAAAAATTATTTTCTGATCCCCATTTCAACATCATGGATCGGTTGGATATTTACATTGATGATTATTCGATTCCAGACCCGATCCCCATGGAGATGCTCAAACGCATGGTGCAGTCGGAATCCCTGGGTTTATTTAGAAAGTTTGAAGAAGGGCCAGGGGCTAAGGTTCTCGCGGAGTCAGAAGAGGAAAAAGCCCTCGAGGCAGAGTCAACGACAGCAGAGTCAACTACAGCAGCAGAGCCCGATCCAGCTGAAATCGCCGATGCTTCTGCAGGTAATGTCACAATGCCGCAAGATGAGGCCAAAGTTGACGACGTTCCCAACCCAGACCTTGATCAAACGGTAGCATCCCTAAAAATAGTGCCTGAACAGAAAATAAAATAATGACCCAAAAGCTCATTTGCGATTGCAATCGCACCATGCCACTGGATGCAAAAGCCTTAGGCGTTCCGATGCATACCGCTTTGTGTCGTCAAGAAGTCGGTTCATTTTTAAAGGCCTTCGATGGGTCAGAGCCAATTTTGGTGGCGTGCACACAAGAGCGGGGCTTGTTTTCAGAGCTGGCGACGCAATCCGAAAAGCCTTTAGTCGCACCCCTGCGCTTTGTCAATATTCGAGAGCTTGCCGGCTGGACGCAAGAGGCCGAAAAATCGACTCCTAAAATTGCCGCACTATTAGCGCTCGCGGAGGTGCCAGAAGCCGATCCGGTACCGGTAGTGGACTATCAAAGCCAAGGTCGTTTGATCATTATTGGCCCTGGTGCGCAAGCCTTACTTTGGGCTGAAAAATTACATACGCAATTAAACGTATCGGTACTGTGCACCGAATCGGGCGCGCTGCCCAGCACGCGTGAGTATCCGATCTACAGTGGCCAGGTTAGCAAGGTAGAGGGCTATCTTGGCAACTTCACCGTCGATTGGGAATTAAAAAACCCAATCGATCCGGAGATGTGTACCCGGTGCGGTGCTTGCGTTACCGCCTGCCCCGAAAATGCGATTGACGATGCGTTTCAGATTGATCTGGATCGATGCAAATCGCATCGCGCTTGTATTACTGCGTGTGCGGGCATCGGCGCGATTAATTTTGATCGGGCTGAGGTGAATCGAAGTGCGGAGTGCGACTTGGTGTTGGATTTGCGTCCTGATGCGCAGATGCGCATGAGTCAAACACCGCAAGGCTACTTTACCCCTGGCGCAGATCCCTTCGCACAATCCGTGGTTGCCAGTCAGCTCATTACCATGGTCGGTGAGTTTGAAAAGCCGAAGTATTTTGCGTACAACGAAAAGATATGTGCGCATGGTCGTAATGGCAAAGTGGGTTGCAGTGCATGCATCGATGTTTGCTCCACCGGTGCAATTGAATCCCTTTTTAAAAATGGCCAGGGTCATGTTGAAGTCAATCCCAATTTATGTATGGGCTGCGGCGCCTGTTCCACGGTTTGCCCATCGGGCGCAATGCGCTACAACTACCCCAGCGTATCGCATCAAGGAAAGCAATTAAAAGCCCTGATCACGGCATACAGTGATGCAAACAGTAAATCCAAATCACCCCAGCTGGCACCAACACTCTTATT
>CAZUMD010000020.1:7486-16794 GCA_964621735.1 uncultured Polynucleobacter sp.
TAGAAGAGCAGGCCGATTTAGCGAACGCGATGCTGGCGGCGTATCAGTTTCCGGGTGCGCGGGTGCAGCTGATTGCGATGGCAAATAAAGATGATTTACCCGGCGTGTCGACTGCCATGGGGCGCTTGCGGCAGCGTGGCGCTCTGCAGTCGCTTGGTAAGCCGGCCGTTTTCGCGTTTTCTAATCAAAAACGCGAAACCCTAGAGGCGACCTTAGAGCACTTTCAAAAGCTGGCGCCAGTACCATTGCCGGCAGAAGGCAAATCGCTACCTAGCTCTTCACTGCTCGGTGCGATTCAAATTAATACGACGACCTGTACCTTGTGCATATCCTGCGTGGGCGCCTGCCCAGAAGGGGCTATTTTGGATAATCCGGATGCGCCACAACTCTCCTTTATTGAGAAGCAGTGCGTGCAGTGCGGCTTATGCGTGCAAACCTGCCCAGAAAGTGCGATTACCTTGCTGCCGCGGATTGCAACCGTAGAACAGCGCAAAGAAAAAGTATTACTCAACGAAACCAAGCCCTTCCATTGCATTAGCTGTGGCAAAGCTTTTGGTACCCTCAAGTTAGTTGAGTTAATGCTGGGTAAATTGGCTTTGCACGATGCCTTTTCTGGTGAAGCCTTAGATCGCCTCAAAATGTGCAGCGATTGCCGGGTAGTCGATATGATGAAGAAAGAACTATGAGCGATTCAATTAAGCCAAGTGCTACGGAGCAGGCGCCGACCGAGGTTGGCAATATCGGTTTAGCTGAGGATTTAGCAAGAGCCGACTTATATGGCCTCTTGGCTGCGTTTTACTTAAAAGCGCCCGAGCAAGAATTCTTAGATTTAATTACTGCCTCAGCCCCCCAAGAGCAATCCCTGAATGAGGTCTCGCCTTTATTGGGTGTTTGGCTCAATTTAATCTCAGCCGCAAGAGAAAGCGCTGCCAGTGATTGGAACTCTGAATACGCCGCCGAGTTTATGGGCGTGGGTAGACCCAATGTATTTCTGAATAGCTCGTTTTATTTAGCCGGGCATTTAAATGAAAAGCCCTTGGTTGAAGTAAGGCGAGCCTTGGCCGAATTTGGCCTCGAGTCTTCTGAAGATGTAACGGAAACCGAGGATCACGTATCGGCCTTGTTCGAAGTGATGCGCTACCTGATTGCAGGCGATGACGTGGAAATCTCAAACCTTACTAATCAAAGGGTTTTTTTCAATGACCACATTCGGCCCTGGTACGACGATTTTTGCGACGCGATAGAAGCCAATCCCGAATTGCATTTATACCGCCCCGTTGCAGCGCTCACCCGTGAATTTCTGGCCATTGAGGGTCAAGCGTTTGACATGATGTGAGCTTTTTATAAATCACTTATAAGGGTATTTACTGAGTCAAATTAGCGTAAATGGAATACAAAAAAGTTATAAAAGTAATACACTCGTTATTAGAAAAAAGTTGCATATATACATCCACCCAATGGAGTCCACATGAGCACAAAGACAAAGTCACCCTCACTCCCAGCTACCACTGCTTCGCGTAGAAAATTTTTCATTAGTGCTGGAGCTACGGTTGGTGCAGTTGCTGTCGTATCGCAAACACCCATGGGCAAGGCGATTATTCAAGAAGTGGGTAGCACGGTAGAAGGTAAGAAAGACGGCTACCAACTTACTGCCCACGTACGCAAGTATTACGAAACCACCTTAATTTAGTTTTAACCGACCCTTACTCTAAAAATATAAACCCCTCAGGAGCATCAGATGAGTCTGATTCGTAAAAATCCAGTAAACACAACGACCCGCTCGGTACCGGTATCGAACTTAATTGGGAGCTTGTCGCGAGGCCTTAAGGCTGCCGTTCCCACCATGGATCGACGGACCTTCCTGAAGCGCTCCGGAATTGGGGTTGGCGCCGGTATTGCAGTTAGCCAACTTAACCTAGTACAAAAAGCAACCGCAGCCGACCCAAGCAAAGCAATGCTGGATGGCAAGGGCAAGATTGAAGTTAAACGCACCGTTTGTACCCATTGTTCCGTTGGCTGTGCCAGCGATGCAACGGTTGAGAATGGCGTTTGGGTCCGTCAAGACCCAGTATTTGATTCCCCCATCAATATGGGTGGTCAGTGTGCCAAAGGTGCTGCATTGCGTGAGCATGGCCATGGCGACTACCGTTTGCGTTACCCCATGAAGTTGGTCGACGGCAAATACCAGCGTATTACATGGGATCAGGCCCTCGATGAAATTACCGCCAAGATGAAAGATCTTCGCGCCAAGTACACCCCTGACTCCTTGTACTTTATTGGTTCATCCAAGTTTAATAACGAGCAAGCCTATTTGCTACGTAAGTGGGTGTCATTCTTTGGCACCAATAATACCGATCACCAGGCGCGTATCTGCCACTCCACCACGGTTGCTGGCGTTGCCAACACCTGGGGTTATGGCGCGATGACCAATAGCTACAACGACATGATGAACTCCAAGGCAGCGCTATACATCGGCTCGAATGCCGCTGAAGCGCATCCTGTCTCTATGCTTCACATGCTGCATGCCAAAGAAAATGGCTGCAAATTGATTGTGGTTGATCCGCGTTATACCCGTACTGCCGCCAAGTCGGATCAATATGTCCGCATTCGTTCAGGCTCTGATATTCCATTCCTGTTTGGTGTGCTTTATCACGTCTTTGCTAACAACTGGGAAGATAAAAAGTACATCAATGACCGCGTATTCGGCATGGATGATATTCGCAAAGAAGTAATGGAAAAGTGGACTCCTGCTGCTGTTGAAGAGGCATGCGGCGTTCCTGAAGCCCAGGTATACAAAGTCGCGCAAACCATGGCTATGAATCGCCCCAGCACCATTGTTTGGTGTATGGGTCAAACACAGCACACCATCGGTAACGCCATGGTTCGTGCATCGTGCATCTTGCAATTGGCTTTGGGCAACATCGGCAAGTCCGGTGGCGGCGCAAACATTTTCCGCGGTCACGATAACGTACAAGGCGCAACGGACGTTGGTCCTAATCCGGATTCATTGCCTGGCTACTATGGCTTGGCTGCGGGATCATGGAAGCACTACGCTACCGTCTGGGGCGTGGATTACGAGTGGATTAAAGGCCGTTACGCTCCCAACATGATGGAAAAGTCGGGAACGACAGTCTCGCGTTGGGTTGATGCAGTGCTTGAAAATCCAGACATGATTGACCAAGAAACCGCAGTCAAAGGCTTGTTCTTCTGGGGTCATGCGCCAAACTCACAGTCGCGTGGTATTGATATGAAGCGCGCCATGAATAAATTGGATTTATTGGTCGTCGTTGACCCATATCCAAGCGCGACAGCGGCGATGGCTGCAATGCCTGCTGTTAAAGGCGAAGAGGTTAATAAAAACCGCGCCGTGTATTTATTGCCAGCGTGTACGCAGTTCGAAACCACCGGATCGGTTACGGCTTCCAATCGCTCGATTCAGTGGCGTGAAAAAGTTATAGATCCATTGTTTGAGTCGGTGCCTGACCACGTCCTTATGCAAGAGTTTGCCAACCGCCTTGGCTTCGGTAAAGAGCTGTCGGTTAACTTCAAGGTAAGCGACGCTAAGTACGCTGGCAAGAATTGGCAAGAGCCTGAAATTGAATCCATCTTGCGTGAGATCAACCGCGCCGTTTGGACCATCGGTTACACAGGACAATCACCAGAGCGTCTCAAAGCCCACATGCGGATGATGAGCGTATTTGATCCGAAGACCCTGAAGTCGCGGGGCGGTAAAGATCCGGTTACGGGTTATGACACCACTGGCGATTATTTTGGACTGCCATGGCCATGCTTTGGTAATGCTGCCCTGAAGCACCCTGGTTCACCTAACCTCTACGACACCAGCAAGCACGTCATGGACGGCGGCGGTAACTTCCGCGCCAACTTTGGCGTGGAAAAAGACGGCAAGAGCCTCTTGGCAGCCGACGGTTCATTCTCGAAGGGTGCTGACATTAAGACGGGCTACCCTGAGTTTGACCACGTGCTCATGAAGAAATTAGGCTGGTGGAGCGAGTTGACTGAAGCCGAACAAAAAGCGGCCGAAGGTAAAAACTGGAAGACGGACTTGTCTGGCGGCATCATTCGTGTTGCCATGAAAAACCACGGCTGCCATCCTTTTGGTAATGCGAAGGCAAGGGCAGTGGTGTGGAACTTCCCAGATCCAGTACCGCAGCACCGTGAAGCGCTTTACAGTACTCGCCCTGATTTAGTAGCGAAGTACCCCGCATCGGCTGACCGTAAAACCTTCTGGCGTTTGCCAACCCTCTACAAGTCACTTCAAGACAAGAATATTGAAGATAAATTGGCTGAGAAATTCCCAATTATCCTCACATCAGGTCGTTTGGTGGAATACGAGGGTGGTGGTGAAGAGACCCGTTCCAATCCATGGCTGGCTGAGTTACAACAAGAAAACTTTGTTGAAATTAATCCAACAGCAGCGGCCAAGCGCGGCATCAAGAACTGGGACTACGTCTGGGTCAAATCGCCTACCGGCGCCAAGATCAAGGTACGTGCAATGGTTACTGAGCGCGTTGGTCCAGATACCGCCTTTGTGCCATTCCACTTCTCAGGATGGTGGGAAGGTAAGGACTTATTGGAGTATTACCCTAAGGGAGCTCATCCGATTGTTCGTGGTGAGGCTGTTAATACTGCAACAACCTACGGTTATGACAACGTAACGATGATGCAAGAAACCAAAACAACGATCTGTCAGATCGAAAAAGTGGCATAAGCCCAACCGCTAAAGTCAGGAGATCACAATGGCACGAATGAAATTTATCTGCGACGCGGAACGGTGTATTGAATGCAACGGCTGCGTTACTGCTTGTAAAAACGACAACGAAGTACCTTGGGGCGTTAATCGCCGCCGGGTTGTCACCATCAATGATGGCGTGATTGGGGCGGAGAAATCCATCTCGGTTGCCTGTATGCACTGCGCGGATGCGCCTTGCATGGCAGTTTGCCCAGTTGATTGCTTCTACCGCACCGACGAAGGCGTTGTGCTGCACGACAAAGACACTTGCATCGGTTGCGCTTACTGCTCCTATGCTTGCCCATTTGGCGCGCCACAGTTCCCAAGTACAGGCACCTTTGGCTTGCGCGGCAAGATGGACAAATGCACGTTCTGTTCTGGTGGCCCAGAAGCCAATGGTAGCGTTGCTGAATTTGAAAAATATGGACGTAACCGCTTAGCTGAAGGTAAGTTACCTTTATGCGCTGAGATGTGTTCTACCAAGGCCTTGATTGGTGGCGACGGCGATGTGATTGCCGACATTTTCCGCGCACGGGTAGTGAAGCGTCAAACCGCTGGCAAAAATGCGGGTGCCGATGTCTTTGGCTGGACTACTGCATACGGTCAGCCTGATAAAGCAGCAAAAGCGGCTCCAACCGGAGGCAAGATATGAAATTACGTACCGTAACTGCCGCACTACTAGCCCTTGGGTTTTTAAGTGCCTGCAATAGCGAGCCTGGATCATTGGCTTTGAATTCCAAACGTCCAGACGTTGCCCCTTTCATGGGTGCTGATAATGGCTTTATGGTCAAAGGCTGGAAACCAGGTGATGCTAAAAGCTGGCAAGAGGAAATTAATAAGCGCAATCAACAACAATCTGAGTACAGCAAAATCAAGTAATGGACTTTTGTACCTTTATTCGGAACATTAAATAACAGAATTGCTGTTGAGGAAATCGCATGAATCAATCTATTTGCGCAACACTCCGTCCTTGGGCCTTAGCCACGGGACTGTTTTGCTCGGTTTTTGCAGGCACCAGCTTAGCGCAGCAAGCTCCAGCAGCCGGTCAGCCCGCTACCTTGCCCCAGGTTCAATCAGCCAACATCATGGATGTGGGCCGCGCTCCCGATGCCACTATTGAGGCACAACGCAGAGCGGCGCAAAACCAACCTGGAAATAGCGCGCCGATTTGGCGTACTGTCAACAGCGATGATGTTAACTTCGTTAGCATCCCTGATAAGCAGGCGGGTGTCCTGATTCAAAAATCAGGTCAGCAGTGGCGCTTGATTCGTAACGGTGTGATCACTGTTTATGGTGCTTGGTTACTTGCGCTCGCTTCCGGCGGCATTTTGGCAGTCTTCGTGCTCAAAGGAAAAATTAAACTGCATGAGCCAATGACGGGCAAAAAAATCAAGCGCTTCACAACCCTTGAGCGCGTTAATCATTGGACGATGGCATTTAGTTTTATTGCGCTAGCGATTACCGGCCTATTGATTCTGTACGGCAAGTATTTTGCGATCGATCTATTGGGCGCAAGCCTCTTTAGTGTCTTGTTGCTGGTCAGTAAAAATATCCACAACTTCGTTGGCCCTCTGTTCACGATCAGTTTGATTGCGTTTTTCATCCAATTTGTAAAACGCAATATGCCTGAAAAGGGCGACTGGGAATGGATCAAAACATTCGGAGGCATGTTCGGCGGTAAGCATGTACCAGCGAACTTCTTCAATCCAGGTGAAAAGTTTTGGTTTTGGTTTGGAATGGTCGTCCTCGGCGGATTGGTTTCGGCTTCCGGTTGGGTGTTAGATATGATTGTTCCAGTGCCTGGCCTTGAGTACTGGCGCGGCACGATGCAGATATCGCACATTATTCATTCGGTAGGTGCGTTACTTATTACCGCCATGGCTTTTGGCCACATGTATATCGGTAGTATTGGAATGCAAGGTTCAATCGACGGCATGAAAACGGGCTATGTCGATGAGACTTGGGCAAAAGAACACCATGAAGCTTGGTATCACAAAGTTAAATAAGGAATTGGCTATGAAAAAGACCATCGCACTTCTCGCTTGCGCATTCACTGCAACCGGAGTATTTGCAAAGCTACCTGCACCGACTCCAGAACAGGCTGCTGCAGCACAGTTAGCGGCTGCGAAAACAGCTTACGCTGGCAGGGTCGGTGCCTATCAGTTATGTATGTCTGAAAATGCCGTTGCGAATCGCTACAAGACTGCCGGAACACCTGCGCCCGCTGCTTGTGTGGCGCCGCCCCCATTTGAAGCTCCGGCTGCTGCAGCACCAGCTGCTGCTTCAGCTGCAGCTCCTGCAGCTGCAAAAAAGTAACGTGATTTAATCTGCAGCGCGTTCGCGCTGCATGTACCGCTGTGCTGCCTCAGTTTGAGGCTGTGCAAAGAAGGGGGCGCAAGCCCCTTTTTCTATGATCTGTCCTCCATCGATAAACACAATCGAGTCAGCCAGGCGCCTAACTTGAGCCAATTGATGTGAGCTAATCAGGACATCGCAGCCCGATGCGGCAAACTCCCGAATCATGGCTTCAACTTGGGCGGTCGTCGTTGGGTCTAAATTTGCTGTTGGTTCATCGAGGAACAGTACATTAGGCTTCTGCAAGCGAGCCCTGCCTAAGGATAATTTCTGCTTTTCCCCAGCAGAGAGTTGGTGTGCTGGCTGATGTTGCAAGCGAGTTAACCCCACTTCTTGCAGTACACGATCAATTTCATCTTCAGTCGGCTTGCGCACGCCATTGAGGCCAATATTGCATCGAACGCTGGCTTTGATCATGGGTGTATGGTGCAACACTAATGCGCTGCGGATATCGTCTGCGTAGTTGAGGCTGCCCGCCAAATTGGGCTTAATCAGTCCATGCAGTAACTTTAAAAACGTCGTCTTGCCAGCTCCATTGGGGCCGATGCATGCGGTTATTCCGCCGAGCTCAATGTCGATATTTGGTATATCTAAAATAGTGCGCCCATCACGCACAATTTGAATCGCCCGCAACTCAATCCGTTTGGCCTCTAGCTTGTTTGGATTAACCATAACGCTTCTCTGCAATGGATCGCACTGCGAAGGTGAGTAAATTGGCGAGTAGCACAATGGCGAGTAGTACGATGCCGAGCGCTAGTGCGAATGGTAAATCCCCTTTGCTGGTTTCAAGGGCGATGGCGGTGGTCATCGTACGGGTAGAGTTGAGAATATTGCCGCCGACAATCATGACCGCCCCGACTTCAGAGATCGCCCTAGCTAGGCCGGCCAAGATCGCAATGGTGAGCGAGAAACGGCAATCCCAAAGCAGCCATTTGATATAGCCAAACCGAGTGAAGCGCAGGGATAAAAAGGTTTCGCGGTGAATCTGCCAAGCATCCTCTAAGACTTGCCTGCTCAGAGCAGCGACCAGGGGTGTGGTGAGCAGAAATTGCGCTACCACCATGCCTTTTACAGTAAACAGCCAGCCTAATTCACCCAATGGACCGCTGCGCGATAAGACTAAATACACCAGCACCCCAATAATGACCGTAGGGACGCCCATGAGGGTATTGATCGTAATAATCAGCGCGCGCTTACCCCGAAATTGCTCAGTGGCTAGCCAAGCTCCGAGGGGGAGGCCAACGAGCGTACCTAACACCAAGGCGGTTAGGCTGACCTGCAGGGAGACCAGCACAATACTGATAACACCCCGATCAAACTGGGTCAATAAGGCTAGGGCGTCTTGAAAGGCGATTAACATGCCTAATTCTAGCAAGCCTCGTTAGTAGCGGTGGCACAATCAAGTTATGGGGCTTTTAGTGATGAAGTACAACCAATAGCACGATTAGGTAAGCGGAATGGCAGAGGTAGTATGTGTTTGTAATGGCATAGTGGACCTGGATTTACGGGAGTATCTGGATACGCACCCCATTAACTCAATCGAAGAATTGCGCGAGCAGGCATCGATCTGTAATAAATGCATGCAGTGCCAAGAGCTGGTGGAATCTGAGATTTATTACGCCAAGGCGCGCCGTCAAAGTGCATCCCAGTAAGATCCCGCAATCACACAATAGGGTGCGTGTTGTGACCCTCAATATGCATAAAGGCGTTTCAGCCCTGCATGCGCATTCAACGGTGTATCGCTTAAAGCAACGGATGCGGTCGCAAAACCCGGACCTTATTTTTATTCAAGAGTTTCAGCAAGAGCACCGCGGCCGCGTGAGGCGTTTTGGGCAGTGGCCTGATAATGAACTCAGCCATTTTTTGGCCGAGGGATTTTGGCATGACTGGCACTACGGCAAAAATGTCGAGTATCGCCAAGGTCATCACGGCAATGCTATTTTTTCTCAGCATCCCTTGCATAAGGGTTTTAACTACGATATTTCAGCATACCGATTTGAGCGCCGCGGTTTGTTACATAGCTCCATTCAATTGCCTGGTAGTGCAGTGCCAATTCATTGCTTTTGCGTTCATTTGGCTTTATTTGAGCGCGGTCGGGAGCGTCAATTAACTGAAATTATTGCCTACATCAATAAGTTGACTCAAGGCGGTCCAACCATTGTGGCAGGGGACTTCAATGATTGGCGCAATCGCGTTAGCGCCC
>CAZUMD010000021.1:0-16743 GCA_964621735.1 uncultured Polynucleobacter sp.
CGAATCGCGCGACGCTCGACTTGGGTTGAGCCGCAAGGTACGCAAATGATGATGCGTGGACTGGGGCGCAGTAATTTGCTCTCATGCACCATCTTGATGAACTGCTTGAGCATCTGCTCAGTAATTGTGAAGTCGGCAATAACGCCGTCTTTCATGGGGCGAATGGCTTCAATATTGCCCGGAACACGCCCAAGCATGGCTTTCGCTTCAGTGCCCACTGCCAAGATGGTTTTTTTGCCATTGGGGCCACCTTCTTGGCGAATTGCAACCACCGAGGGCTCATCAAGCACAATACCCCGATCACGCATGTAAATTAGGGTGTTGGCAGTACCTAAGTCGATCGCCAGGTCGTTTGAAAAATAGTTGCGAAAAAAACCAAACATAATGGAAGTGGGAAAATAGTAGAGTTAATGAATTTACAGATCAATGATACCCTAGCGCCCCATGAAACTTGATGATGTTCAGCGCATAGCGCACCTCTCCCGTCTGGAGTTAAGCCAAGCAGAAGCAGAGCTTGTTTTGCCCCAACTGCAGGCTATTTTTTCCTTAGTGGAGGAGATGCAGGCTGTTGATACCAGCAATTTCGCCCCTTTGGCGCACCCGATTCTATTTTTACGCGATTTAGCGCAGCCACTACGCCCAGACCACGTTACCGAGCCGAATAACCGAGAGCAGAATATGCAATCGGCGCCAGCCCAGCAGGATGGCTATTTTCTGGTGCCAAGGGTAATTGAATGAGCTGGCATTTATCCTCAGTAGCCATGCTGGCTAAGGCCCTAGAGGCTAAGACAGTCTCAAGTACTGAATTAGCAGCCTATTTCTTATCGCGTATTCAGGCGGGGACTCGGTGGAATGCCTTCTTAGACGTCAACCCAGACTTAACCATGGAACAGGCTGCCAGCGCCGATCGTATTCGGGGGGCTGGTAAGGCCGGCAAGTTAACCGGTATCCCCTTGGCTCATAAGGATGTTTTTGTCACGCGTGGCTGGAAGTCAACTGCTGCTTCAAAGATGCTGCTCGGTTACCAAAGCCCATTTGATGCTGCAGTAGTGGAGCGATTGGGCATGCCGAGCGAGCAAAATCCAAATGGCGCTGGCATGGTTTGTTTGGGTAAAGCCAATATGGATGAGTTTGCGATGGGCTCCTCCAATGAAAATTCAGCCTTTGGTCCGGTCCTTAATCCATGGAACCCAGCATGTGTGGCTGGCGGCTCATCTGGCGGCTCTGCCGCCGCGGTCGCTGCTGGCTTAGCGCCGATTGCCACAGGTACCGATACCGGCGGCTCGATTCGTCAGCCGGCGGCCTTGTGTGGCCTTACCGGGATCAAGCCGAGTTACGGGCGGGTATCCCGCTACGGCATGATTGCCTACGCATCATCCTTAGATCAGGCGGGCCCGATTGGTAAAACGGCCGAAGACTGCGCTTTATTACTGAGTGCAATGTCCCACCATGATCCACGGGATTCAACATCCTTAGCCGATTCAGGCGAGGACTATGGCCGGTATCTGAATACCGCATGGGACGTTAGCGCTTCAGCAGCAAAGCCGCTAACTGGATTGCGCGTAGGTTTACCAATAGAATTTTTTTCCGAAGGTCTAGCAGATGGCGTTGCAAAGTCAGTGCGCGAAGGCGCAAACCAATTGCAGGCCTTAGGCGCAACTTTAGTTGAGGTTAGTCTGCCGAAAACAAAACTCTCGATTCCAGTTTATTACGTGCTTGCTCCAGCCGAAGCATCGAGTAATTTAAGTCGGTTTGATGGTGTTCGCTATGGCCATCGTACCAATGAATACCGTGATTTATCCGAGATGTATAAAAAGTCACGGACCGAAGGGTTTGGAGCGGAAGTCAAGCGCCGCATCTTAATTGGCAGTTACGTTTTGTCGCATGGTTATTACGATGCTTACTATTTGCAAGCCCAGCGCATTCGCCGCATCATCGCTGCCGATTTTCAAACCGCGTTTGCGCAGTGCGACCTCATTCTGGGCCCCGTCACGCCAGACGTTGCTTGGAAGTTTGGTGAAAAATCAAACGACCCCTTGCAAATGTATCTGGCTGATATTTATACCTTGTCTACCAACTTGGCTGGCTTGCCAGCGATGAGCGTGCCGTGTGGATTTAGTCAAGATTTACCGATCGGCATGCAACTGATTGGCAATTATTTTTCAGAAGCGCGGCTCTTGCAAGTGGCGCATCAGTTCCAGCAGGCCACCGATTGGCACCTGCGTCAACCCAGCGAGGTCCTGTAATGCAATGGGAGGTGGTGATTGGTCTGGAGACGCATACCCAACTGCGTACTGAGTCCAAAATTTTCAGTGGCGCCAGCACGCAGTTTGGAGCCGACGTCAATACACAAGCCTGCCCAGTTGATTTGGCTTTGCCCGGCGTGCTGCCGGTTTTAAATCGCCAGGCAGTCGAGCATGCCATTCGCTTTGGTTTGGCAATCGATGCAGCAATTGCACCCGTCAGTATCTTTGCGCGAAAAAATTACTTTTATCCCGATCTTCCGAAGGGCTATCAGATTAGCCAGTATGAGATTCCAGTTGTCTTGGGCGGTCACTTAGAAATAGTCGTTGGTGACACCACGAAAGTAATTGAGTTAACGCGCGCGCATTTAGAAGAAGACGCTGGTAAATCCGTGCACGAGGATTTTATTGGCCCGCATGGCGAGCCCTCCAGCGGCATTGATTTAAATCGCGCTGGCACACCGCTGTTAGAAATTGTGACTGAGCCCGTGATGCGCAGTGCTGCTGAGGCCGTAGCGTATGCAAAAACCTTACATAGTCTAGTGGTGTGGCTTGGGGTATGCGATGGCAATATGCAAGAGGGCTCCTTTCGGTGCGATGCCAACGTATCAGTGCGCCCCCTCGGGCAGGAGGCTTTTGGCACCCGTTGTGAAATTAAAAATTTGAACTCATTTCGCTTTTTAGAAGAGGCCATTCAATACGAAGTCCGTCGGCAAATTGAGTTAATTGAAGACGGCGGTACAGTGGTACAAGAAACGCGCTTGTATGATCCCGACAAGCAAGAGACACGCAGCATGCGTAGCAAAGAAGACGCGCAAGATTACCGCTATTTTCCGGACCCGGATTTGTTACCGCTGGTGATTGATGAGGCCTGGATTGAGTCGATTCGTTCGACTATGCCAGCCTTGCCAGCACAGCTGAAGCAGCAGTGGCAGGATGCCTTTGGTTTGAGTCGCTATGATGCCGAGTTGTTAACGCAAGATCGCGCTACCGCAACACTCTTCGAAGCGTTATTGGCCATACTGGGTAAGCCCTTGGCAAAGGCAGTAGCCAACTGGATGACAGGTGACTTTGCATCGACCTTAAATCGGGCCGGTATGTCAGCGGCCGATTCGCCCTTAAATGCAGCGCATCTAGCCCCACTGATAAGTCGTGTGGCCGATGGAACCATCTCCAATAAGATTGCGAAAGATATTTTTGCGGACTTATGGAAAGAGGCGTTGGAGGGCCAGCTCAAGAGCACGGTGGATTCGATTATTGAGTCAAAGGGCCTCAAGCAAATTAGCGATAGTGGCGAGCTCGAGGCTCTGATTGACCAAGTGATGCAGGCTAACAGCGCATTTGTGGACGAGTTTCGTGCTGGTAAAGAAAAAGCATTTAATGCGCTGGTCGGACAGGTTATGAAAGCATCGCAGGGCAAAGCAAATCCCCAGCAAGTGAATGCGTTGCTGCGTAAAAAATTAAGCTAGGAATAAGCATGCGTGAGATGGATTCAACCCAAGCAGAACAAGAGGCGCTCGTGGCCGAATGGCTACGAGCAACTCCCGGATTTTTTGAGCGCTATGGCGATCTTTTAAATGACATCCGCCTAAAGCACCCCCACGAGGACCGCGCTATCTCTTTACAAGAGCGCCAAATGTCCTTGTTGCGCAATCAAAATAGCGAACTCAATCGTCGCCTTAGCGAGATGCTGCATTTTGGTAGCCGTAATGATAAAACCCAACAAGGCCTTGTGGCTTGGTTGCTGATGCTCATGAAAGCGAGCAATCAAGCGGATGTAGAGCATGCTGTTACGGCCGGTCTTGCGGCGGTATTTGAGGTGGATGCGGTTAAAATTCTAAGCCCTGATGAAGTCTATGCCCCGTGGGTTACAAAGCCCTTATGTGGCCCGCTTGCCGAGTTACCCCAATCGAACATCGATCTGTTATCGCAGTCTGTTCCACTGGATGCCGCATGGCAAAGTATGGTGGCGATTGGCTTGCCCTTAGAGGCTCACCCGCCTGCTGTACTGCTCTTAGCAAGTCACGATGCCACGCGTTTTACCGTGGATATGGGCGCGTTTTATCTGCAGCAGATTGCGCAGCTCACTGCAGCCGCCTTAGACCGAGTTGGAGCCTATGAAGCCCCCCTCGGCTGAGTTGCACCCCCAAGTGCAAGCATATTTGCACGAGCTGCATGTATTGCGGCAACTTTCGCCGCACACGATCAAGGCCTATCAGGCCGATTTATCTGAGCTACACCAATCGGCTCAGGAAGATGGTTTAGATTTAACTGCGGTTACGAATGGCCATATTCGTCGCTGGGCCGCCCGCCTGCACTCCAAGGGTAGATCGCCCAGGACAATTGCCCGCACCCTGTCAGCATGGCGAGGTTGGTACGACTGGCTATCCCAGAAGCAGGATCAGCCTACTTTAAAAGCAAATCCCGTGGACGATGTAAAGGCACCCAAGCGCTCGCGGGCGCTACCCAAAGCACTCTCCGTTGAGCAAGCACTGGCATTAATTAATCAAGCGATCGTAGAGGCCAAAGCCAATCCCAGCTTAGAAACCGTCCGCGATGCCGCCATCCTTGAGTTGCTGTATTCCTCTGGCCTGCGCTTATCGGAGCTTTTAGGGATTGATGCCGCTCCCAGTCAGGATCGTGCATACGAATCTGCGGGTTGGTTGGATTGGGATTCAGCGGAGGTGACGGTCTTGGGTAAAGGGGGCAAGCGCAGGAGCGTGCCTGTCGGAACGGCCGCGATGACTTCGCTTAGGGCATGGCTAGAGCTTCGCCAGCAGCTGCAGCCTAAACAGGCTACGCCCGCACTGTTTTTGAGTGGCAGCAATGCGCGCCTATCGCCGAGGACCGTCCAGGCTCGCTTGCGCAGCCTAGCGATCCGCGCCGGCTTGCCGACGCATGTCCACCCACACATGTTGCGGCATAGCTTTGCTAGCCACGTGTTGCAGTCATCCCATGACCTGCGGGCGGTTCAGGAAATGCTGGGGCATGCCAGCATTGCTAGTACCCAAATTTATACTGCTTTGGATTTTCAGCACCTCGCGCAAGCCTATGATTTAGCACACCCTCGTGCCAAGGCGGGGCGGGTAAAGTAAATCCAAGCGAAGAGGCTCTGGGAACTGGGTAAGATGATGGGTTAGTCACCATTAACTTGCCCAAATCAACTTTTTACAATGGCATTCAAGATAGCGAAAGCAACACGATCATGGCATTAATACCCGTCACCATTTTGACTGGCTTTCTAGGAAGCGGCAAAACCACTCTGTTAAAGCATATCTTGACGGCACAACACGGCAAAAAAATTGCGGTGATTGAAAACGAGTTTGGTGAAGAGAACATCGATAACGATATTCTGGTCCAAGAAAGCCAAGAACAAATTGTGCAAATGAGTAATGGCTGCATTTGCTGCACGATTCGGGGCGATTTAGTAGAGGCGCTTAATCAGCTCTGGGAGCAGCGCCGCGACAAGAAAATTCAGTTTGAGCGGGTGGTGATCGAAACCACCGGGGTTGCTAATCCTGGGCCGGTAGCCCAAACCTTCTTTATGGACGATGACGTCGCCGATCACTATGTGCTTGATGCGATTGTGACGCTGGTAGACGCCAAGCATGGTCAGCAGCAACTCAGCGAGCACGAGGAAGCGCAGCGCCAAGTTGGCTTTGCAGACCAAATCTTTATTACCAAGACCGATCTCGTAACAGATGCCGAGGTCGCGGCGCTGCGCGCACGACTGATGCACATGAACCCCCGTGCACCAATCAAGGCGATAACCAAAGGGGTAGTGCCACTCAATGAAGTCCTGGACTTAAAGGGATTTAATCTCAATGCGAAGTTAGACATTGACCCCCATTTCTTGGAGCAGGAAGACCACAATCACGACGATTGCGGACATGACCACAGTCACGACCATGATCACGCTACCTGTGGACACGATCATAGCCACGACGCACACCAACACCATGGGCACCATGGCCATACAGACCGCATTCAGTCATTCGTATTCAGGAGTGATCGCCCCTTTGACCACAACAAGTTAGAAGACTTCTTGGGCGGTATTTTGGAAGTCTTTGGTGAGAAGATGCTGCGCTACAAAGGGGTTCTGTATGTGAAAGGCAGCAACCGAAAAGTCGTGTTTCAGGGGGTGCATCAAATGATGGGCAGTGATATGGCGGGACTTTGGGGTGCGGAGCCCAAGCAAACCCGGATGGTCTTTATTGGCATTGATTTACCCAAAGATACCCTAATGGCTGGACTAGAAGGGTGTTTGGCGTAGTACAATCCGCCGCCACAGGCCTGATTCGCTTGAGGTAACAAATTGGCAGTAAAACAGTAGTGCGTAGTAGCAAAACTTTGGCAGAATGGGGCAATAGTGCTCCAAATCCATGGAAAGAATGACATGACGGTAAAAACACCCAGCTCGAAGAGCCCTAAGGCAGCAGCGGGCGCTAGCACGAAAACTGCTGGCAAATCGACGGCATCCTCAAAAGCGGTTCCAGTGACGGATGCAGAATTACTCAAAATGTCTGAAAAAGACTATATGAATAAGGCCCAGCTCGCATTCTTTCGCTTAAAGTTGGTGACCCTGAAAGACGACCTACTCAAGAATGCTTCAGAAACAACCGAGCACTTGCGTGAGAATATTTTGGTTCCCGATCCAGCCGATCGTGCCACCATCGAAGAAGAGCACGCACTCGAACTACGTACTCGCGACCGTGAGCGCAAATTGCTCAAAAAAGTCGAGCAAGCATTAGCCCGCATTGAATCGGGTGAGTATGGTTGGTGCGAAGAGACCGGCGAGCCAATTGGCCTATCCCGCTTAATCGCACGCCCTACTGCTAACTTGTCGCTCGAAGCGCAAGAGCGTCGTGAGCTGCGTCAAAAATTATTCGGCGATTAATTTCCACTCATACTTTATTGCGCTTATTTCAGAATGACTAAACCAATGCCAACCATTGCCGATATTTCCCCCTTATTGAAAGCGGAAATATTGGCAGAAGCGCTGCCGTATATCCGTCAGTACCACGGCAAGACCATCGTGATTAAGTACGGCGGGAACGCCATGGTGGAAGAGCGGTTGAAAGAAAGTTTTGCGCGCGACGTTATCTTGCTTAAGCTCGTTGGCATGAATCCAGTCGTAGTGCATGGCGGCGGGCCGCAGATTGATGAAGCGCTGAAAAAGATTGGTAAGACGGGTACCTTTATTCAAGGCATGCGCGTGACCGATGAAGAAACCATGGAAGTAGTGGAGTGGGTTCTGGGCGGCGAAGTGCAGCAAGACATCGTGATGTTGATTAATCACTTTGGCGGTCAGGCAGTAGGCCTCACCGGCAAAGATGGTGGCTTAATTCATGCGCGCAAGATGTTGGTTCCGGACGAAAAAAATGCAGGCGCCACCATTGATCTGGGTTTTGTAGGCGAAATCGAAGCCATTAATCCAGCCGTTGTAAAGGCCCTGCAAGACGATGCCTTCATTCCAGTGATATCGCCGATTGGTTTTAGTGCGCAGGGCCAAGCATTTAATATCAATGCTGATCTCGTGGCCGGCAAAATGGCTGAAATACTGGGCGCTGAAAAATTGGTCATGATGACCAATATTCCTGGCGTCATGGATAAAAGCGGTAATTTGTTAACCGATTTGACTGCCCGTGAGATCGATGCCCTATTTGCCGATGGAACCATTTCAGGCGGAATGCTGCCGAAGATTTCATCGGCGTTAGATGCTGCCAAGAGCGGCGTGAACTCAGTACACATTATTGATGGCCGAATCGAGCACTCCCTCCTGTTGGAAATTCTGACCGAGCAGGCGTTCGGCACGATGATTCGTTCTAGGTAAGTGGTACATTAAACAGTCATGAGCACAAAATCACCCAACGACGATGTGAGCGCACAAGCGCCAGCAGAAGAAAAGACGCGCAAGCGTCCGCGTCCGGGCGAGCGCCGTTTGCAAATTTTGCAAGTACTGGCGGAGATGCTGCAAAACCCGCGGGGTGAGCGTGTAACGACTGCTGCATTAGCAGCGAAAATTGATGTTTCTGAGGCCGCCCTGTATCGCCACTTTGCAAGCAAGGCGCAGATGTTTGAAGGCTTGATTGCTTTTATCGAGCAGACCGTCTTTGGTTTAATTAACCAGATCAATCAAAAAGAAGAGTCGGGCCTGGCGCAGACCCGCGGCATTCTGCAAATGCTCTTGGTGTTCGCTGAAAAAAATCCAGGCATGACGCGAGTGTTACTGGGGGATGCCTTGCTACAAGAAGATGATCGCCTGCAGGATCGCATTGCTCAAGTGCTCGACCGAGTAGAGGCATCCCTTAAGCAATCCTTGCGCATAGGCCAGTCGCAAAGCGGTGCCCCAGGAAGCGCAGGCCAAGATGACGTTGCTATTCGTGCCGCTTTATTAATGAGCTTTGTATTGGGTCGTTGGCATCGCTTTGCACGAAGCGGCTTTAAAAAATTGCCAACTGAGGCGTCTGAGGTTAGCCTTCGTATCTTGCTTGCAGAATGAGTGATCTCCATCTCTCACGAAACACCATCCATTTTGCAGAATCCCTACCCTTACAAAGTGGAGCGATTCTCAGTAATTACAACCTAGTTATTGAAACCTACGGCAAGCTCAATAATGATAAGAGCAATGCCATTTTAATTTGCCATGCGCTCAATGCATCGCATCACGTAGCTGGGCCTGATCCAGAAAATCCATCGGACATCGGCTGGTGGGACAACATGATTGGGCCAGGAAAGCCAATCGATACCAATCGTTTTTTTGTGATTGGCGTCAACAATTTGGGCTCCTGCTTCGGCTCTACAGGACCCATGAGCGTAAACCCCGAAACTAGCAAGCCCTATGGGGCTGATTTCCCGGTGGTGACGGTAGAGGATTGGGTCAATACGCAAGCCAGACTAGCGGATAAATTAGGTATTCGCCGCTTTGCTGCCGTGATGGGTGGCAGCTTAGGCGGTATGCAGGCAATGGCGTGGGCGATTCAGTTTCCCAAGCGCTTAGGGCACTGCATCGTGATTGCATCGACACCCAAGCTGAGCGCCCAAAATATTGCGTTTAATGAAGTGGCGCGCAATGCCATTTTGTCGGATCCTGATTTCCACGGTGGCAATTACTACGCCCATGGCGTGGTGCCAAAAAGTGGCTTGCGCCTGGCCCGTATGGTTGGCCACATTACCTATTTGTCAGACGATGACATGGCTGAAAAGTTTGGACGGGAATTGCAGCGCTCTGCTGGCGCACCCGATGAGTATCGCTTTAGTTTTGATGTGGAGTTTGAGGTTGAGAGTTACTTGCGCTATCAAGGCGATAAGTTCTCGAGCTACTTTGATGCCAACACCTATCTTCTCATCACGCGCGCCTTAGATTATTTTGATCCCGCGCGGCGCCACGGTGGTAGCTTGAGCCGTGCCTTGGCGGAAGTGCAGGCCCAGTTTCTGATCATTAGTTTTTCAACCGATTGGCGCTTTCCGCCCAATCGCAGCAGGGAAATTGTTGAGGCCTTGCTGAGCAATAAGCGCGAGGTATCCTATGCCGAGATTGATGCGCCGCATGGACATGATGCATTTTTGCTGGATGATGCCCGGTACCATAATCTAGTGCGTGCTTATTTCAAAAAGATTGCTGAGGTATTGCCATGATGCGCGCTGATTTTGCCGCAATTGCCAATTGGGTTGCGCCGCAAAGCCAAGTGCTGGACTTGGGTTGTGGGGACGGTAGCTTTCTGGCCTTTCTGCAAACCCAAAAGCCAGTGCATGCTTATGGCGTTGAGATCGATGACCAGAGGGTATTGGCCTGCGTACAAAAAGGCCTCAATGTGATTCAGCAGGATTTAGAAGGGGGCTTAGCTCTCTTTGAAGATAAAAGTTTTGATACGGTTGTTTTATCGCAAACCGTACAAACGATTCACCAGACCGAGAAAATTCTTTCTGAAATTGTTCGCGTCGGAAAAGAGTGCGTCATCTCCTTTCCTAATTTCGGTCATTGGTCGCATCGCCTCGCCGTTGCACTGGGCCACATGCCCGTATCTAAGTCGCTGCCGTACGCTTGGTTTGATACGCCCAATGTGCGCGTTTTAACCATTGCTGATTTTGAGGGGCTTGCACACCAACTGGGATTAGATATCTTGGATCGCGTTGTTTTGCATGAAGGCCGCCCAATCACTTGGGCCGCTAATCTACTAGGCAGCTTAGCCATTTATCGCATTCGTGGCACTTAATTCAATCCGTTCTTGGGCAAGTGACTTTCGGGTTTACCTGGAATGGCCTTGCCTGCGGATGCTGTTCTTGGGTTTTTCTGCGGGACTCCCACTTCTACTCGTCCTAGGCACGCTGAGTTTTTGGTTACGAGAAGCGGGCATTGATCGCAGCACCATTGGTTACCTCACCTGGATTGGCCTCATTTATGCAGGCAAGTGGTTATGGGCGCCTTTAGTTGATCGTCTCCCGATTCCGTTTTTAGGTCGATTGCTGGGGCGCCGTCGGAGTTGGTTGATCTTTGCCCAATCCATCATTGTTCTTGGCTTATTGGGGATGGCCAGCCTAGACCCCAAGCTTGCGATTACCCCAGTGGTGTGGTGTGCCTTGCTGGTGGCGTTTGGCTCGGCGACGCAAGACATTGCACTCGATGCATTTCGGATTGAATCGGCTGACAGTGATCGACAAGCCGCATTAGCCGCAACGTATCAAACGGGATATCGCCTCGCCTTGATTTGGTCAGGCGCAGGGGTGCTGTGGTTAGCGGCTCGAGTTGAGACAGGTGCGGGCTACGATGCCAGTGCGTGGCAATTTGCTTATGTGGTCATGGCCTGTTCGATTGCTGTTGGGGTCATTACAACCCTCTTGAGTAAGGAGCCTGCACGCATTGAGTTGGCTAAGGCTCGCAATGCAACAGCATGGCTGCATCAAACACTAATTGAGCCCTTTTCTGAGTTCATAACCCGTTACGGTTGGCATGCGATTGCCATCTTAGGGCTAATCGCGATCTATCGGATTAGTGACATTGTCATGGGGATTATGGCAAATCCATTTTATGTAGACATGGGTTACACCAAAGATGAAGTGGCCGCAGTGAGCAAAGTATTTGGAGTCATCATGACTTTGCTCGGCGCCTTTATTGGCGGCGTGTTAGCGCTGCGGTTTGGGGTGATGCGTATTTTGTTTTTGGGAGCAGTGTTATCTGCCGTCAGTAATCTGCTGTTTGCTTGGCTAGCAACCCAAGGCCATGACTTGACTGGATTGATTTGGGTTATTTCTGCAGATAATCTGAGCTCTGGAATTGCGACTGCAGCCTTTATTGCATTTTTATCTTCACTAACAAACATCCAGTATTCAGCAACCCAATATGCCTTGTTTAGCTCGATGATGCTCCTGGTGCCGAAGTGGTTGGCCGGATTTTCTGGGGTGTTTGTAGATGCTTTTGGATATCCCATCTTTTTTATTAGCACTGCCATTATTGGTGTGCCAGTCCTTTTGTTGATCTGGCTGGTGATTCATTTCAATCTAGTGCAATTCAAAAAACAGGAATCGGCGTCGATCCCCATCGATTAAATCGACCAGTCATAGTCCACGATTAAGGGTGCATGATCAGAGAAGCGCTCTTGCTTGTAGATGGAGGTCGTTTTAGCTGAGGCTGCAATCTTTGCAGTTGCGATCTGGTAATCAATCCGCCAGCCGACGTTCTTGGCGTAGGCTTGGCCCCGCTGGCTCCACCAGGTGTAGCAGGCATCGGTTGTATCGGGTTCGAGTTGGCGATAAATGTCGACGTACCCAATTTCGCTAAAGAGACGCGTTAACCAAGCGCGCTCTTCCGGTAAAAATCCGGAATTCTTGAGATTGCCCTTCCAATTCTTTAAATCCACTTCGTGGTGCGCGATATTGACATCGCCGCACAGGATGATTTCACGGCCGCTGCGCTTGAGTGTAATCAGATGGGGCATGAATGCCTCCAGGTATCGAAACTTGGCCTCTTGGCGCTCTGGTGAGCTTGAACCCGAGGGCATGTACACCGAGATAACCGAGAGCGCCTTAAAGCGGGCTTCAACGTATCGTCCCTCGGCATCAAATTCAGGATTACCAAATCCGTAAATGATCTCGTCCGGTTGGTGCGGGGTATAGATGCCGCAGCCGCTATACCCCTTTTTTTCAGCGCAGTGAAAGAAACCCAGCAGATCGCCCGGGCGCATCATAGCCTCATCCAGATCGGGCTCTTGGGCCTTGAGTTCTTGCATGCAAATAAAGTCTGCCTTTTGCTGGGTCGCCCAAGGAATAAAGCCTTTTTTGGCTGCAGAACGGATACCGTTGAGGTTCGCTGAAATGATGCGTAACATGGAGGCCTATGAACTCTAAAAATGTAAATCAATTCGACTTTATCCGCTTTGCCCTAGAGGCGCACGTTTTATCGTTTGGTGAGTTTAAAACCAAAGCCGGTCGCCAATCCCCCTATTTTTTTAACGCGGGCGGTTTTAGTGACGGCGCTTTACTCGGGGCCTTGGGCAAGTATTACGCCAATGCCTTACTCGAGTCCGGTGTTGCATTCGACATGCTGTATGGCCCTGCTTATAAAGGCATCACCTTGGCCGCCGCAACTGCAATTGCCTTAGCCAATCAAAATAAAAATGTTCCATTTGCTTACAACCGTAAAGAGGCAAAAGACCATGGCGAGGGCGGCACTTTAGTTGGCGCGCCGGTTAAGGGCAAGGTAGTCATTATTGATGATGTGATTTCAGCAGGCACGTCCGTGCGAGAGTCGGTGGAATTGATTCGGGCTACTGGCGCAGAGCCTGCAGCCGTTTTAATTGCTCTGGACCGAATGGAGCGCTCAGGCAATGCGATCGAGATTGGTAGCCACTCTGCGGTTCAGAGTGTTGAGGAGGAGTTTGGTATCCCGGTGATTGCGATTGCCAATTTAAGCAATCTGATGGATTACCTCGATGCGTCTAAGGACCCGGCTTTGCAACAATACCTTCCGGCCGTGACGGCCTATCGCAAGCAGTACGGGATCAAGGCAGGGTAAATTCGCCTTCAAAGACGGTGGTAGCTGGCCCGGTCATGATGACCGATTGCGCGACGCCGTCGCGAACTCCGGCCCATGCAATGATTAGCTCCCCTCCGCGCGTCTGAACGCGTACCGGAGAGTCAAGTAAGCCCCTGCGAATGCCCGACACCACTGCAGCGCAAGCGCCGGTACCGCATGCCAAGGTTTCTCCCGCGCCCCGCTCATAGACGCGTAACTTAATGGCATTGCGATTCAATACTTGCATGTAGCCAGCATTCACGCGCTTTGGAAAGGCGGGGTGACTTTCAATGCGCGGGCCCTCCTGAGCAACGGGCGCGCTATCCACATCCATCACAATTTGAATAGCGTGGGGGTTACCCATCGACAGTACGCCAATCCAATCATCATGCCCGCCTGGATTTGAGCCAATTGGCAGGGCGTAGAGGGTTTCATGGAACTCTATTTTGCTTGCTAAATTTTCCGCTCGAAATGGAATGCGATCGTGTTCAAAGATAGGCGCACCCATGTCAACCTGTACTTGACCGTCTGGAAGTGCTTCGAGCGTCAAGACCGTATGCGCAACTTCCACGCGCAGTGGGTTTTTGCTCGATAGTTTTTTGTCTAGTACATAGCGCACGAAGCAGCGCGAACCATTACCGCATTGCTCGACTTCGCCGCCATCGGAATTAAAAATGCGATACCGAAAGTCAGCATCTGGCCGAATTGCTTTTTCAATCAACAGAATTTGATCTGCACCAATGCCGAATTGGCGATGGGCTAACTGACGCCACTCCTCTTTGGTAATGGTACTTAGATCCTGATCGATGCCATTGAGCACAATAAAGTCATTGCCTGCCCCATGCATTTTGGTAAAGCGCAGTGTGCGTTTCAAGTTAGTACTCAAGGGGTGTTCCGTTCTGGATAGTCAATTAATACAAGCTTGCTTCGCCAGGCGGGCGATGCTTAAAGCGTTTATGTACCCAATAGTACTCTGCAGGCCTTTCGCAAACAAGGGCTTCAATGCATTGGTTGAGACGGGCGGCATCGTTGCTGGGATCGTCGCTCGGGAAGTTTTCCAGTGGCGCACTAATGCGGCAAACATAGCCGCTGCGGTTTGTATTTAATGTAGTCGTCATCAAGCAGACCTCTGCGCCGCTCAATTGGGCCAGGCGTGATACCGACGTAATGGTGCTGGTCTGAATACCAAAAAAAGGAACAAACACGGAATCGCGTGGCCCCAAATCAATGTCTGGCGCAATAAAGATGAAATTACCAGTTTGAATTTCTCGAATCAGGTCGCGCAGGCGACTTTGCCGCTCAATCGACTTGCCGCCAAAACGATTGCGCCACTCAATCATCTTTTGATTAAAAAATGGGTTCTTCATTTTTTGGTAAAGCCCTGCGCCGCCCATCCAGCCACGTTCTTTTGCCATGACCGAGAGGGCCATGAAGCCCCCTTCTAAGCCAACGAAATGCGGATTGATTAACAGCCTTGGCTTACGATCGCCGAGTGGTATTGCGGATTCAATTTCGACCATTGCCCGAATTTGCTCGCCAGTGCCGAGCCAAATTCGGCTGCGCTCAATGACGCTGCGGCCAAAGAGTTTCCAGTGCTCAAGTGCAAGGGCATTGATTTCAGATTCAGATAGGGATGGAAAGCAAAGTCGCAGATTGGTTTTGACAACATGCGCACGTTCATTGGGGATATGCGCTGCTAACCAGCCTAAACCATAACCAAATGGAACAACGATTGAATAGGGTAAAAAAGAAAACAAGCGCAGTAGATTGAGCGCTAAAAAATTAAAGATGGTTTGGGACCAGGTCATCTCAAATTGAATTTACTGTGTTGGCGGTAGCTCTGCCCCAATTGGGTGTTTAAAGCGATTGTAGGCCCATATAAACTGCTCAGGCGCAATTAAGATTGCTGCTTCAATTGCTTTATTTAGCTCGCAACAAGACGTGCTTGGATCTTCTGAAAATGGATCCAGTCGGCTTGCTTGCATTAACCAGCCTTGGCCAAGCCCTTTGCGTTTGGCAGTAAACATCACGACAGGGGTATGGTGCCGATTGGCAAGCCGTGCAGGCAGAGTGGTGGTGTATGCGGGGCGCCCAAAAAAAGGCACCCAAATTCCATCGCCACCGCTAGGCACTTGATCCGGCAGAATTCCGATTGCTTCGCCTCGTATCAGTGCGCGGGTCATTTGACGCACCCCTTGTAAATTGGTGGGCACGAAATGCATATTGGGGTGAGCCCTGCCTTCTTCCACAACGGCATTTAGCCAGTCTTGCCTGGCCGGTCGATACAGAATAGTGGCTGGAAAGTGCTGTGCCAAGACTCGAGGAATGATTTCAAAGCCACCCAAGTGGGGGGTCAGCATAACCAAACCATGGCCTTCATTGATTGCTTTTTCTACTACTTCCCAGTTACTAATTTCCGTTCGAGAGAGTGCCTGCTTCGGGTTGCGCCAAATCCACAAGCTATCAGAAAATAGCATTCCGGAGGCACAGGCCGCCGACCACATACGTACTGGGAGGTGATTTTGCGTTGCAACAGAAAGGTAATGTTGCTTAAATAGGCTGCGATAGTGCTTCGACCCAATAAACGCCAGTAAGCCCAACCCTCCCCCAATGACCTGAGCAAAACCAAGCGGCATCGCTGCAATGGTGTGGAGCATGAGCTTAAATAATAGGGTACGCACCCCATCATCATATTCAATCCCCTACCGGATTGGGCTAATTCTGAATTTTGCCCAAATCATGAAGTTCGGATAAAATCCTTATATCGCCGAGTTAAGACAACTTGCAGGGCGATTAAAAATTCTGCTAAAGCGTCGCCGTTGTGGTTCCTGGCACGTCGAGTTGTCCCACTGATCGTGTTAATTTTTAAAGGAAAAACGCAATGGCAAATGATTATTTCTTCACCTCAGAATCGGTTTCTGAAGGCCACCCCGATAAAGTTTCTGACCAAATCTCCGATGCGATTTTGGACGCCATTTTGGCCCAAGATCCCAAGGCTCGAGTTGCAGCAGAAACGCTTTGCAACACGGGCTTAGTTGTCCTTGCAGGCGAGATTACAACCCACGCGAACGTGGATTACATCCAAGTCGCACGCAATACCTTGCGTGAAATCGGCTATGACAACACTGCTTATGGCATCGACTACAAGGGCTGTGCAGTCTTGGTGGCCTACGACAAGCAAAGTCCAGACATTGCGCAGGGCGTCGATAAGGCGCATGACGACGGTTTAGATCAAGGCGCGGGCGATCAAGGCTTGATGTTTGGTTATGCCTGTGATGAAACGGCAGAGCTCATGCCCCTGCCGATTCACTTGTCGCACCGCTTGGTTGAGCGCCAGTCCCAGCTGCGCCGCGATGGCCGCTTAACGTGGTTGCGTCCGGATGCAAAGTCACAAGTGACGCTGCGTTATGTGAATGGCAGGCCCGACTCGATCGATACAGTAGTTTTATCAACGCAGCACGATGAAGACATTTCCCTCGAGAAATTACG
>CAZUMD010000022.1:0-16730 GCA_964621735.1 uncultured Polynucleobacter sp.
CAGGCAACTACCGCACGTACTATGCCCATTTGAGTAATTACAACGTTGAACTCAGCGTTGGTAATGATGTACGTCGTGGTCTCGAGATTGGTTACGTCGGCTCCACCGGTCGCTCTAGCGGACCCCATTTGCATTACGAGTTGCGGCGAGATGGTACTTACATTGACCCTTACAGTCCATCTGCGCAGCTCGATCTGTGGTCGATGCGGGATAGCGATAGCGGTCAGTTCACACGCCAACTGCTACTCTTAGGCAGCCTACCGAATAATGAGTAATACTCCTGCCATGAATTCGTCTGCCCTGCATTTACAAAATCTAGCCTGCATGCGTGGCGGCAAAACCCTGTTTACTGATCTTTCGGTTGTGCTCGAACCCGGCCATCTCTTGCGCATCACCGGCAGCAACGGTGCCGGAAAATCGAGTTTATTGCGTATGCTCTGCGGCCTATTAACACCCAGCATGGGGAGCATTCAGTGGGGCGCAAGTTCAATCGATGCCGATCGGGATTTTTTTCATACGCAACTGATTTACTTGGGCCACACTCCAGCGCTTAAAGGCGATCTCAGTGCCGAAGAAAACATCATGGCGGCGGGTAGTCTCAGCGGCGATGCGATTACCAGCAGCATGGCCCGCGCCGCCTTAGTTAGTTCGGGCTTGGGTCACCTGGCAAGCAGATTAGCGCGAACCTTCTCACAAGGGCAAAAGCAACGGGTTGCATTAGCCCGCCTGCAGTTGGCAAAAGACAAACCACTCTGGTTGCTCGACGAGCCATTCAATGCACTGGATCAGGATGCCAATGAAGCGCTGCAAGCATTAATTCAGGGGCATTTAACTCGCGGTGGCATGGTCGCCTTAAGTAGCCATCAAGCGGTTGCCCTCGATCAGATCGACCGCGTCGTTCGAGTGAACTTATGAGCGCGCACCTATCCATCCCAAAAGTCATGCTCGCCATCGTGCGGCGCGACTTGAGTTTGGCTCTGCGTCGCAAAAACGATAGCTTATCTGCCTTGTTTTTCTTTATCGTGGTAGCCAGTTTGTTTCCCTTGGGTATTGGACCGGAACCAACACTGCTTGCCAAAATTGCGCCGGGGATGCTGTGGATCGCAGCCTTATTAGCAGCCATGCTGTCACTGGGGCGCTTGTTTGCAGATGACTTCCAAGATGGCACCCTGGATCAATTGGTGCTCACTGTCATCCCATTGCCACTGGCCGTACTGTCGAAAACTACGGCGCACTGGATTAGCTCTGGGCTCGTGCTCACCATCGCTTCTCCGATCTTGGCCATCCAATTTAATCTGGACGCCCAAAGCACCGGAATTTTGGTGCTCTCGCTCCTCATTGGCACACCCTTGCTCAGCTTAATTGGCTCCATCGGCGCAGCCTTAACCTTGGCAACACGTGGCGGCGGTATGTTGCTGTCCTTACTCGTTTTGCCGCTGGTCATACCAGTCCTTATTTTTGGGGCCGGCGCAGTCGATGCCCACCACGCTGGCTTACCAGTCGATGGTCATTTTTACCTCTTGGGCGCAATGCTGGCTATTGCCTTGTTTTTTGCCCCCATCGCCACAGCAGCTAGCCTACGAATCGCCGTGGAATAAGCCGGCTAAGCTAAAATCAGGCACACTAACGCATGCTCTAACACCCTTTTAAATAAAGACTATTTCCTGTGTTCTCCTCTAGCATCAATTGGTTTAAGTACGCTGCGCCACAACGCTTTTATGCCTTAACTGGCTCGCTGATTCCGTATTGCGTTGCCGTTGCCGTGATTGCCACGGTCATTGGCTTAACCATTGGTCTTTTAATTGCGCCAAGCGATCACCAACAAGGTGAGTCATACCGCATTATTTTTATTCATGTACCTGCCGCATGGATGTCGATGATCATTTACTTAGCGGTAGCATTTTGGGCGGCAATTGGGCTCATTTTTAATGCGCGCCTGGCTAGCATGTTTGCACTCGCTTTAGCGCCAACCGGCGCGCTTATGACCTTCATTGCACTGTGGACCGGGTCCCTGTGGGGTAAGCCCACCTGGGGTACCTACTGGGTGTGGGACGCACGCCTGACTTCAGAACTCATTTTACTTTTCTTGTACCTGGGATTCTTATCACTCCACGCATCAATTGAAGATACTCGTAAGGCCGATCGTAGCGCTGCTGTTTTAGCTATTGTTGGTGTGGTGAATATTCCGATCATCTACTTTTCAGTGAAATGGTGGAATACCTTGCACCAAGGCGCCTCCGTTAGCTTGACCAAAGCCCCCACCATGGCAACCCAAATGTTGACCGGCATGCTCATCATGACGGTGGCGTTTTGGGCCTACTCCTTTGCTTTGAGTTTCTACCGCTGCCGTACCCTCATTTTGGAGCGGGAGCGCCATACCGCATGGGCCCAGGAGGCAGTGAAATGATTTACTGGAATAGCCTTAGTGATTTTCTGCAAATGGGCGGCCACGGCCCCTTTGTATGGGGGTCCTTCGCGGTGACTGCCCTGGTTTTTGCCATTGAAATCAGGCAGATCCGCCGGCAGCGTCGCCTGACCGAAGCCAGCATTCGGGATGAGTCGTACGCCACTGAAAAAAATTAGGCAAAATAAGGACTTATGAAACCCCGCACAAAACGCGGTCTGGCAATCCTTGGTGGCGTAACCTGCATTGCATTTGCCACTTATATGGTATTTCAGACCTTCCAAAGCAATTTGGTGTTCTTCTACAGTCCGAGTCAAATTGCGGCCAATGAGGCGCCTAAAGACCGCGCATTTCGGGTTGGTGGCATGGTTGAAGAAAATTCCATCAAGCGCGATGCGGGCGGACTCAAAGTGAGCTTTGTAGTGACGGATTTTGCGCATCGCATTGAAGTCAGCTATGAAGGCTTACTGCCTGATTTATTTAAAGAAGGGAAAGGGGTGGTAGCAGAGGGTCGCCTCAATTCCACAGGCTCTTTTACGGCAAGCCAAGTTCTGGCCAAACACGATGAAAACTACATGCCGCCCGAAGCGGCAGATGCCTTAGCTAAAGCGAAAAAACCATGATTCCTGAAATTGGCCAAGTTGCTTTAATTCTGGCATTGATGACAGCGCTGGTATTGGGTATTGCTCCGCTCGTTGGCGCGCAAACCAATCGACCTGCCTTGATGAATTTAGCGAGACCGTCAGCCATTGCACTCTTTTTGTGGGTGACCTTCGCGTATGTCTGCCTCGTCATCTCATTTATCAATAACGATTTTAGTGTGCTCAACGTGGCACAAAACTCCAACTCTGCGCTTCCCTTGATGTATCGCATTGGCGCTTCGTGGGGCAGCCATGAGGGCTCGATTTTATTGTGGTGCTTCATGATGGCTGGCTGGACACTTGCAGTTGCTATTTTTTCAAAGCACCTGCCGATCAAAATGATTGCACGCATCCTCGGTGTGCTGGGCCTCTTGAATATCGGCGTGCTGCTGTTTACCTTGCTTACATCCAATCCACTGGATCGGATGTTGCCGGCAGCATTGGAGGGCAAAGACCTCAATCCCCTACTGCAAGATCCCGGCATGATTATTCATCCGCCCTTTTTGTACATGGGCTACGTTGGCTCTGCAGTTGCCTTTGCATTTGCGATTGCAGCCCTACTCTCCGGCAGGCTGGATGCCGCATGGGCACGTTGGTCAAGGCCATGGGTAACATCGGCTTGGTGTTTTTTAACCATCGGCATTGCACTCGGTAGCGCCTGGGCTTATTACGAACTGGGTTGGGGTGGCTGGTGGTTTTGGGATCCCGTCGAGAATGCCTCCTTCATGCCCTGGCTCGTCGGTACGGCATTGATTCACTCGCTGGCCGTTACTGAAAAACGCGGCGGCTTCAAGATGTGGACTGCGCTGCTAGCCATTCTTGCTTTTTCACTTTCGCTATTAGGCACCTTCTTGGTTCGCTCCGGAGTCATTACTTCCGTTCACGCGTTTGCAACCGATCCGAAGCGCGGTATTTTCATTCTCGGTTTCCTGGCCCTGGTAGTAGGTGGTTCGCTATTGCTGTTTGCATGGCGCGCGCCCAAAGCCAATATTGGCGGCGATTTTGGCACCGTGTCACGCGAGAGTATGTTGCTGAGTAATAACGTCTTGCTTTTAGTGGCAACTGCGGCAGTGCTGCTCGGCACCTTGTATCCGATGCTGCTCGATGCCCTTGACCTCGGAAAAATCTCGGTGGGCGTTCCCTACTTTGAGGCAGTATTTGTTCCGCTGATGACACCGGCACTCTTCTTAATTGGCATTGGCCCCATCTCACGCTGGCGTCAATCTCCCGTGATTGATTTAGCGCATAAATTAAAGTGGGCTGCTGCGGTGAGTGTGATTAGCGCCATCCTTGCCCCACTGGTGCTGCGCAGCTGGACTCCATTGATTGGCTTTGGCCTGTTTTTAGCCGTCTGGATTATTGCGACGACTTGTACCCAATTGCTTGAGCGCGCCTTTAGCAATCGGGAGCGTGGCGTGATTAAAAATCTTGTGGCTCAGCCGGCAAGTTATTACGGTATGTTCCTCGCGCACATCGGGGTTGCAGTTTTTATTATTGGCATAACCGGCGTTCGTGGCTTTGAGTCGGAAAAAGACGTGCGCATGGCCATTGGCAGCAGCATCGAAGCCGGTGGATATAACTTCCAATTTTTAGGAGTTCAAGCCATACAGGGGCCCAATTACCAAGCCGTTCGGGGTGTATTTGATGTCAGCCAGGACGGCAAAGTTATAACGCGCATGGAACCGGAAAAACGGGTCTATACCGCCAGTCAAATGCCAATGACCGAAGCAGCAATTGACCCAGGCTTAACGCGCGACCTGTATGTCTCCCTGGGGGAACCCATTAATGCCAATGAGTGGACGGTACGCATTCACATCAAACCATTTGTGGACTGGATTTGGGGTGGCTGTCTATTTATGGCCTTAGGTGGTTTTTTAGCGATTACGGATCGCCGCTACCGGAAACGCAAATGAAACGCTACTTGATTCCCATCGGAATCTTTGTCGTCTTTTTTGGCTTCTTGGCTGCCGGTCTCCAGCTCAATCCGCGTGAAGTACCATCACCGCTAATTAATAAAAGTGCTCCCACCTTTACATTGCCAGTGCTGGGTAAAGACAACGCCACCTTCTCTCCTGAAGACATGCGGGGCAAAGTGTGGGTTCTAAATGTATGGGCATCATGGTGTGCGGCCTGCCGTGATGAGCATCCCCATTTAATTCAGTTTGCGAAAACCCAAACCACACCCCTATTAGGGCTCGATTACAAAGATAAGCCCGACGATGCCGTGCGCTGGTTAAAAGAGCATGGCAATCCTTATGCCTTATCCGTTGTCGACCTCAAGGGGCAAGTTGGTATTGACTATGGCGTCTACGGCGTGCCAGAAACCTTTGTGATTGATAAAACGGGGTTGATCCGTTTAAAACACATTGGTCCATTAACCCCTCAGGCGATTGAAGAAAAAATTCTGCCGCTGATTCAGAAACTCAATAGCTAAAGCATGAAGCTGGCCCTATTCCCTACCTCAACCGTGCGTATTAATTTAGCGCAGATTTGCCTTAGTACCATTTGCTTGGCTTTGGTGTTCTTGATACATTCAACATCGTCCCACGCTCAATCAGCCAAACCCGTTGCAGAAGATCCAGTCCTAGAGAAAAAAGTGATTACCCTATCCAATGAATTGCGCTGCTTGGTTTGCCAAAATCAAACCATCGCCGACTCCAATGCGGAATTAGCAGTTGATTTGCGCAATCAAGTTCGCAAACAGCTTAGTGAAGGAAAGTCGGATCGCGAGATTTTGGATTACATGGTGCAGCGCTATGGTGAGTTTGTTTTGTATCGCCCACCTCTGAGCTACAAAACCATTTTGCTGTGGGCTGGCCCATTTGCGCTTTTGCTGATTGCCATGTTTATTTTGATCCAGCAAATTCGGCTACGACATAAACGCCTTGCCTCGGAAGAATTCGATCAAACGGATTTATCCCGAGCCCGCAAACTGCTTGATTCTTCATCGGGAGATCGCTCATGATGACTTTCTTAGCCATTGCCATCGGCATGATTGCGATTGCGACCGTCCTCTTGGTCTTGCCCTTGCGTAAAAAAACGGTCGCCGCCACAGGCGAGCAAGAGGAGAATATTGTTATTTTGCGTGACCAGCTCAGTCAACTCGATGTCGATTTTGCAGAAGGCCGTATCGCCGCTGATCAACTGCAAGAGGCGCAGCGTGATATTGAAAAACGCTTACTACTGGAAGAGCGGGCGATTGCTGCTGATCAGGCCCCAGTAGGCGCCAAACCCAAGCGCATTTTATTTCCAGCGCTTCTCATTGGTATTGGTGTACCTGTTTGCAGCGTACTGCTCTACCTTTGGATTGGTAATCCTGTAGCGACCGACCCCCTAGTCAAGAGTCAACAGCCTGCTATGACACAGCAAGACATTCAAAATATGGTTGAGCAATTGGCGTCTCGCCTCGAAAAAGACCCCAATAATCCGGAGGGCTGGCAAATGCTGGCGCGCTCTTACGCCGCAATGCAACGCTTTCCCGAAGCCGCCAAAGCCTATAAGAAAGCCTTGGAACTCAATCCAAATAATGCCCAATTAACCATCGATTACGCCGACTTTTTGGCCTATCAAAACCAAAGCGTCAAGGGTGAGCCGATGCGCCTGATCATGAAAGCGCTTGAGCTGGACCCCAATAATATTAAAGCGCTAGCACTTGCTGGCACGGCCTACTATGAAGAAGGTCAGTTTGCCAAAGCGGAGCAATACTGGGCAAGAGGCCTAAAGTTAGTTCCACCCGATGGTGAAGTAGCCAAGGCCTTTACCGACAATATTGCTGACGCCAGGCAGGCAGCAAGCGCAAAGAAAAAGTAAGCTTTAGCCGAGCACGATCACAGGCAAGCTGGAGTGCACAATCACCTCGTTGGTTTGACTGCCCAATAGCACTCCTTTGATCCCCGTGCGCTTGTGTGAGGCCATCACAATCACATCGGCCTTGGCTTTTTTGGCCGCAGCCAATACACCACCAGCCAAACTAGGGCTAAAGGTATGCAGTGTTTTTACTGCTACACCGTTACCCAAAACTGCCAGGGCATTTTTGAAGAGGTTTTTAGCAAAGGCATCACAGGCTTTTTTGTGGTCATTCTGCGAATAGCCATATCCCAAGCTACTATCGGAGTAGACAATTGGCGGCATTGGATCGGAGACATAGACCAAGGTAATGCTGGCATCATCTTTTTTGGCAAGGTCCAATACGTTTTTGAGGGATTTTTTGGTCACATCGGACCCATCAATCGGCACTAACAAATGCTTAAACATGACTCTTCCTTTTCAGTTCAATGAATTTTTCATCCTACTCCTGATTTCAGGAAATGGATACTTATGGCTCATAATGAGTGGAAATCATTCTATCCTACAAAGGTGAGTAAATTGATCAAGTATCTGGCCATCTATGCAAGTTTCTTAATCACGTTCCTGGTGATGGATTTTATTTGGCTGCTTGGCATTGCCAAAAACCTCTACCGTACTGAAATGGGCGCACTGATGGCTGCAGAGCCAAAGCTTTGGGTCGCTCTGGCGTTTTATCTACTGTATGCCCTGGGCACAACGATCTTTGTCATTAGCCCAGCCATCGCAAAACAGTCCTTCATCTATGCACTGGGCTTTGGTGCCCTCTTTGGTTTCTTTTGCTACATGACTTACGACTTAACCAATCTGGCAGTCATTGAAGGTTTTCCGGCAAGGCTCGCTGTGATTGATATTGTGTGGGGCGCCTTCGTTACGGCAGTCAGCGCTTCAGTTGCGTATGCGGTTGGTAGTCGCTTTTCTTGAGCGCATTAGGAAATACAAAAGCCACCCTCTAATAGGGCTTGAGGTAGAGTCCAGGCGCGGTACAGGCCATATACACCTGAGCCCATGAGTAAGGTAACGGCTAAATAACGCACCCAGGCGTAATGACTGAACTGCACCAAGCTTGCCGAGAAGCGAGAGATCAACAGTAAGTTAGGTAGGGTTCCCAGACCAAAGGCCAACATGAGGCCAGCCCCCGAAAGTGAACTGCCGGATAAAAATGCTAAAGGCAAAACACTGTAAGCCAAGCCGCATGGAACAAGGCCCCAGAGCATGCCACTAAACCAACGCGCTGGCCCGCTAGCCAGACTGCCAAGGTACTTTGACCAAACTTCTGCCGCCTTAAGTCCTAGCCATGACGAAGACGGTTTGGGTTGTTGCTGGCGCCACAAACGAATGGCCATCGCAATCAAAATCAATGCGCTCAAAGCGAATAAGGGTCGCTGAATTGGTACTACATTTTGTTGCCATACGATCACGCCAATTTGCCCAGCTGCAGCCCCCAATAGGACGTAGGTCGTCAATCGGCCAAGGTGCATGATCAGTTGCTGATAAAACAGCACTGATTTGGAGACTAAGACTATTTCAGAGCCACGTGGGCGCTCAATTGCTGCGGCTATGCCACCGCACATCAAAGCGCAATGCCAGCCACTAACGAGGGTACTCAAAAAAAGAGTGGCAAATAAACTGGTTGTAACCATGATTCCATTCAAAATGCATCAAATTTAGTGTACATCGATATAGAATAGGCCTTAAAGAGCAAATGTAAAACATGAGTTCCATTCCAAAAACAAGCCCACTCAACAAGTGCTCCACTTGCGTATTGGGTCAATTTTGCTTACCGGTGGGTTTAAGTCACGCGGATCTCGATAAGGTTGATGCGCTGGTAAAAGAACGAATCGCCTTAAAAAAGGGAGATAGCCTCTACCGCCATGGCAACCCTATGACCTCGGTCTACAGCATCCGCTTTGGCACCCTCAAAACAGAACATGGCCTTTCCGATGGGCGCTCACAAATTATCGGGTTTCATTTGCCTGGAGAAATTCTGGGGCTAGATGCCATCGGTGATGGTATCCATCAATCCGATGCCATTGCACTCGAAGACAGCGAAGCCTGCATTATTCGCTTTACTGAGTTTGAGTCTCTTGCCAGTCAAATACCCACCTTACAAAATCAATTCCACCGCATTCTGAGCCGAGAGCTAACCCAAGATCAACGCCACTTACTTTCTCTTGGAAGCATGAGAGCAGAGGAGCGCTTAGCTGGTTTTTTACTCAATCTATCCGAACGACTCACTGCTAGGGGCTACACCAATCATGAATTTGACTTGAGAATGAGCCGCGAGGAAATGGGTAGCTATTTAGGCATTCAGATTGAAACTGTCAGTCGTATGCTCTCCCGCTTCGTTGAGGCTGGTTTAATTCAAATCAAACAGCGCCACGTTAAGTTAATTGATATTGGTGGCCTCTATGAATTAGCCGGACTTCCCAATCCAGAAAACAGAGACCCCCTGCAGGCTTGCCTCTAATTCAAATCGGCCTCGTCAGAGCCGAGCTTAGGAATTTCTCCCGATTTTGGCAAAACAAATACAGTCAGTGCGCTGGATGCCGCACAAAACCCCCATATAACAAAAAAACCTAAGGTATAAATACCTTCATTTGAAATGGCCAAAGGCGCGCCAAAGAGCAGAATTTCTTCAGGGTGAATGGCGGTAAATAAAACCGCTTCGGCAATCGCAGCGATCAAGAACGAAGGCCAGAGCACCCAAATGAACAGGCGTAATTTCATTTTGAAACCGCCTCGATTTTTAGGCCTCGCTTTGTAACTCCATCCCGAATCGGCTGATCGGCATGGTGCGTAAACGCAAGCCAAATAGTGATTGCGCATCCGACTGCTGCGAGCGCAGGCCCGCTAATGAGTAGCCATGGCCATAATTGCTTCCACCAGGGTTTCACTTCCGATTCAGCTAGCATCATCATCTCCCTTTCCTTACTTGCACTTAACGCGGCACGATAAACGTCGATTTTTCGTCTCGAACTCGAACAACAGTAGTAGCGCCCGAATGAATTTCAATGCCTTCAACTCCAAAATGAATCGGGTAATTGCCAGGCGCTACCTCACCCAATACTGAGCTAACGCGAATCGGAATCAATTGATTGCTAGAGGGTTCCACCAACACATCATTCAAAGCCTTTCCTTGCGAAGTCAGAATTTGTAAATCAGGTAAGCCCGTCACCTTAAAATTGACGCGCATTGCATTCTCCGAAGCATTCATCACCTGAATACGATATACATTCTCGATGCGAGTGCCATCCACTTCTCGTGCCAAGGCGCCTCGATCTCGCATCACATCAGCACGCAAGGGATTACGGGTGGCAAGAGAAATTAAGAATGCAGTTGCCAAAACAAGGATTACCGAGGTATAAAAAATAATCCGTGGACGAAAAATTTGACGTATTGCTTTTTCTGTAGGCGCGCGCTCGAGCATAGCTCGCTCCGTTGTATACCGTATTAGACCTTTGGGGTAGTGCATCTTATCCATCACCTGATCACAGGCATCAATGCACGCACCACAACCAATGCACATGTACTGCAAGCCATCACGAATATCAATACCCGTCGGACACACTTGGACACAAATACTGCAATCAACGCACTCGCCTAAGCCCTGTGCGGCATGGTTTTCTGATTTGTTGCGACTGCCACGCGGCTCGCCACGAAGGGTATCGTAAGTAACCACAAAGGTATCTTTATCCACCATCACGCTTTGAAAACGTGCATAGGGACACATGTATTTACAAACCTGCTCACGCATGAAGCCAGCATTACCCCACGTTGCAAAGCTATAGAAAAATAGCCAGAATGCCTGCCATGGTCCTAAGCTTGCTGTAAGAACCTCGCCTGCTAAAGTATGAATCGGCGTGAAATACCCGACAAAGGTAAATCCGGTTAAAAAAGCCACCATCAACCACAGCCCATGCTTTGTGATTTTGATACGCCATTTAGCAAACTTCCAAGGCCACTCCTGTCCGTCTAAACGAATACGCGCGAAGCGATCGCCCTCGACTTTACGCTCGATCCACATAAATAATTCGGTATACACCGTTTGAGGGCAGGCATAACCACAAAAGAGTCGACCTGCAACGGCAGTAAATAAAAATAAACTTAGTGCAGAGAGTATTAATAACAGCGTGAGGTAAATCACATCTTGAGGCCACAGCACTAAGCCGAAGATATAAAACTTCCGCTGCACTAAATCAAATAGCACGGCTTGGCGACCATTCCAGCTGAGCCACGGTAAACCATAAAATACGATTTGGGTAAGAAATACAAACACAATGCGCCAGCGTGCAAAAATACCGGATACCGATCTGGGGTAAATCTTACGGCGTACCTCGTACAGCGATTCCTCAACGGATTGGATTGGAATCACTTTTGAATTGGGCAATGCTTCAAGCACTATTTTTTAGCCTGATCGACACGAATATTCGTTAGACTCCAAACGTAGGCGGAGATCAGCTGCACTTTTTCAGGGGTTAAGATGGCATCGTGGGCTGGCATTTGGCCATTGCGGCCCTTTGCAATCGACTCTGTTACTGCAGCATCCGTACTACCGTATAGCCAGATCTTATCGGTTAAATTCGGTGCTCCCATTGCCGTATTGCCTTTGCCATCAACTGCATGGCAAGCAACGCAATTATTAGCAAATAATGCGCCACCCCGTTCTGCCTTTATCGGATCCACAGACAGTCCTGATAAACCGCGCACATAACTAGTTAAGTCGGCAACATCTGCTTTACTGAGATGTGCAAATGCGGGCATCACCCCACTTCGGCCTTGTAAAATCGCCGTCTTAATCATCTCGGGGCTGCCGCCATATAGCCAATCATTATCGGTAAGATTAGGAAAGCCTTTCGAGCCTCCAGCATCGGATCCGTGGCACTGAGCGCAATAATTTAAATAGAGTCGCTGCCCCATTTCACGGGCCTTAGGGTCCGCAGCCACTTGCTGGACATCAATCTCCATATACTTTGCGTAAATGGGCTTCAGTTCTTCATTGGCCTTTACAACTGATGTGGTGTATGCAGTATCGGAGGTATAACCCAGTAGACCCGGGTAAGATCCAAGACCGGGATACAGCAAAAGGTAAGCCAGTCCGAAGACACACGATAAAAGGAACATCCAAGCCCACCAGCGCGGCAATGGATTATTGAGCTCGCGTAAATCACCGTCCCAGACGTGCCCAGTATCGGCAACACTGCCATCTGCATTTTGCTCTACCGTTACCTTGCGCTGAGACCCCAGTAACCAGACGCACCACACAATACCAATTAAGGTAATAGCAGCAATGAATATGCTCCAGTAGGAATCGATAAAGTCACTCATTTCTTTTCCTTAGTAAATTCATCGGGTAGATCAAACGGTAATTCTGCTGACTCTTGATTGGCTGGCTGCCGCTTAGCTGACCATGCCCACCAAATAATGAGTAGAAAAGCCGTTAAACCCAAGACCGTTGAAATGGCAGACAAATAAGGAGCGATGATTTCGATCATGTCTTTTCCCTTTATTTGCTAATGCTCACAGCAGAAGTGGTAGTAGCTGCTGTATTGGTTGATCTGCGGTGAATGCCCAAACCTTGCATATAGGCAATTAATGCATCCTCTTCGGTTTTACCCTCCAGCTCCTTGGGCGCATTAGTAATTTCCTCTTCGGTATAGGGGACTCCAAGTCGACGCAAAGCGCGCATATGCGCCTGAATGCTGCCTGCATTGGCTGCTGCATGTTGAAGATAGGGATAGGCAGGCATATTGGATTCTGGAACGACATCCCGCGGATTGCGAAAATGAATGCGATGCCACTCATCCGAATAACGCCCACCCACGCGGGCTAGATCCGGTCCGGTACGCTTACTGCCCCACAAGAAGGGGTGGTCGTAGACCGACTCGCCTGCCAATGAATACGGGCCATAGCGCTCGGTCTCGGAGCGCAGTGTACGAATTTGTTGCGAGTGACAGCCCACACAGCCCTCACGTTGATAGATATCGCGACCTGCAAGACTGAGGGCCGGGAATGGAACGATGCCTGGTGATGGCTGGGTGGTAGAGTGCTGAAAAAACAGGGGCACAATTTGCACCAAACCTGCAATCGATACAACAACAATGGTTGCAATGATTAACCAACCGACATTGCGTTCAAAGGTTTCATGGGAAAAGAATTTATATGGCTTAGGCATGATTTCTTCTCCTTTAGTGAGCCATTACCAACGGCGCCGGAATCGGTGCGTCAATGAACGTTTTGTTTTTCAAGGTTTTATAGACGTTATAGGCCATCAGCAGCATGCCGCCGAGATAGCATATGCCCCCAATCAAACGAATGACGTAGAAGGGATACGTTGCCTTCACGGACTCAACAAAGCTATAAGTCAGGGTGCCGTCTGATTCAAATGCACGCCACATCAGTCCTTGCATCACACCCGCGATCCACATGGCTGCAATGTAGATAACCACACCCAAGGTTGCAATCCAGAAATGCAACTCAATCATTCGAGTGCTATACATCTCCTTTTGGCCTACTAAACGGGGTATTAAATAATAGAGTGAACCAATCGTAATCATGGCCACCCAGCCTAGTGCTCCAGAGTGCACGTGCCCAATAGTCCAATCGGTGTAATGGGACAAGCTATTCACTGTCTTAATTGACATCATCGAGCCTTCAAAAGTCGACATGCCGTAGAAGGACAATGCAACTACCAGAAACTTGAGGATGGGGTCTGTGCGCAATTTATGCCAAGCCCCCGAAAGCGTCATAATGCCGTTAATCATGCCGCCCCACGATGGCGCAAGCAGGATAAGGGAGAAGACCATACCCAAAGACTGTGTCCAGTCGGGCAGTGCGGTGTGCTGCAAGTGGTGTGGGCCAGCCCACATATAAGTAAAGTTCAAGGCCCAAAAGTGAACAATCGATAAACGATAGGAATAGATTGGGCGCTCCGCTTGCTTTGGAATAAAGTAATACATCATTCCCAAAAAGCTCGTGGTCAAGAAAAAACCAACCGCATTATGACCATACCACCATTGAATCATGGCATCTTGCGTACCTGAATAAGCGGAATAAGACTTAAACAGGCTTGCCGGCATTTCAATATTATTGACAATGTGCAAAAGCGCAATCGTTAAGATATATGCACCAAAGAACCAGTTCGACACATAAATGTGTTTCGTCTTGCGTTGCATGATGGTGCCAAAGAAGACCACTGCATAGGCAACCCACACTACCGTAATGAGAATATCAATTGGCCACTCAAGTTCAGCGTACTCTTTTGAAGTGCTAATACCTAAGGGCAAGGTAATTGCAGCAGCAACAATCACAGCCTGCCAACCCCAGAAGGTGAAAGCCGCTAATTTATCGGAGAATAAACGCACCTGACAGGTGCGCTGGACAATGTAGTAAGAGGTCGCAAACAGTGCGCTACCACCGAATGCAAAGATAACCGCATTGGTATGCAGGGGGCGCAAACGCCCGTAACTCAACCACGCAATGTTAAAGGTAATTTCTGGCCAAACCAATTGCGCTGCTAGTATCACCCCAACAAGCATGCCCACAATGCCCCAGACGATCGTCGCAATCGCGAATTGACTAACCACCTTGTAATTGAAGTGATCCTGGTAACTACCCACGGTGCCGCCCATGGCTTCTCCCTTATGCAAATCGTGGCGATAAGCTGCTCTAAATCGTGCTCAACAGCGCAATTCATTATCGATTTAAGGGTTTACTGCGGATTTGATCTATATCAAACGAGGCGAGCCTAATTGCTCTGGTGGGCTAACTTATTTGCTGCAACTAGGAATTGCTAGCGGGATTTAGGTTTTGATTTGAGATCAGGAAGCGGATTTAATTTTTCTGCTTTAGGCGCGTCGTCGTCCATCAGAATGGCTTCGCCTGGACCATTTAAATCATCAAACTGCCCGGTTTTTACAGCCCAATAAAAGAGATAGGCTAAAAGGGCAATGAGCAGCAACGACAGTGGTATTAAAAGGAACAGGCTTTCCATTACCGCAGTCTAGCGTAACCCGCCTGCTGGACGGAAAATACGCTAGAAACCTACACTTTGCGCAGCCGCCACGCATTTAGGGTAACGGCCAGTGAGGATAAAGCCATGCCAATACCAGCAACCCAAGGATTAACCCAGCCCATCATCGCCACTGGAATTGCTACAACGTTGTAAATGAAGGCCCACAATAGGCTTTGCTGAATCACGGCTTTTGTACGGTCTGCCATCAAGAGTGCTTTGGCTAGCGGCGCCAAGGAGGTCGCAGTGAGGATGGCATCGGCACTAGCAGAGGCCAGCGGTGAGCCCGAGCCAATCGCTACCGAAACATTGGCCTTCGCTAATAGGGGTGCGTCATTAATACCATCGCCAATTGCTAAACAGATTCTGTCATCGGCCTGAAGGGCTTCAATAAATGCATACTTGCCTTCAGGTGAGACGGTACTGTGGAACTGTGTAATTCCAAAATGGCTTGCCCACCAACTTACCGTCGCGGCGTCATCACCGGATACCATATGAACAGTAATGCCGCGGCGCTTAGCCATAGCAAGTAATTCACTGACGCCAGCCCTTGGCGTATCTAAAAACACGAAGCGGGCAATTAAGCCTTGTTCATCGGCCAAAAAAACAGCGCCGTACTCGCCAGAATGTGGATGCATAGCCTCCTTCATATGACCGAGCGATTGCATCCAAGATTGACTACCTAAAACAAAGTTACCAGCGCGCACTCCAGAGCCCAGCTGATTATTGACTAGGATTCCAGGTGAATTGGGGGCAAGCCCTGCTTGATCTGCAGCACGAATAAATGCCATTGCTAACGGGTGGGATTGTCCTTCCTCCAGCCCTGCTGAAATCGCAAGCGCCATCGATCGATCGATATCGGCACGAAACAATTCAACTTCTGTTAACTCAGGCTCCCCCATGGTCAAGGTGCCGGTCTTATCTAAAACAATGTCCGTAACCTTAACTAAACTTTCCATCACATGACCCCGTACGATCAGTAGACCCAGTTTAGTGACGGCCCCTTGGGATGCTGCCATGGCAGTGGGCACCGCGAGGGAGAGTGCGCATGGGCAGCTTGCTACTAATACGGCAACTAGAACTGTCCAGGCTTTAGTGGGATCAATCGCAAGCCAAACAGCCGTCGATAGAACGGCGCTGCCAATTAAAAAGAGAACAAAATGACCTGCCCATTTTTCAGCCAAGCCAAGCAGAGCAGGCTTGGCCTGCAAGGCGTTATCCAGCAAAGAGGCAATGCCGGCAATGCGAGTGGATTGCCCTACCGCCGTGATTACCATCACCAATGGATTTTGAATATTATGCGTCCCTGCATACAAGGTGTCGCCCATCTTCTTTTGAATGGGCTTGGATTCACCCGTCAGCAATGATTCATCCAGGCTGCATTCACCCGCAACGAGACTGCCATCGGCAGGAATAACCGCACCTGCTGGTACACGCAAATAGTCGCCGATTTGGCATTTAACGACAGGTGCCGATTTCAGCTCGGTCGATTCGGGGTAATGCGTAAAACGTTCACAAGTCGCAGGTAACTGCTTAGCAAGCGCCTCCGCCCCACCCTGCGCATCCTGGTGGGCCAGTAATTCGACATAACGTGCGCCCAGAATAAAAGCAATAAACATGGTGATCGAATCAAAATAATGTTCACCTGATCCATTGACTAAATTAATGGTGCCCGCAATAAAGGCAAGCGCCAATGCCAAGGCAATCGGTACATCCATACCCAACATCTTGCTCGATCTAAAGAGCCGCATACTATGCCATGCAGATTGAAAGATAGGGCCTGCCGAATAGACCATCACCGGTATGGTTAATGCCCAACTTGCCCAATTGA
>CAZUMD010000023.1:0-15904 GCA_964621735.1 uncultured Polynucleobacter sp.
CGCTCAAACAGAGGGCTTTTGGGATCATTCCAGGGCTGCGAGCCAAATTTACCTGCTCCATCGGCGCCACCGGCACCATTAACATCATCCAACTTCACGCCTGAAGAGCAAGCGGTTAAGAGGGCAACGAAGCCTAAGATCGCGAATCCAGCAGAGCGCCGAGCAAGGGAAATCATGGTTGTAGTCCTTTTCAGTATGGGTAGTAGGCATTTATCACAATGCCGCTATGACTCTATTATGCCTTCTCGTCCCTGAATTAGAAAGGGACCGCTAATCCATGAAGGGGCCCCAGGAAGGCTGTCTGACGTCAGACCCTGGAATACTCAGCACTTGTTTTGATTGGCCATCGACCGACACTGCGGCCAGAACCCGCTTGCCACCGACCCGAGTGGAGTACAGGATGTAGCGGCCATTGGCAGCAAAGGAGGGAGATTCGTCATTGACAGTATTGGTCAAGGCACGGGTCTCGCCGGTGGCTAAATTGAGGGTATGCACCCTAAAGCCACCACCCACGTTGGCGATGTAAGCCATGAGTTTGCCATCCGGCGATATCCGGGGTGAGGTTGCAAAAGACTGTTTAAAGGTTACCCGCTTAGCCCCTTCCACCCGCTCACCTTCGGCGCTCATGCGGTAGATTTGCGGATTACCGCCGCGGTCGCTGGTGAAATAAATCGAGCGACCATCGGGAGAATATTGTGGCTCGGTATCGATCGTATTGCCTTGGGTCAAGCGACGTAAATTCGTGCCATCGGCATTCATGGCATAAATCTGGGTGTTGCCATCACGCGATAAGGCCAGTGCAACGGTTTGGCCATTGGGCGACCAAGCAGGCGCACTGTTGTTGCCTTTTTGATTGGAGAGCGAAACGCGGCGACCGGTTGCTAGTTCATGTACATACACAACTGGTTTGCGATCTTCAAAGGAAACGTACGCTACTTTTTTACCATCGGGAGACCAGGATGGGGAAATAATCGGCTCGGCACTATTCAGCGCATTACGAATATTCTGGCCATCGGCATCCGAGATCACTAGGCGGTAGCGGTTACCGTCTTTAATGACATAAGAGAGGCGTGTAGAAAAGATCCCGCGTTCACCCAATAACTTGTAAATAATGTCATCGGAAATCTTATGCGCAGCTTGGCGCAGATTGTCGCTACTAGCCGTGATTAAGAGCCCATCTAGGCTTTGTTGCTTGCGAATATCAAACAGCTTGTAGCGGATTTCAAACTGGGTGGGGCCGGTTTGTTTGACAGAGCCTACAACTAAGGCATCTGCACCACGGGCTGACCACGCTTTGTAATTGGGCGTGCCTTCATCGCTCTCACTGGCATTACCACTCTCGGTATTTTTAAAGTAGCCGCTGCGTGCTAAGTTTTGCCGAATGATTTCTGTCACGCCGACGGGTAATTTTCCTTCATCCTCAAAACGCATTACCGCAATGGGATAAAGCGATTGACCTACGCCCGTGATTTCTATATTCATTTGCGCGAGCGCCGGACTTAAGGAGCCTAGGGTCGCAAGTAAAACAAACAGGGGGCGCAGCAGTCGCAAGAGGAATGTCCGCATGGCATTAATCCTTGGGTTTAAAAGTGAGTCTCATTTGACGCATTGGAATGATGCCATTGTCGTCTTTCGGAAAGGTTTCTGCACGATCCAGCGCCTGTAAAACTGCCTGATCCCAGCTCTGAATGCCGCTAGACGTCACCACGCTGCGCTTTAAGATCGCCCCATCGGGCGCAAGATCAACTAAGACCACTACGGCTGGATTACCCGTAATTGATTCGGGATTAAAAACGATGAGCGGCTTAATTTTTCGGCGCACCTTATCAGCGTACGCTGGCGGCGCATTGCCTCCGCCGCCTACGTTACTGCCAACTTGGCCGCCACTACCGCCTTCGGCACCTGCGGCAGCACGCAGTCTTGCTAATTGATCGGCACGGGCTTTTTCAGCGGCGGCGTTGGCTTTAATTTGCGCTGGCGTGAGTGCTTTTGCTTCCTCTACTTTTTTGGGTTTCTCCAGCTCTTTGGCTTTTTCTTTGGGCGGAGTTACTTTGGCTGGTTTAGGTACTTCTTTCACTACCTCTTTTTTCGGAGGCTCTTTTTCTACTGGTTTTTTCTTGACCGCAATATCCGCCGCCTCTTCTTTGATGGGCGCGGGTGGTGGCGTTTCAGTGCGCTGAACTACAGGCGTGGAATCCCATAGCTCTACTTCCACTCCCCCAGGGGCGCTGGTACGCCAGTTAATGCCAATCGTGAACATCGCAATCAGCAGCAAGTGCGCCACCATCGAATACGAGAAGGCGCGTGCAGTACTTTCTGTTTTGATAGGCTGTGCCCGTGAAAAGGGCGAGGGCCATTGCTGTGCGGTATTCATGGGATCAGCATGCGCTAGGAGACGCGTTCATGAAATTACTGGCTCTTAACAGCAAGACCAACCCGCTTGACACCATTCTCTTTGAGTTTGGCCATCACATCCATCACCACTTCGTACTTAACGGATTTGTCGGCCGCCAATACAACGGGTTGATCGGCGGATTTTTCTGCTTGGGTGCGGGCAAATGCGCCGAGCTCCAAACGGCTGAGGGTTTGCGATGCTTCACCCTCGCGTTTGACGGTAATGTTTTCATTGGCATCGACCGATAAAAAGATCGGGGGCAAGGTTTGGATCTTTGCGCCACCAACAGTCGGTAAATTGACGATTCCGGGATTAACGGATGCTGCAGTCACCATAAAGATCACCAGCAGTACCAACATCACATCGATGTACGGAACGACATTGATGTCCGACATCGCACGGCGGCGATTAGACCGAAAGGAAGATCGACTGGATTGGGCCATGCGTTTAGCTATTCCTCAAAGCAATCAATTAACGTTGTGCAGCTTGGCGCTGCAGGATGTTGGTGAACTCTTCCATAAAGGTTTCAAACCGAATGGCTAGACGATCGATCTCAGTGGCATTGCTGTTGTACGCAACGACCGCCGGAATCGCCGCAAATAAACCAATCGCGGTAGCGACTAGGGCTTCGGCAATGCCAGGCGCAACTGCAGCGAGAGTGGCATTCTGAACGTTAGCCAAACCCTTAAATGCGTGCATGATGCCCCAAACGGTGCCAAATAAGCCGATGTAAGGTGACACCGAGCCTACCGAGGCCAGGAAGGGGAGATTGGCCTCCAAGATATCCATCTCGCGCTGGTAGGTCGCTTTCATGGCGCGGCGCGCTGCATCGATTTCCCGTGCTTTGGAGAACTCCAGCATGCCGCCTGCAAAGATACGCTCCATCACAGCGGAGCTGCGGTTATTGCGTTGTGCGGCCTCTAAGAGGGTATTGAGGTCCCCGCCAGACCAAAAGTCACGCTCAAAGCGCTCGGTATCGCGGCGGACGCCCCTCAGGATCGATCCTTTCTTAAAAATCACGGTCCAAGATGCGATCGACATGGTGATGAGGATCAGCATGACCAGTTGGACGATCAAACTGGCATTGAGAATAAGGGATAAAAAGGAGAGGTCTTCGGTCGGGTTCATAGGTGTTTTGTATTATGTAGGTTGATTTTATCTAAGCAATCCAACTAACTCAGGATTATTACCATGTTTGACCGCCAAAACACCCTTGCCAAGACCGATTCCGAACTCTGGGCCGCGATTCAGAATGAAAATCGCCGCCAAGAAGACCACATTGAGCTAATTGCCTCTGAAAACTACACTTCACCCGCAGTCATGCAGGCGCAGGGGTCCCAGTTAACCAATAAGTACGCTGAGGGCTATCCAGGCAAGCGCTATTACGGTGGCTGTGAGTTTGTGGATGTGGCAGAGCAATTGGCAATCGATCGCGTCAAGACCTTATTTGGGGCTGAAGCGGCGAACGTGCAGCCCCATTGCGGGGCCTCCGCCAACCAAGCTGTCTTTTTGGCCTTTTTAAAGCCGGGAGACACCTTCATGGGTATGAGTTTGGCTGAAGGCGGTCACCTTACCCACGGTATGGCACTGAATCTGAGTGGCAAGTGGTTTAACCCTATTTCCTATGGGCTCGATCAAAACGAAGCCATTGATTACGAGCAAATGGAACGTTTGGCACGTGAGCACAAGCCAAAGTTAATCATTGCCGGCGCATCAGCATATTCGCTCCACATTGATTTTGAGCGCTTTGCCAAAGTGGCAAAAGAAATCGGCGCCATCTTCATGGTGGACATGGCGCACTACTCCGGCTTAATTGCAGCCGGCGTCTACCCCAATCCCGTGCCGCACGCCGACATCGTTACCTCGACCACCCACAAGAGTTTGCGTGGCCCCCGCGGCGGCATCATTTTGATGAAAGCCGAGCATGAGAAAGCGATTAACTCTGCCGTCTTCCCGGGCCTGCAGGGTGGTCCATTAATGCATGTGATTGCTGCCAAAGCGACTGCATTTAAAGAAGCCCTAGAGCCCGGCTTCATAGACTACCAAAAGCAAGTGATTGCCAATGCACAGGCCTTAGCTAATACGCTGATCGAGCGCGGCTTACGCATCGTCTCAGGCCGTACTGAGTCGCACGTGATGCTCGTTGATTTGCGGAGTAAAAACATGACGGGTAAAGAGGCGGAAAAAGTATTGGGTGATGCGCACATTACCTGCAATAAAAACGGCATCCCTAATGATCCGCAAAAACCAATGGTAACGAGTGGTATTCGCTTAGGTTCGCCGGCGATGACTACCCGCGGCTTTAAAGAGGCGGAATCGGTTCAGGTGGGTCACTTTATTGCTGACGTACTAGATAACCCAAATGACGCAGCGAACATTGAGAAAGTCAAAGCTCAGGTCCATGCCTTAACGAAGCGCTTCCCGGTTTACGGAAACTGATACGTGCGCTGCCCTTTTTGTCATGGTGAAGATACCCAGGTCATGGATACCAGGGTATCGGACGAGGGCGATACCACGCGCCGCCGCCGCCGCTGTGCCAGCTGTGACAAACGCTTTACCACCTATGAGCGTGCAGAGTTAACCTTTCCCGCGATCGTCAAAAAGAATGGCAGCCGGGTTGATTACAGCCATGACAAGCTAGCGAGTTCAATCAAGCTCGCATTACGTAAGCGCCCGGTATCTTCTGATTTAGTGGATGAAGCGATTGCTAGCATTGAAGAAAAACTGGTGGCAACGGGTGAGAAAGAAATTGCCAGCGACCGCGTTGGCGAGCTCGTGATGCGTGAACTTAAGCGCCTCGATAAAGTGGCTTACATTCGGTTTGCATCGGTCTATCGCAGCTTTGCCGATATCGAGTCGTTTGAAAGTGCGCTTAAAGAATTAAAGTAACTGCCATTGAATTGAAACGACATCACATTACCCCTTCTCTGGGGATGCGAATTACTTTAGTACCGCAAAGATCGAATTCGTAATGTCATCCACCGTACCCGTGCCGCTGACCTTGCGATAAGCAGGTGGTTTAACCTTTGTTGAGTCGCCGCTAGCAGCCCAGCTGGAGTAGTACTCCACCAAGGGACGTGTTTGATCGGTGTAGACCTGCAGGCGCTTGCGCACGGTTTCTTCTTTGTCGTCATCGCGCTGAATTAAGGGCTCGCCCGTGACATCGTCTTTGCCTTCTACTTTGGGCGGATTAAATTTGATGTGGTAACTGCGGCCTGAAGCGGGATGAACGCGACGACCACTCATGCGATCAATGATGGCATCAAAGGGGACATCGATTTCAAGTACAAAGTCGATTGGCACGGCGGCATCTTTCATCGCCTGTGCTTGGGGGATGGTGCGTGGAAAGCCATCAAACAAATAGCCGTGCTTGCAGTCAGATTCTTTCAGGCGATCTTTTACAAGGCCAATAATGATGTCATCGGAAACGAGGCCACCTGCATCCATAATCTTTTTTGCAGCAATACCAAGGGGCGTGCCTGCTTTCACGGCCGCGCGCAACATATCGCCAGTGGAAATTTGCGGAATACCAAACTTCTCACAAATAAACTGAGCTTGTGTTCCTTTGCCGGCGCCTGGTGCGCCCAATAGGATTAACCGCATTGTTGTTCTCCCCTCGATTCGCCATTGTCCCGTATTTTTTAGACCTAATTACGGGTACTTTCTAAGGATTATCCCCGAGATACAAAAGCCAGTCTTACCCGCTCTAAATCGGCTTCGGTGTCGACTCCAGGCGGAGGCACATCGTCCGTAATATGAACCTGAATACGGTAGCCATGCCACAGGGCGCGCAGCTGCTCGAGTGACTCTGCCTGTTCTGGAGGGGCTGGATCGAGGCGCGCATAGGCCTCTAAAAAGCTGGCCCGGTAGGCGTAAATCCCCAAATGCCGCAGGTACAGCGGTTTAGTGATTGCTGCATCGCGTTCAAACGGAATAACCGAGCGTGAAAAGTACATCGCTTCATTGTGGCGATTGAGTACCACCTTCACCACATTGGGATTATTGATTTCTGCTGGATCAAGGATGGGCGTTGCCACTGTAGCGATCGCGCATTGCGAGTGGGCTGCTAATGCGAGTGCAACCTGATTAATCAGTTCCGGGGGAATTAAAGGCTCATCGCCTTGCACATTCACAATCAATGCATCGGCCGGTAACTTTAATAATTGCGCTACTTCAGCAATGCGATCGGTGCCAGTCGGGTGATCGGCTTGTGTGAGGAGGCACTCGATCCGATGGGCATCGCATACCGCCTGAATTTCCCCCGAATCGGTTGCCACAATCACACTCTGTGCGCCAGAGCGTTTTGCCTGCTCGGCAACGCGAACCACCATGGGCTTACCGGCGATATCCGCCAGGGGTTTGCGGGGCAGGCGAGTGGAGCCTAAGCGTGCCGGAATGACAACACTAAATTCGGGGAGGGTAAGTGCGTTCAAAATTGATCGACTTACAAAGCCTGCATTTCTTCAGGCGTTAAGGTGCGCGCTTCGTCCACCAGCATCACCGGAATGCCATCCCGAATCGGGTAAGCGAGCTTATCAATGCGGCAGATTAATTCATGCTGCTGCTCATCGAGGCGCAAGCCGCTTTTACACAAAGGGCAAACCAAAATACTGAGTAAACGTTTATCCATATTTTTTCCTTCGGGGCTCGCTGTGCATTGCATTCGGATCTGGTCTTTGGAGGATCGATTCAACCCAATCCAGGAACTCATTGGGTAAAGTAAGTTGCATCGGCACGACCCAAATGCGCTGATCGTCAATATGAGCGCATTTTACGGCATCCTTTTCGGTGATCAAAATGCACGTGGCATCCAGTGTATTCAAAAGGGCAGTATCAATCTGCCCATGATCTGGTAGAGCAATACCCTTAAATGGCGCAGTAGGATATGGGAGAAGAGATTGAATGCCATCAAAAAATCGCTGGGGGTTACCAATCGCAGCAATTGCGATGATCGGGGTATTGCTGTGTTCCGCTAACAGCGCTTCAAGCGAGGTGACATGGTTAGGATCGCCTAGGGGGTAAGTAAACTCCAATATTGGTGTCAGCGTAAATGCAGGACGGTCAGCAATGAAATGCAACGCATCGCTTACATCAGCAGCACTATCAGCGCTTTGATTACTGCCGGTGACTAAGGTGATATCACGATCGCGATCGGCAGGCTCACGCAAGGGACCAGCTGGCAACAAAAAGCCATTACCTTCACCGCGGTGATCGCGCACGATGATTTCAATATCACGGCCGCCTTCACGCGCTGCCCAGCGGGTAAGGCCTTGGTGTTGTAAGCCATCATCGCTGATGATGACATTGACTTCGGGGTTGGCATCGAGAAGCGCACGAATACTTTTACGGCGCTCTGGGCATACCCAAATGGGTATTGCATCTTGCGTGCGCTGTGCCATGAGCACAGGCTCATCACCAACTACAGCAGGATCTGATTTGCTGCTTACTTGCATCGGATTGGATTGTTTGGTTTGGCTACGACCGCCATAGCCTCGACTGATGATGCCCGGATAAAAACCACGGGCACGCAGGCGCTCAGCCAGCGCAATGACGATGGGGGTTTTGCCGGTACCGCCCACACGCAGATTGCCAACAATAATGATGGGTACTGAAAATGGTTTTCCAACTCCAATGCCCAGATCGTGCAGGGCATTTTTACTGGCCACAAACAGACCAAACAATTTGGATAGCGGCCACAAAAGCCAACTGGTGATACCGCGTCGCTCCCAAAAAGCGGGCGCCGAGCGACCTTGAATTGGCGTTTTACGCACGGTCAGTAGACTGCATTATTTACTGCCTTGACTACTAAAGACGACGTTGGGCAGATTCGCATCGCGTGCCGCCTCAAGGGCGCGCATCACTGCCTGATGCGGCGCCTTCGCATCGGCATCGATGTTGACTTGTGGACTATTTTCTAGGCTGCTTGGTGCGGATGGATTGGCGAGTTTGCCAAGGGACGCGGCCAATTGGCTCCGATCGATTACCTTACCGTTCAGGGCGTAGCGACCATCACGGCTGACGGTAATGGTGATGGATTGGGGTTTAATCGACGTATCAGAACCGCTGGCAGTCGGCAATGTAATTGCCAATTCGTTGTAGCGCGTAAAGGTGGTTGAGACCATGAGGAAAATCAACACCACCAGTAACACATCAATAAATGCAATCAGATTAATTTCTGGTTCCGCGCGTGCAAAGCGATTGGCATTGCGTAGCGCGCCGAGATTGACTCGCTGACCGCTCAAGCGTTGTGCAATCCAGCTCATGTATTTTCGGGGTAGAGTTTTTTAAACAGCTGGCGTGCGAACTCTTCACACTCCCGCTGCCGTTGATCGGCCATGGCTCGTAAGCCACGCCAACCGGCATAGGCCGGTATCGCAATCATGAGTCCAAATGCGGTGTTGTAGAGCGCAATCGAAATCCCGTTCGCCAACTGCTGCGGGTTACCGCCGCTGCCGGTGACTATTCCTTGGCTACCAAAAATTTCAATCATGCCAACCACGGTACCAAATAAACCGAGGAGTGGAGCAAGGGTTGCAATCGTAGCGAGAGCCCCGAGGTAGCGTTCTAACTTAATCCAGGATGTGTCCGCTAGCACCGCAAGCTCTTCAATCGCTTGGTTAGCGGAATGACCCGATTGCTTTTCAGAGAGAATGGAGGCGAGGAGTGTGCCGATCACAGAGCTTTGGCGCAAATCCTGAATTAATCCAGTCGGGGCTGCTTTTCCGCTTGCCATTCCTTCGGCTAGGCCAAACGCAACTTCCAAGTCAGCCTGCGGGGCAATGTGCCCTTGGCGCAGGTACCAACTGCGCTCCATTAGGATGGCGAGGCCAAAAATGGAGAGGGCTAAGAGGGGCCAAATGGGCCAACCGGCAGACAGTAAGATGGTGTACATAAGGTAAGTACTTTAGCTGAAATGAAATGGGCTTCTAGATGGACAGGGATTCCTAGAAGCTTGATATTTTTCAAATAATTTGGCTTTGGCGGGGTTTTGCTTGGGCTGTGGATAACTCTGTGCAAAACTTTTAACCCTATTTGCTGTAAGTCCTTGATTTGTAGCGTAGCGCACCAAATAATGGCATTAAACTGAACCGAGTATAAAAAAATTTATTTATATGAATCAATACCTTGTAGTCCTAGTGTTAGATTTATACGACGTTATGGGTCAGCAAACACTTACTTCTTAATTGAGCCCCATAATGCCATTCGAGACTGTGGATATGTATTGGCCCAGACTAGTAAACCCCATTAAATTCATCAAAATCGACCCCTAGAAAATGCCTGAAATACCGAACCCCATTCTGAGTGTTGGCGACCTAAACCGCGCCATTGCAAGCTCCTTGCAGGACCAGTTTGATTCTGTCTGGGTTAGCGGTGAGGTATCCAACTTTAAGGCTTATGACAGCGGGCATTGGTACTTCTCCTTAAAAGACGAGGAGGGGCAAATTCGCTGTGTCATGTTCCGTGGCAAAAATGCCCAGGTAGGCTTTATGCCCCAATCGGGGGATTTGGTGGAGGTCGGGGCTAGTCTCGGCTTATATGTTCCGCGCGGGGATGTGCAATTAACGGTCCAGATCATGCGGCGCGCCGGCATGGGCGGACTCTTTGAGGCCTTTTTAAAGCTCAAAGCCAAGTTAGCCAAAGAGGGCTTATTCGAAGCAGATCGAAAGCGCCCCATACCCACCCACCCGCGCGCGATCGGTATCGTCACCTCGCCTCAGGCGGCAGCATTAAAAGATGTGCTGAGCACCTTAAGTCGAAGAGCGCCACACATTCCGATTGTGATTTACCCCACCTTAGTGCAAGGCCCAGAAGCGCCCCTGAATATCATCGCCGCACTTGAGCATGCCAATCGGGAGGCGGCAGTGGATGTGATTCTGCTCGTGCGGGGCGGCGGCAGCATCGAAGATTTGTGGGCATTCAATCATGAGCAGCTGGCTTACGCGATTGCAGAATCCACTTTGCCGATCGTCTGCGGCGTAGGGCACGAGACTGATACGACGATAGCCGATTTTGTTGCCGACTTGCGCGCGCCAACACCGACTGGTGCAGCCGAGATGGCCGCGCCGCGCCGCGATCAATTGCTAGCTGAGTTAGCAAACTTCAAACAGGCTATGACTCAAGCCACTCAGCGTCGACTCGAGCGCGAGGCGCAGACGCTCGATCAATTTGCGCTGCGTTTAAACCACGCCATGCCCAATCCCGAGCGGATGCGTGAGCAGATTCAGAATCTCAGGCAGCGCCTCGGTCAATCGTGGATGGTACGGACGCAATACTGGCAGCGGCACCAACAGCACCTCGCGGCGCAGTTAGAGGCGCTCAGTCCGCAGCGTACCTTGGAGCGGGGTTATGCCGTGATTTTGCAAGAGGGCGCGGGCGCAGTGCGCAAGCCAGATCAGTTGCTAGCTCAGCACGATTACCGCATTCAATTGGCAGAAGGCAGTGCTGAAGTCACACTAGCTAAGGTGAAGCCTCAGTAGCGAATCGGCTCAATCGAAAGAGCAACACCAAAGGTATCTTGCACTTTGTCTTGAATGGTTTTTGCTAATGCCAAGACAGAATCAGCGTTACCACCGCCGTGATTGACGAGGACCAAGGCTTGGTGTTGGTACACCCCCACAGCGCCAGCGCGCAAGCCTTTAAAGCCGCAGCGATCAATCATCCAACCCGCAGCCAACTTTCGTTTGCCTGATCCCTCATCCCCCTCGGGGTAGGACACCAATTCAGGAAACTGTTCCAGCAATGCCAAGTACTGCGCTTGTTCCACAATCGGATTTTGAAAGAAGCTACCGGCGTTGCCAATCAATTTAGGATCTGGCAATTTGCGATTACGAATCTTGCAGACCGCAACCATCACTTCTTCTGCTGTTGGTGCATGACGGTTTGCAAAGGCAGCAGCCAAATCGGCATAGCGCAAACGCGGGCTCCACGCACTCGGTAAATAAAAATGCACTCGCGTAATGATGTAGCTATGAGGATGGGCTTTAAAAATACTGTTGCGATACGTGAATGCGCAGTCGCTCGCCGGCAAATTGACCAGGGTTTTGGAATGGCAATCGTAGGCTTCAATCGACTGGATGTATTCACCCACCTCAACGCCATAGGCGCCAATGTTCTGAATCGGCGCCGCGCCTACTGTGCCCGGAATCAGTGCAAGGTTCTCAAGGCCGGGCAAGCCGCGGTCGAGTGTCCAAAGCACAAAGTCATGCCAGTTCACCCCAGCACCAACCGTAATTACTGCACCGCTTTTATCCTGCTGCGTGATTGCTTGCCCTGCAATGTCCATGAGTAAGGTGACGCCGGATAGCGCTGGCGGCAAGACCACATTGCTGCCACCGCCCAGCACCCGCCATGGCAGGCCTGCCGCTTCAATTGCTTCCATCACAACCCCAATTTGCTCAGCATCGGTAATGGAATACGCTTGCTCAGCAAGGACTTCAAATCCAAAGCTATTGCGCGACCTTAAAGAAAAGTCAGGCAGCATCTCTGGAATCCCGGAGGGCGGGGCCGTTTTAGGCGAGGAAGGCGCATTTGGGGCGGAGTTCATGCCACAATCTTATTCGTCTTCCGTAATTTTGAGTAAATAGGAGCAATAAATGCCAACATTTGACGTAGTGTGCGAGCCAAATATGGTGGAATTAAAGAACGCCATTGAACAGGCTAATAAAGAGATCTCGACCCGCTTCGACTTTAAGGGATCGGATTCTAGGGTAGAACTCAAAGAAGAGCTCCTCATTTTGTTTGCGGACGATGACTTTAAGTTAGGTCAAGTGCGCGATGTCCTGATTAACAAAATGGCTAAACGGAACGTCGATGTGCGCTACCTCAAAGACGACAAGCTGGAAACAATTGGCGGTGATAAGCGCAAGCAAAGTATGAAGATTCAAAAAGGCGTGACCTCGGACTTATCAAAAAAGATTGTGCGCATCATTAAAGATAGCAAGATTAAGGTGCAAGCCAGTATTCAGGGGGACGCAGTCCGCGTTACCGGTGGTAAGCGGGATGATCTACAAGCGGTGATGGCTTTGCTCCGCAAAGACGTTAGCGAAGCGCCATTGGGTTTTGATAACTTCAGGGACTAATCAGCCATCAGCGCTACCTTGAGAGCCGCTATAAATCAGATGGAGCAGGTACTATCGCCGGTTTCATCTGAAGCCATTGAGCAATTCTGTGATGCTTGCTGGCTAGAAGATGGCCTCGCCAAAAATAGCCTTGCTGCCTATCGTCGGGATTTACTGCTCTTAGCGCAGTGGCTGCAGCAGGAACGCGGCATCGATTTATATGCCGCCACCGAAACTGAATTAACAGCTTACATTGCCCATCGTCGCGCTGATAAAGCCACCACAGCCAATCGACGCCTCACAGTATTTAAACGGTTTTATCGCCATGCCCTGCGTCACCAGTGGGTAAAGCGGGATCCGTGCATGACTTTGCGCGCTGCTAAACAGGCGCAGCGCTTTCCGAAGACCTTAAGCGAGGATCAAGTCACCCGCCTAATCCAGGCGCCCGATATCGAAACCCCTTTGGGTTTGCGCGATCGCACCATGCTCGAATTGATGTACGCCAGCGGCCTACGCGTTTCTGAAATCGTTAGCCTTAAAACAGTAGCAATCAGCCTCAATGAAGGCGTGGTACGTATCGTCAATGGTAAGGGCGGCAAGGAACGCCTCGTGCCTTTTGGCGGCGAAGCAGGAGAGTGGTTACGTAAATACCTTGGAGAAACCCGAGCAGTACTATTGGCCGGCAAAACTTCCGATGCGGTATTCATTGGCCGGCATACCGGCGGCGCTCTGACCCGCCAAGCATTTTGGGCTTTAATTAAACGCTATGCTGCAATCGCGCAAATTCCGGTAGCGCTCTCACCGCATACCCTGCGGCATGCCTTTGCCACGCATTTACTTAATCACGGCGCTGATTTACGGGTTGTGCAGTTGCTTCTTGGGCATGCTGATATATCGACTACGCAGATTTACACCCACGTTGCCCGAGAACGGCTCAAATCAATTCATCAGCACCATCACCCGAGGGGCTAGTTATCCTCAGTGCTGCTTATCCACCAAGCAGCACTTGGATTTAAGGTAATTCATTAATAATGATTAAGATAGCGTTATGACCTGGCTGCTAATCCCCTTTGCTTACCTGATTGGCTCAATTTCCTTTGCAGTCGTCGTGAGTAAATGCATGCGCTTGCCTGATCCATACTCGTACGGATCCGGTAATCCTGGCGCAACTAATGTACTGCGCACGGGTAATAAGCGCGCTGCCGTGCTTACCTTGCTTGGCGATGCGCTCAAGGGATTTCTGGCAGTGATGATTGCTCGATTTGTTTTAGGTGAAGCTGCCCTAGCCAATGATGCGGGCGCTTGGATTATGTGTGGCGTCGTAATTGCCGTATTTCTCGGGCACCTCTATCCTGTATTTCATGGGTTTAAGGGCGGTAAGGGCGTTGCAACTGCCTGCGGAATTTTGTTCGGCATTAATTTGACCTTGGGGTTAGCAACTTTGGCTACGTGGCTCATCGTGGCTTTCTTTTTACGCTACTCCTCACTCGCTGCTTTGGCCGCTGCTGTCTTTGGCCCGATTTATTTTATTTTCTTGTTTGGTTTTCAGCCTATGGCGATTGCTCTCAGTGTGGTTTGTGCTTTGCTTATTTGGCGCCACCGCAGCAACATTCGCAATTTAATGAATGGCACCGAGACGCGCATTGGTAAGAAAAAAACGACACCATCTAACGCAGCGGAGAAAGTGGAATGACGATTGCCTTTGCATGCGTGTTGATTGCTGGCTTATTACCGATCGTAGCGGCAGGCATTGCTAAGTTCGGCTTTAAAGATTTTGATAACAGTAACCCGCGTCAATGGCTGGCAAAGCAAACTGGCTTTCGGGCACGTGCCAATGCAGCGCAAGCCAATACCTTTGAATCGATCCCCTTCTTTTTTGCGGCAATTGCGATAGCAGCTATTGCGCAAGCGCCGCAAGACCGCATTGATCTCTTAGCAGTCATTTATGTATTAGCACGGATCGCTTTCATTGTTTGCTATGTCGCTGACTGGCCTAAATTGCGCACTGCCGTTTGGACCATAGCGCTAGCAGCAATCATCGCTATCTTTTTCCAGATTTAACCTTGGCCTGTGAAGGTGATCTTTTTTGATTACCATTCACTAAATCAACCCTTTATTTAAAAAGCCCATGCCCGTTCAGAAAACTAGTCCTAAATCCAAGGCTTCCACCAAAGCCCCGCTCAAAGCAGTCAAGTCGCCTGCTAAGAAGGTGGGGAGTAGCCCTTCTGCAAAGGCTGAGGATGGTGTGCCGCTTTCCACCATTATTCGTCGTCGCATACAGGCAAAGAAAGCCCGCTTTCACGCTAACGACAACATCGCGCAATTTATCCAGCCAGGTGACTTAGAGGGTTTAGTTGACGAAGTCGCAGTGAAGATGCAAGCTGTTTTGGAAAGCTTGGTGATCGATACTGAGAGTGACCACAATACGCATAACACCAGTCAGCGCGTTGCCAAAATGTTTGTCAACGAAGTATTTAATGGCCGCTACGTTGAGCAACCGACGCTCACGAAATTTCCGAACGTCAGTCACCTTAATGAACTCATGATCATTGGCCCGATTACGGTTCGCAGCGCCTGCTCTCACCACCTCTGCCCGATCATGGGCCGGGTTTGGATTGGGGTATTGCCGAGCAAAGAATCGGCATTGATTGGCCTATCGAAATATTCGCGCATTACCGAGTGGGTGATGTGCCGCCCCCAAATTCAGGAAGAGGCAGTGGTCCACCTTGCTGACATGCTCGAGAAAAAAATTCGTCCCGTTGGGGTTGCGATTGTGATGGATGCAGACCATTTTTGTATGCAGTGGCGTGGCGTAAAAGATCGGGATTCGAAGATGGTCAACAGCGTGATGCGCGGGGCATTTTTAAAGGACGCTAATTTACGCCGCGAGTTTTTGGCGCTAATGGATCGTCGCTAAAGGGCGCAGTAGGGCTGTTTTCAAATTGAGAACGGTTCTCAATCAAATAGTCATATAAATCAGTTACTTAAAGCTGAATTCCAGCATCAGGTACATCTGTTTTATGATTCATACAGAATTATTTGCATTGTTAATTGTTACGCGTACCACCCTTTGGAGAATGTATGAAAACTAGTCGTCGCCAATTTATGATCATGTCCGCTGCCGGTGCTTGCAGCATTGCACTCAGCAATACCGTTCAGGCGCAAGCCATGGTTGCTGAAACCGATCCACAAGCTGCTGCCCTCGGTTATGTAGCTGATGCAACTAAAGTAAACAAAGCAAAGTTTCCTAAGTACGCAGCCGGTCAAGTTTGCTCTAACTGCGCTCTGTATCAAGGCTCTGGCCCTGTTGGCGGTTGCAGCTTGTTTGGTGCGAAAAAAGTGGCTGGCCCAGGCTGGTGCTCTGCATGGGCTAAGAAGGCTTAATTTCTAGTCAGCAGTTTTCGAATCACGGTATGGCCATCTTCGGATGGCCATATTTCTTTTGGGGTAG
>CAZUMD010000024.1:0-15847 GCA_964621735.1 uncultured Polynucleobacter sp.
AGAAGGAAGAAGAATAATGATCAGAAACGCATTGATTGAAAAGTTACTAAAGACTGCCCTTTGCATGTCCTTGGTAACAGGTACTGCAGCAATTGCACAAGAATGGCCAGTTAGGCCCATTACATTCCTGAACCCATTCCCAGCCGGTGGCGGTACTGATGCGTTTGCACGTCCTTTAGCTGCACAGCTGACAGAGCAACTTGGCAGACAAGTGATCATTGACAACCGCGGCGGAGCTGGCGGTACAGTGGGCGCTTCTGCCGCTGCAAAGGCAGCTCCAGACGGTTACAACTGGTTTGTGGGCGCAACGCACCACACCATCGCTCCTTCGATGTATAAGAATTTGGACTATGACATTGAGAAGAGCTTTATTCCAGTGGCCATGCTTGCGAACGTGCCACAAGTTCTGGTTGTAAACCCACAGAAAGTAAGCGCCCGTAATGCGAAAGAATTTGTCGATCTGATGAAAAAGAATCCAGGCAAATATAACTTTGCAAGCGCAGGTAGCGGAACCGTTCACCATTTAGCTGGTGAGCTCTATAAAATTCAAACGGGTACCTTTATTACCCACATCCCATACCGCGGCGCAGGTCCTGCAATGAGCGATTTGTTAGCGGGTCAAGTGGATCTTGAGTTTGATGGCTTAGCAACGTCTGCCCCACAAATCAATGCCGGTAAATTGGTTGCGATTGCAGTGGCATCGAAGAATCGCAATCCAGCCATTCCGAATGTACCTACTTTTGTAGAAGCTGGCATGCCAGACTACATCGTGTCAACCTGGTATTCATTGTTCGCCCCACGCGGCACACCACAGCCCATCGTCGATAAGATGATTGCTGAAGTGAAAAAAGCCTTGAGTACGCCTAAGCTCAAAGCAATTTGGGCTGCGAACGGCTCCGAGATTCCTAATCTTTACGGTGAAGAATTCGGCAAAGAAGTAAGCGCAAACGTGAAGCGCTGGGCTGCTGTTGTTGCTAAATCTGGCGCCAAACTCGATTAATTCGAGGCAGCGCTAGCGAAGAAAGCCGCTAATACAGCGGCTTTTTTCATGCCTGCTGTGCTATTCTCCATACTGAGGTCTTATTGATCTCATGCGCTCGAAGAGCCAGATCGCCTAGAAGCACTTAAGGGATCCATTCTGAAAACGCCAGTCGTTTCAGCTCCACACCCTTCTTTCTGATTTCCTTTTTTGTTCTTCCTGTTTTTTTATTAGTTTTATTTTTGCATTGGTTTACATGTTATTCACTGAACTCGGTTTATCCGACCCCATCCTTCTAGCCATCAAAGAGCATGGCTATACCACCCCAACCCCAATTCAAAGTCAATCGATCCCTGCGGTTCTTAAAGGCGGCGACCTATTGGCGGCAGCCCAAACGGGTACTGGCAAAACTGCTGGCTTTACCTTGCCCATTTTGCAACGCCTCATTACTGGAGCGCCTCCGGCGGCTGGCACACGTCGCGTTATTCGGGCGCTCATTTTGACGCCCACCCGTGAATTAGCCGCACAGGTCCATGAATCCGTCATGACTTATGGCAAGTACACCAAACTCAAGTCTGCTGTCATTTTTGGCGGCGTTGGCCCCAACCCACAACTCAAAGCCATCCAAAGTGGTCTGGATATCTTGGTGGCAACGCCCGGGCGCTTACTGGACTTCATGGGTCAAAATGCAGTCTCACTTAAAAGTGTTGAGATTCTTGTTTTGGATGAGGCAGATCGCATGCTGGACATGGGATTTTTACGCGACATTAAGAAAATATTGGCGGCTTTGCCAAAGCAACGCCAAAATCTCCTGTTCTCTGCCACCTTCTCTACCGAGATTAAAGCCTTGGCTGATAGTCTTCTCAATTCCCCAGCCCTGATTGAGGTGGCGCGCAGCAATAGCACCAACGAGGCCATCGCCCAAAAAGTTCATCCGGTAGACCGCACTGCCAAGCACCCTTTGTTAGCGCACTTGATCAAATCCAATCAATGGGAGCAAGTGCTCGTCTTCACGCGGACTAAGCATGGCGCCAATAAACTGGTAACGCAATTAGAAAAGGATGGCATTACATGCATGGCCATCCATGGCAATAAAAGCCAATCTGCCCGAACCAAGGCCTTGGCCGACTTTAAGGCCGGCAAGTTAACTGCGCTGATCGCAACTGATATTGCTGCCCGCGGCATTGATATTGACCAGCTGCCGCACGTCGTTAACTATGACTTGCCTAATGTGCCAGAAGATTATGTCCACCGCATCGGACGCACTGGCCGTGCTGGCTCCAATGGCGTTGCAGTTTCCCTAGTGTGCGTTGATGAGCATCAAATGCTGCGTGACATTGAGCGTCTTATTAAGCAAAACGTACCGCAGGAAGTGATACTCGGGTTTGAGCCAGATCCGCATGCTAAGCCTCAGCCCATTCAGTTACGTAGCGGCCAGGGGCAAGGTCAACGGCAAGGTCGAGGCCAGGGGCAGGCTAGCAAAAAACAGGCAGGTAATACGCCAAGGCCGAATAACGCACCACGCCGTCCGCAATCGAGACCAGCGCGTAAAACCAGTTAAGCGTCTAAACTGCGCAGCAATTGGAAGATCTCGCGATACGCCTTGGGAGGCTTATTCAGCTCCTTTTCTTTTCGCGCATTGCGAATGAGCGTTCGGATAATCTGCACGTCCAGGTCCGGAAAGCGCTCAATGAGCTGAGTAAAAGCAGTATCGTCAGCAATCAGTCGATCGCGCAGCGCTTCAAGCTGATGCAATTTTGCTGTCTCGACTTTTCCAGGCCCTTCAATAATTTCTAGGCGCTTTTCGATCGCAGCAATTTCCTCGGCATCGAGTGCGCGCATCAATTTGCCGAGATACTGCTTATGGCGCCGCAGGGCTTCAAATGTTTTAATCTTTTGGGTTTGCGCAATCGCATCGCGAATGTTTTCTTCGAGCGGAACGCTCTTCAGTGCATCGCTGCTTAACTTCGATAACACTTCGGCCAATTTTTGGCGCTCGGTCATCTCGCGTTTTAACTCTGACTTACTCGGACTTAGGTCGTCTTCTTCGGGTTTCAATGGCATAAGGCGTATTTTAGTCGCAATCCCACCCCGTCCCGCCGACAGTTAACTCAGGTCTTTGATTTGGACGATGGTTTGGGTGAGATTAAATCACGTACGTGGTGCGCTATCTTCAGCGCACTTACTGCAAATACGACCAGCTTACGAGCACCGGCCGGCTTATAGCTTGCCAATAAGGCAAAAGCAGCATAGAGCAGAACACGATTGTTTTGAATTAACTGAACTACTCCAAGACCGCGATCGACCCATGCAAATGGCTTATGCCACACGCGCAGATCCGCTGCAATCGTGGCGCGCTGCTCTGCCGACTTAGCAATCAAGCGCTGTTGCCGCTCCAATAATTGATGTAAACGTGAGCTCATGCTAAATGATCTCGGTCTTTGACTAGCTCACCCAAGCTGGCCTCAAACAATCTCGGCATCGCATTTATTTGAGCGCGTACGAACAAAGCCAAGATGATCCCGATGGACAAAAAGCCGCCTGCCATTAAAGACAGCACCAATACGCGATGGGTGTCCCAGTACAAAACCACAATCAAGATGGCAAGCAGCACTAGACCAAACAACACGCTAAAGAGCGCGACGATGACGAGCACTAAAACGGAAAGCAGTCGTTGCCAGCCAATCTGAATATCACTGGAAAACAACTCCAAGCGTGTTTGAATGATCTCAAGCGCAGTCGATCCTAGGCTTTTGATCGATGAAAGCATTGCCTCTACTGACATGCGGATCCTCTTAGCGACGGCTAATTAATAGGCCGATGAGTAAGCCCAGGCCAGCTGCAATGCCAACGGATTGCCATGGCTTCTCATGGACGTAGGCATCAGCATCGGCAGCAACGGCTTTGGCTTTTGCAGTTAACTCATCCTGCACATCCATCAAGTTGGTTTTCGCTTGCGCTAACGAATCCTGCGCCTGCGCTCGAATCTGCGCTACGGCTTCGCCGCCATGATCTGCAGTCGCATGGAGCAGTGCCTCGGCATCCACTACCAAGGCCTTAAAGTCGTTGAGCAATTGTGCTGTATCAACAGGCTCTTTTGTCGGCTTGTCTACGTTGGGTGTGTGGTGGGTAGTCATTCTTTGTGTTTTCCTCTTTAATGCATTAGCAATACAGTCATGCCCGCATTGCCTATCTTAAACTGACTTAAATGCGGTTTGAGACTGGAGCGGCGTTTAATGACTGCCTGATAGCCAGTACTACCAAACGCCAGATCCTCACCAAAATAGTACTCGTCTACCCGATCCGAGAAATAATTGTTTTCAAGGGCATCCCGAATAAACCATTTAATCTTGCCGCCAGAACCGCTAGAGCCGTACCCATGGATCACAATCAAAGCCCGAATACCAGCCTCGCTGGCAGCGCGTACATGCTGCGTTAGGCGCTCTAAGGCCTCTTCTGCCGTTGGGCTGCCCGTCTCTAAGTTAATGACCACGGTATTGGTGAGGGCCTGCGGTAAATCCGTACTGCCACAGTGCTTGCAATTGCCCATTAAAGGCCTGGGATTGCCGCACTCAAGGCACTCTGCTGGCAGCGTCCGCTGGATTGTAGGCATTGGGGCACTATACCGAAGGAATACGCTCTAAGAGCAAAAGAAAAAGGGGTGAATCAACTGACTCACCCCTTCCATGGAGCTTGCTCTAGCCTAGCTTAGGCCTATAAGCTGCTTATTCCCAGCCGCCGCCCAAAATCGAGTGCTTCTTGTACTGCTCTTTCGCCTCAGCGGAAGACTCTTGGATGATGCTAGCTATGTAACTGATTTTATTGATCATTTCTGATAAAAAGGATGTATTTAATTCAATTTTGAACAGAGGGTTTGTAATAGTCTGACTCATATAATACTCCGATGTAAGGGTTAATATCTAAGGGTTAATACTTAGATCATACCTGAATTCGTTGCAGTGCGTCAAACTACGAGGATTTTGCCAGCGGTAAGTTAAATAGCAGGTTTTGTGGCTTTAATTTGAGTTCATTTTTCTCGTTCATTGCAATCGCCATATAGACATTCCGTCCCGAAAACTCAGGGCGTGTATCGGTCGAGTTAATAAACTCCAAACGAAATAAACACAATAAGCGAGCCATGTCTGGCTCATCGACCGATTCTTTGTTGTAAAGCGCATTCAGAATTTCAGTCGAGGCTGCATCAAGGCCCACATGCCATACCCAATTGGGATCGCTGACCTCTTTGAGCGGTTTAATTTTGACGTCCACTCCTAGAAAATGGTGAATCCATTTTTGCAGCACACCGCAAAAGCTACGCGTCGTCGGCTGGCTATAGTTGAGCTGAACCGCAAAATCAAAGTCTTCATTGCGTGTCCAGTAGTTGCTGGCATTTTCTTCATGCAATACATCCAAATCAACCGATTGCGAAGCCATGGTGCCTTGCTTGAGTAGGTCCACAATACTGCCAAATTCATCGGCCTTGGCGCTACGCTCGATCGTTTCGGCATCGGCGGCCATCACTACCCCGCCCTCTTGGATTGAAATCGCCTGCGTTCTAAAGAAAAGTTCTGCCATTCGTAGCTCAAGGGGTGCAGCATCCTCGCCTAGGATGTGTTGCAAAAAGACCTGCGTTAATTGGCTAATAAATAAGGGGGGCACATCAACGCCCTCGCCCTCGAACAAGCTCATATAAAAAGATTCGAGCGAGGGGGCCTTCAGGAGCTTGGCGCGGTAGCGCAGCCAAATACCGTAGTTCACCTGAATATCGGCGTCTTGCATTTGTGCAATTTCTGCCTCGCTTATCTCTGCTTTGGGGTTGTCCACCAAACGCTGGTGCAGGGCTTGCTCCGCAGGACAGGATTCGGGAATTAAGGCGAGCTCGGGCCGATCTAAATAGGTACGCAAAAAATCGTCCGTCACGATTAACTGGTTATCGGGACTCACGCGAAGGTGGCGATACGGACTACTGGACCAATAAGAAGGCATAAAAACTCGCTAAGCAAAAAATCAAAAGAAATGCAACACATGCGATTGTCACCTAATTTAGGGTGCTTTCGAATGGAGGCGTGTTTAATTTAGTAAATTACACAAAAAAATGCAGCAATAATCATCAAAAATGTAACAATTATCGGATGAATGCCATTCGCTCCCTGCTCATTAGCCTTGTTTTATTCGCACCGGCTGCGATCAGTGCTGGGCCGCTAACCCCTGGCCTGGTTATAGCGATCAGTGATGGCGATACCATTACCTTACTAACCGAAGATAAACAGCAACTTAAAATTCGCTTGGCTGGGATTGATACTCCCGAAAAAAAACAAGCCTTTGGTACAAAAGCGCGCGACCATTTAGCCAGCCGCATTTTTAAACAGGATGTGGAAGTGGATTTACGCAAAAAAGACCAATATGGACGCTACCTCGGTGTGATTTACATAGGAGGGGTCGACATGAATCAAAGCATGATTCAGGATGGCTATGCGTGGTTTTACAAACACTATGCAAAAGAGCAACCCAAGGAAGAGGCGCTACGCTATGCCAACGCGGAAAGGGATGCGCGATTAAAGAAACGGGGTTTGTGGTCCGATCCCAATCCGGTACCACCCTGGGAGTTCCGCAAAGATGCGAAAGAAGAGGCACGTGCCGCAAAAGCAGCAAGCATTTATCGCTTCTGAATATAGTAACCATACACGCAGCGTGTCCCGCCGCGTGCAGGATTGTGCGTATCGTGAATGACCCCATCAATAACCGCGCTGAGGTGTTTGGATACTTTCACAATCAGCCTTCCTGCGGGTATTTCAGTAGAACGCAAATGAACTTGACAACCCTGACCTACCGCCATGGTTGGCACCCATTCAAATCCTAAGCTCAAAATATAATCATGAAAGACAGAGCGGTGATTGCCGTTACGCGGAGTTGAGCCCCGCGCTGCAATCTGTTTAGCCAGGCGACTACTTCGGTGCTCAGCATAGTGTGCATTGGCACTGCGCAGGGCCTCATAGACCTCAAGATAGGGTCGCTCTGCAGCGATAGCAATCGCCCTCACCACACAATCCCCAGCCCCGCCCTGGAAACCCGCAGCCATTCTGCCGCCGTCGTTACGAACAAAACCAAGGGCTGCAATATGCTGGCCAGAGAGAAAACGGTAAATGCGCTTAAGCATCACTGCAAATAAATGCGCTTATGGCTTGCCTAAGTAATCCCGTTTTCCAATCTCAACACCGTTATGGCGCAATATGGCAAACGCAATCGATACATGAAAGTACACATTGGGAATGGCATGGCCCAGTAAAAACTGCATGCCGGTGTAATGGGTTTCTTTGTCCCCCCGCTTGGTCACAATGGCCTTGTCTTCGGTTCCATCCAGCTGATCTGGTGTGAACCCCTCGATGAAAGCAATGGTTTTGGCAATGCGTGCCTGCAGTTCCGCTACGCTGGTTTCATTATCTTCGTAGGCTGGAATATCCACCCCCGCCAAACGGGCAACAACTCCCTTAGCGGTATCACTGGCAATTTGAATCTGCCGAGTGAAATTCAGCATGTCCGGAAAGAGCCTAAATTGCAGTAGCGCTGCAGGATCGATTTTCTTGGTATCAATGTAGATTTGGGTTTTATCCAAAATGGCGGATAAATTACGCATGCTGTTAATAAGGCGTGGCGCGCTGGCCTGGTACATGGAAATAGTCATAATAAGGATGAATCCAGTGAGTTAAGTTGCCATCAGCATACTCGACTTAAAATACCCTTTTCACTTTTTGTAGAGAATTCCATGGAACTGCTGCCCTGCATCGAAATTGAGACTACCGACAAGCCTACTGCCGCCATCATTTGGCTCCATGGCCTTGGCGCAGACGGCAATGATTTTGCCTCCCTTGTTCCCCAATTGGATCTAAAAGGCCTACCTAGTATTCGCTTTGTATTTCCGAGCGCTCCCAGCATGCCCGTTACCGTCAATGGCGGCTATGTGATGCCTGCCTGGTATGACATCATCGGTAGAAGCGATAACGATCCTGAAGATGCAGCAGGTATTCAGAATTCAGCCAAAGCCATTAATGCCCTCATCGAGCGGGAGGCGAGCCGCGGCATCGCATACAAGCACATTGTTTTGGCTGGCTTTTCCCAAGGCTGTGCGATGGTATTGCATACGGGTCTGCGTTTTAACCACGGCTTAGCCGGCATTATGGCGCTCTCTGGCTACCTGCCTCTGGCCTCGACATTACTGGCTGAGCGCAATCCAGCCAATCAAGATACCCCTATCTTTTTGGCGCATGGGGATTGGGATGCCGTGATTATTCCAGAGCGCAGTGAACGCTCGCGCGACTTCTTGCAAGCCAATAGCTATGATGTGCAGTGGAATAACTATCCAATGGAGCACTCGCTGCACCCGATTGAGGTAATCGACATCGGCCATTTTCTTCGGCGCGTGCTAACAACGAATGACTAAATGATGCTGCTGGTTTATTTGTTGATATCTGAGGTCCACTCGATAACAAGCTGGTAGGTGACTGCCAGTAACACCGGGCCCAAGAATGCCCCGATCACACCAAATGCAAGCACGCCACCCAGCACACCCAAGAACACCACCACGAAAGGCAAGCGCGAGCCCCGACTAATAATGAAGGGTTTGATGATGTTATCGACTGTACTGACTAGCAAGAAGCCCCATACAAAAACAAAAATAGCCCAGCCTGTTTCATTTTGCTGAAACAGCCAGAAGGCAACGCCACCCCAGACTAAGGGTGGCCCGACTGGTACGACCGATAGGAAAAACGTAATCAAACCTAGTAATACCGATGAGGGTACGCCGGCAATCGCAAATCCGATCGCAGCTAAAACGCCTTGCGCCATTGCAGTACCGAGGACACCGTAAATAACACCGTGTACTGTTTCTGCGGCAACGGCAATCAAACTATCGCCGCGCTCGCCACTCAGTCGTTTGGCAAAAACGGAGAGCTTGCTCACTAAACTGCTGCCATGCAAGAAGAAAAAGAAGGTGAAAAAAACCGACAGGGCCATATCGATAACACCCTGCAATGCAGCCCGGCCGCTGGCCAATGCAAACCCATGTAAAGGAGCCACTAAGGTCTGTAACTCTGCTTTGAATCGCGCTTTGTCATGAACAAATTGCTGGAGGTAGTTTTCGATTGCACCGCTAAATACAGGTATGTGTTGAGTCCACGTTAATACCTGCTCTGGTAAGCCATCCTGAAAGTTAGCGACTATAGTGGCATTCAGGTCGCTGATGTTGCCTGAAAGAGCTAGGGCAACCGCTGATATCGGCCCCAATAAGACCACAGTGACCAGAAGAGTCATCAGCGTTGCAGTTAAAAGGCGGCGATTACCCATTAACTGATCGAGGCGCTTAAAAATACCCCAGGTACTGGTAACCAAAATAGCTGCCCAGGCCAATGAAGTTAAAAAAGGCCAAATCACCAATAAAGAACCCAAGCCAAGGCCGGCTAGGGCAATTAAGACTGCAAGGCGGTTGGTAATAATTGGGTTCACAGCACAGGAATTGCTTTCATGGTGATTTTGGCTTAGGGGTATTTATGCCCAATTATATGGGTAATCGAATATCCAAAATCGGATGCCATAAATATTTGATCTATCGATTACTGTGAGCTACTATAAGTCAATATTATTTAACTACAGAATGGAATAGCATGAATCACTTACTTAAACTGACTTGTTCGGCTTTCTTTTTCTTCTCTTCCGCCTTCGCAATTGCTTACCCTACCAAGCCGATTACGATGATTATTCCGCAAGCCCCCGGGGGAACCAACGATATTGTGGGCCGTGCAGTAGCACAACGGCTCGGGGAACAGATCAAAGCTTCCGTTATTGTTGAAAATCGGCCGGGTGCTGGCGGCAATATTGGCACACAATTTGTTGTGAATGGCCCAAAAGATGGGCATACCCTTTTAATGACGCTGAGTAGCACTCAAGCCATCAATCCAGCGCTATATAAAAATCCTGGCTTTGATCCGATCAACGACTTTATTCCGATCGCCATGGTGGGCTCAGTTCCTAATGTCCTCGTTGTGAATCCCAATTTTCCTGCTAAGAACTTAGACGATTTTTTAAAGCTAATTAAATCAAAACCTCCAGGCACCTATCAGTTTGCCTCAGCTGGTAACGGCACTTTAAATCACCTTTTAGGTGAAATGCTGAACCAAAGTTACGGAGTTTCCTTGCAACATATCCCATACAAAGGTGTTGCGCCTGCTCTCAATGACTTATTGGGCGGGCAAGTTCAGATTGCATTTGCTAGCTTGCCATCTGTATTGCAGTTTATCAACACACAAAAACTGGTTGCACTCGGTGTTAGCTCACCAAAACGCTCCCCCGTTCTTCCCGATGTTCCTGCGATCGCAGAAAAGATTCCTGGTTTTTCAGGAACGGTGTGGATCGGCCTTTTTGCACCCAAGGGAACCCCAAAGCCAGTCGTTGATAAATTACAAAGTGAAATGCAAGCAACCTTAGCCAACCCAGAGTTGAAGGAGAGGCTTCAGGCATCTGGTGTGGAACTTTCAAATATGACGCCAAGCGAATTCGCTAAGCAACTTCAAGACGACATTGCTCGCTGGGCAAAGATTGTCAAACTATCCGGGGCATCTTTAGATTAACCGCAATACCATCCATTGAATCATGGGCTTGTTTTTTAGAGATACATTTGATTGACTGCACCACGCAAATCCATCTCAAAATCAAGCCCCATGACTGGCGGCCTTGCAAAATGCCAGCTAAGCCCATTTCGAATAAAGCCTCGACTTGCAAGTAAGCTTTCTACTAGTCCGCCGATGTTGTGAACCGAATAGGCCTGAGTGCAGCCCACATCGTTCCAAGTGAAACCAAGGCTCTTTAGCCTTTTTTCCATCTCTTGTATTACAAATTCAACCTTTAACTGCAGACCCGACTGGGAGTGATCGCCATAAGCAATAATCCGATCTTTATATGGCTCTGATCCCGGTCGCGCATCCCCTCCCCCAGATAGAACAAAGTTTGCATTTGAATCTGTTGCACATGGCACTGTATAGGTGAAAGCAAGCATGGAAATCTCTTGGGGGGCAAAAAATTCTGGGCATACATTCGTTCTTGCAACCGGATTGATGGCTTTTGTACCTGCATTTTGCGCTTGGTAGATGCCCCATTTTTGCAAGGTACTCACGTATCGTTTATTAAATTCTATAAAGCCATTGTCATCAAATTGACCCGGAGACCGCAATTCACAATGGGCAAAGGAAGTAAATGGTCGGCCTATCTGCGTAAGGTGGCGTTCAACAATCGCAAAGGCATTTTGTATCGGAACTGGGGACTTAAATCGCGCCTGCTCTAATCTAAATCCAGATTCCGCTGCAACACCAGCCGAGTACTGAAATACGCTTGGTATGTAACGATAGCCGCCAACCGCAAAATTGGAAACAGGATACATAGCGGCTGCCCCAGAAATCAATCGACCTGCATATTCGACGATTTCACAATGCGTTCATACTTTGCAATTTCAGCCTGAATATGCTCTTGAAACTTGGCTGGGGTTCCACCAATGATCTCAATCCCTCGATCACCCAGGCTCTTTTTAACGCCAGGCTCTTGTAAGGTTCTATTAACTACTTGATTCATTCTTTCTATTGCAGCCTTGGACGTGCTTGAAGGTGCCACCAAGCCATACCAAGAATCGGTTTCAAATTTTGGATAGCCTTGTTCTGCAATCGTTGGAATTTCCGGAGCAAGGGGTGCGCGCGTAAGGTAGGTTGTGCCAATGGCCTTGATTCTTCCCGCTTTGATGAATGGCAAAAAGTCGGGCAAGTTGCCAAACATAAAGTCCACATTTCCAGCAACCAAATCATTCAGAGCGGGGCCCTGTCCACGATAAGGAATATGAACGGCGTAAAAGCCAGCCATCGATTTCAACATCTCACCCGCAAAATGGGGGGTAGTGCCATTACCAAAGGATGCGTAGGATAGCTTACCGGGATTCTTTTTCGCGTAGGCAACTAACTCAGCGAGATTATTGACGGGTAGACCTGACCTAACGGCCAGTACATTGGCAGTTCTGGCCATGAGTATCACTGGCTCAAGGTCTTTGGTTGTGTTGTAAGGCAGATTTTTCACGAGCGTTTGATTTACCGTAAAACTATTTGCTACGGCACCAAAGGTTAGGTTATCCGTTGCCTTTGCTGTGGCATCAACGCCAATGACAGTTCCAGCTCCCGGCCGATTGTCAACAATGACAGGCGCCGCTAAAAACTTCGAAACATCTGGCGTTAAGGTCCTTACTACCGAATCAAGCGTACTAGCACCACCAGGGAAAGGCACAATGACCCTTACTGTTTGTCCGTTTGGCCAGACAGATTGGGCTTTGGCACTAAAACTAAAAGCGGCCAATACGGTGAGCGCTCCAGCTGCAACAATCTTACGTTTACTAATCAACATAAAACCCCCCTGTTTAGCAATGAATTAACACATTAAAAAATTACACGTGGCCATACTTTTTGAGCGCATCGCCAAGACTAAGTCCGTTTGCCAGTTCAATCCGAATATTTTTTTCAACTTGAGTTAATCGCTCAGACTCAAGTAATACGGCTTCAACATGCTCAATTGGAATGACGATTGCACCATCATCGTCACACAAAATAAAATCACCAGGCCGCACAATGACATTTCCTCCGTCATGCCCACGCATATACACAGGTACCTGACAGGCATTTACTTTCCAGCGACCGATCGATTGAACAGGTGTTCGATACCGCGCAAACACAGGAAATCCATGCTCTCCAATCCAGCGCACATCGCGTATGCCACCATCCAACAATGCCCCGGTACAGCCTCTTTCTTTCATGCCAAGCGCGATTAATTCGCCAAAATAGCAAATACCCTCTCCGTTTCCGCTCCAAACACTGATCTCACCGGGAGACAGCCCTTGGCATGCGGCCATCTTGTCCGCATCCCCGCCTTGAGGATACGGGGTCATTTGCCCGCGTATGGTGTAGGCCCAGCCGGCCATCCGCTTACACGTTTCAGGGTAAGGGCCAAAATCTGCTGCAAGTCCCTGTTGCAAGAGATTCATACCATCCAACACATCGGCTACGTTTGAGGTATCGACCTCTAAATAGCGCAATCGAATCTCTTCTTTTTTTTCTGCTGTTAATACCATCTCTAATTCCCTGACTAATGATTAAGTTCCAATTCGTAAGGTTGCCTGCATTTTTCTCAGCATAGCAACCACACTTTGCGCAACAATTCGTCCTGTTTTCGGGTTTTCAGATGGAATATTTTCCATTTTCAAGGAAAATTTTGCAGAATCGGAATCAACCGTAATGGTGTGCGTGTTGTGCACCACCGTTGGATCAGCCCATATCTCAAGCTGGGTCTTTTCAGGGCCGATGCCAGCCAACGCAAGCGCCACGACTACATTTAAATTGGCCGGGAATCCCTTTGCAGCCTCTTTTGCATTCCCGGAGAACACTTTAAGTGGCTCAGTGAGGCCATCCACTGAAATATTGTTTTCTATTAAATGGGGCGCTCCCTTTAGCCCAAGTGGCGGCTTATTGGTCACCATTTTTACCGAGAAAATCTCACCTTCTGCAGCGGCAATCACGGCATCGAGGCCAAGTAAGGCACCCGTCGGAACCATAATGGTTCCGCCGGTTTTTTTTGCAAGCTCAATCAAATCGGGCCTAAATAGGATTGCCCCAACCGACAGCACAATGGCTTTCTTCTTGGCATGTAAAAAGGGGGCAATGATGTCCCCTAGAAACTCAGCTGGAGCGCACTCCACAATCACATCTGCTTCGGGCTCAAGGTCCGATATCGACAGTACTTTGACTGGATGTGCCAATGTATTAACAAATTCCTTGGCTTTTTCATGATTCTTGGCCGATACAGCAGTTAATACAACTCCAGGAACAACCCCTGCAGCCAAACGATTTGCCAATGATTTTCCAATGGCCCCTAAACCAGCTATAGCGACGCGAATGGGTTGAATATTCTTTTCCATAACTTACCTAAAATTGTTGTTATCCAAATCTAATCTAACTATACATAACTATTCGATACTGCCAGTAATTCAAGCTTGGCTACGTTGCATTTTGAATCGGATTGCATAATATTCCGATGCCCTCGATTTCTACCTCACAGATATCGCCCGGCTTCATAAACACAGGGGGGATCTTTTCATATCCTACGCCCGCCGGTGTACCCGTAATAACAACATCGCCAGGCTCCAAGGTCATGCACTCTGTAATGAGAACAAGGGTTTGGGCAACACCCCAGAGAAAATCTGTGGTGTCGGGGTCAAAACCGCCTATATTGAGGCTTATTATTTAACTTATGATTTCACCGCACTACTCTTTTAAGGAATATAGATGGATCATTCTTCAACCCTAAAGCATGGCGGGCAGATCTTGGCCAATGCCCTAGTCCGCCAAGGAGTTGAATTCGCTTTTGGCGTTCCTGGCGAAAGCTTTTTACCACTGCTCGACGGTCTGGTTGATCACAATTCCAAATTACGCTTTATTACTTGCCGCCAAGAAGGTGGGGCCAGCTATATGGCAGAAGCGTATGCCAAACTGACTGGCAAACCGGGTGTTTTGATGGTTACGCGTGGACCAGGTGCTGCAAATGCGTTGATCGGAGTACATACAGCCTATCAAGATTCAACTCCATTGGTATTGCTCATCGGCCAAGTGGGTACAGATATGGTGGGTCGAGAAGCTTTTCAAGAAATGGACTACCGAAAGGTTTACTCTGAATGTGCCAAATGGGTGGGTAGTATTGATCGCGCAGATCGGATCGATGAATACATTTCCCATGCGTTTCATCTTGCCCAATCCGGACGTAAAGGTCCGGTTGTTTTAGCTTTACCAGAAGATGTTTTGTTTGCCCGAGCGCATGAGCACCCTACTCCTAAAGCGCACATTATTAGTCCCGGATTAGACCAAGCCTTATTTAATGAAGCTATGCGGGCTCTAGCCAAGGCCGAACGAGGAATGATCTTGGCTGGCGGCGGCTCATGGACCAAAGACGCATGCGATGCATTAAGAAATTGGGCGAATCGTGAAGGAGTGCCGGTAGCGACCAGTTTTCGCTCTCAAGATCTCATTGATAATCGCGACCCTTGCTTTGCAGGTGATCTTGGCATTGCTGCCAATCCAGCCTTAGTGAAACGAGTCCAAGAGGCTGATGTCCTGCTTGTCATTGGTGAACGCTTAGGTGAGATGACGACTAGCGGCTACACCATTCTTAGCGTTCCAAAACCAGCATTAACACTCATTCATGTTTTACCCAGTCCTGATGAACTGGGTCGCGTTTATGCAGCCGACTATGCTCTTGCATGTTCGCCAGAGGCATTTTGCTTAGCATTGACAAACGTAACCATGGGTAAGCAGCACCAGCCCGAGCGGATGCGTGCAGCTCACGAGGAATATCTCGCTTTTAGCCAGCCCACCTCCATTCCTGGGGGTGTCCAACTATCTGAGATCGTTGCCAACTTAGCGAATGAATTACCACGTAACGCCATACTTACGAATGGGGCCGGTAATTTTGCTGCCTGGCTCCATCGCTTTTACCCATATGGTGGTTTTAAAACGCAATTAGCTCCAGCCAATGGATCTATGGGCTATGGCTTACCGGCTGCGATTGCAGCAAAATTGGTTGATCCTCAGCGAGTGGTGGTCGCTTTTTGTGGTGACGGCGACTTCATGATGAATTGTCAAGAGCTAGCAACAGCACTTCGCTATCAAGCACATCCCATTGTTTTGATCATCAACAATGGGATGTACGGCACTATTCGCATGCACCAAGAACGCGAGTTCAAGAGTCGGGTGTCCGGCACTGAATTAACAAATCCCGACTTTATCCTTTTGGCAGAAAGCT
>CAZUMD010000025.1:0-7887 GCA_964621735.1 uncultured Polynucleobacter sp.
GCTCATCCACCAAGATCAGGCTATTGCTCTCATCCCATAACTGCGCAAATACCCTGGCAAGATGAATGCGTGCCTTTTCACCACCGGAGAGAGTATTAAAACTCCGATGGAGTAGATGCTCGCAGGAACTCAGGCGCGCTGCCTGGCGAACAGTCTCATCGAGCTTCAAATCACCCGTAATCGCAATCCTGCCTAAACCAATCACCAGGTGAGCTACTAAGCCAAAGGCTACCTCACTCGATTGAGGCAGTACTGCTCGAGCTCTACTCAGCGCACCTAAAGGCCATGTTTGAATTGCTGCGCCTTTGAGCTCATACAACCCTGCATACGGCCGCAAATCACCGGATATCAATTTAAGTAATGTCGTTTTCCCAGCGCCACTCGGGCCCAGTATGGCAATGCGCTCGCCCGGAGCAATGGTGAATGAAAAGGGACCAAATGCATTTTCACCGAGCGTGATCTGCAAAGCGTGAAGGCGGCATAGCGTGTTCATTAGGCCAACTGACGGTGTGACGACCGTAATAGCAGGATGAAAAATGGCGCCCCTAAAAGGGCAGTAAAGATCCCTACGGGGACTTCTGCTGGGATTGCAATCGTACGCGCGCACGTATCCGCCAGCAATAACAAAATACCACCTAGGAGCATTGAGGCAGGGACTACCGCCCTCTGATCACCTCCGAGCCAAGCACGGGCAAAATTGGGCGCAATTAAACCAACAAAGCCAATCATTCCACACCAAGCAACCGCAAAGCCGGAGAGCAAAGCCACCCAAAAAATGATTTCCATGCGGATGCGTGTAATTTCAATACCGATGTGGGCTGCAACCGATTCGCCAAGGGCAAAGACATTCATTACGGGAATCAGTCCGCGCAAACGCCACCAAGCGAACGCAAAGAGTACGGTAATCGCCATCACCAAAAGCCAATTGGAGCCAGAAAGCGAGCCCATAGTCCAAAATGTCAAATTGCGTAACTGTTCATCCGTCGCTAAATAAGTACATAAACCAATAATGGCAGCGGCAAGCGCATTTAAAGCGATGCCTGTTAGAAGCAGGCCCGCAATCGAGCCAGGTGTAATCCAGCGCGCAATGCGATCCAAAGCAAAACACACGAGAATTGCCCCTGAAAACGCCAATGCGGGTATCGTCCAAAATCGCCACTGCGGTATGAATGGGATATTTAAATCATTCAAGATAACAATACCCAAGGCAACTGCACACGCTGCTCCGGCAGATACGCCCAGCAGCCCAGGATCGGCCAGCGAATTCCGAAATAGCCCTTGAGTCAAGGCACCCGAGAGCCCGAGAGCGGCGCCAATCAAAAGAGCAAATACGATTCTAGGTAAACGCAAGTGCCACAAAACATAGCTACTACCCGATTGGACATCCCCACCTTGATTGATCAGTGAGACCCAATCATTCAGGCTAATGGGGACTGCGCCCCACTGCGCAGCAAAGAGTAGCAAGGCAATAAGGATCAAACCAGCAAATGCGCTAGTAAAAACCACATTGGCTCTTAACCCAGCAGAAATGAAAACCCTCATGTAAAGCTTGTAACTTAAGCCGTGGCCTGCTGTAAAAGCAGATTGAGCTCAGCAACCGCCAATGGCATGCGCGGCCCAAACCCCAATAGATACATTGCCTCAAGGGAAACCACTTTCTGTTCTTTGCCGGCTCGCGTTTGCTTGACCCCGGGAAAGCGCAGCACCCCGCTAATCCCGCCAACGGCTTTCATGCCTTGATCCGTCAGCACGATGACATCGGGATTGGCGGTAATAACTGCTTCCGGAGTGAGCGGCTTAAACCCACTCAACCCCGAGATGGCATTGCGCGCACCCGCATACGCAATCATGGCATCCGCACTGGTTTTTTCACCGCCAACCATGAGCTGACTTGGATTTTGCGACAGAATAAATAAAACGCGTGTGTTATTGATTTTCGAATTCGCAACACGCTTTTGGGTATTGTTCCACTCTAAAACCAATCGGCTTACAAGCGCTTTGGCAGCATCCGTTTTATGCACAAGCTCTCCGATGGTGCGCACCCGATCAATGACGTCTTTCAATTGATGGCTAGACGGCAAGATGGATAAGGGAATCCCAGCATCGACGATCTGCCGTAAGACGATTGGCGGTCCTGCATCTTCGGTGGCAATCAATTGAGTGGGACGCAGAGCCAAGATACCTTCGGAAGAAAGACTACGGGCATAACCAACATTGGGCAAGCGGGTGGCTGCTGTAGGGTAAATCGACGTCGTATCCACTCCTACTAATTCAGAATCCGCTTTCAGTAAATAAATGATTTCAGTTAATGCGCCGCCTATGCTGATCAAGCGCATCGCGCTAGAAGATACGACAGTGCGCTCGCGTGCAAAGGCCTCTAAACTAAGGCCCATCCATCCTGCTGCCGATGCGGATTTAAGTAAGATGTTCCGGCGATCATGATTCATGTTAGGCCTCTACCGCCGTTGACCGTGCAAGCAAGTCGTCCGCTAAAGCGCGCCAGGTACCTAACTCAGGCTTACCTGGTTTTCGCTCTCCAAAGAACATGGCAATTGCCTCACCGTCATCGTTAAACAACTCTACTGAGGTCACGATGCCATCGTCAGTGGGTTTACGCACAAGCCAAGCCTGGGCCACGGAATCCATTTGCAGATGGAGATTAAAGCGGGGATCCATGACATTAATCCAGGGTTCAACCGACATCACCTTATGAATCGGCCCACTGTGTATCTGCAGCATGCCATGATTGCCTACAAACACCATCAGCGGAGTGCCGGTACTTGCTGCAGTCTCCAATAGGTCTTTTACGCAAGTCACTGGTAGTGCTTGTACAAACCCAGGCTCAGCAAGACGCAATCCTTGTGTCCTTGTAACCTTAAAGCGCCTTAGTAAAATAAAAAAGTCGTGGGTATCCTTCATCGCACGCCAAGATTGACGCCAGGCTGTCACATCAATTTCTTGGTCAGGCAATTCGGCAGGAGGTTTATCTGGCACAGTAACTTGTATTGCTGGTGCCTGATCATGACTCTGAAATTGCGCTAGCAGTGCATCGTAGTTCGCAACACTACTTTGCGCCCTCAAATGAATTTTATGAATGGCAACGCCAGCCTTGTCAAAGAATTGCAGACTTCGCTGCAGACCGTCTTTGCTCATTTCGCGAACCGCAAATCCATATTCCCAAGCGTGATAGAAAAGACGTAAGTCAATCTCGCCCACCATAAGCCCCACAGGCCCTTCTTGCGCGGCTTTTTTGTAAATACCAACCTTTTCATGCACACAGGATGCATTGCGGGTCAGCGCCATAACCTCACCTAAGGACTCAATGGATGCCATGATCTCGGCCCATTTTGGACATAATCGCACTGCTTGCATTTCACCGACAGCCAAAGGAGGAGTATCAATGCCCAGAAACGCAGCAATCAACTCGCCTTCGGACATTTCCAGCTGCTTTGCTATTTCACGATGGCGCATTTGCTCATTCGCACGAAATGCTGCGAAGGATTGACGAGTAGAGTGAATGGATTGAGTAGATTGAATCATGTTTTCTCCTTAGAAGTCATAGCGCAGTGAAATTTGCGCATTGCGTGGAGCTGCAGTAGCGGCTTGCTGAGCAGCTGCAGCGTTATACATTGGCGAACTCACTGTAGTAACTGAGCCCTGCACCCCTGCCCAGTTCCAGTAGCCGCTATTGAATACGTTGTTTAGATTGAAATTCAGTGTGATGTGCTTCGTGGGTTTCCAATAACCCGTCAGATTCAGGATGGTCGATGCGGGAGTCAAAAACTGATTAGCCGTTCCGCCTGTATTGGGATTGAAGTTGACATTGCTTGCCGCTTTACCTTGATTCCAGATGAGATTGGCAAACGTGCCCCATTCGATTGCGTCATACCGCAATCCCAAAACTGCACGGAGTGGCTGAATCGTATTTAAGGGCGCAGTAACTCCATCTTGTGTCTGCTGGCCATTGCTATACGCCATGGCTGCATTGGCTTGCCAGCGCTCTGCAAATGCCCAATCGGTCCTAACATCCCAACCTCGGATCGATACGCTGCTTAGATTTTGGTATTGCAGAATGGCAGGGTTAACTGGACTCAGTAAAGAGCCTTGTGTTGTCACTTGTGCAATAAATTGATCGTAATGATTGGCGTAGGCTGATGCCTGATATCGCCAAGCGCCTACCCTGCCCCGAGAGCCGAGTTCGATGCCATTACCCGTCTGGGGCTTTAAATTCGGATTGGCAATGACGCGGTAGTTCGAACCAGGACCTGTATTCGCATGGGTTGCTAAGGCCTGATCTGGTGTAGGTGCGCCAAATGCCCTACCCCAATTGATAAATGGCCGCAATGCAGTTGCCCAATTCCATACTGCTCCAAGCGCAGGAGAAACTGCAGAGCCACTATTGGAATTGGTTAAGCCGGTTTGCGGCTGGATGGAATAACTGTCATAGCGAATTGCCGGTATCAGTGTAAGGTCGCCAAACTCCATCTCACTTTGCAGAAATGCACCGCCCAAGTCATATTTTGATGATGGCGCAGGTGTAATGGATGTGCCATTCCCAGCTGCATTGATATGACTGGATATGTCGGCAGAGCTCCAATCCAGCCCATAAGTGAAGCGTTGATTGATGAAATTGGTAGTACTGCTCTCGAAGCTGGTGTTGATTCCCTTGGTGTTTTGACTATAGGTATTCGTCCTTGACCGCCAGGGGTAGGACCTACCGCCTCCAACAGCGGATTCTTGATACGATTTTTGGGTTACCGATGCATCTTGAAGGTAAAGCATGACTCTTGCCGCCTGAATCACCTCATTTGCATAATCCCGATAGTGATATTCGCCCGATACTCGATCTCGGGATGTGGTGTCCGATGCAGTTGATGTGGCTACAGCCCTTGATAGATCCGATAGATTATTGACATTTTGCGTCAGGTTTTGCGATTCATAGGTAATTCCTATGCTGCTTGCGGAGTTAATGCGTGCCAACGCCTTTGACAGTACATACCAATTGCGATAATCAGCTGGGTTTGGCGCGCTTCGATTCATCCCAGTAGAGTAGTTGGATCCTTGATTTTCCAGCTGATGGCCGGATTGAATATTGCCCAGCACCATGCCCTGTATATCCTGCGCTTTACCAGCATAAGCGAATGTCGTATTAGACGAGTTATCAATACTGGAGTAGCCAGTCCGAGCAAATCCACCTTTATCCGCATCCTTTTGAATAAAGTCACTTGGATTAAAGGTTTGAAAATGAACAATGCCAGCAAGGCCATCGCTGCCATATTGCGTGGATGATGGTCCACGGACGACTTCAATCTTTCGAAAGCCATCGACATCCAAAAAATTTCCTCGGCCCGACGATAGACTGCCAAATGAAAATTGATTGGGTACCCGGATGCCATCGACTAGAAGCAGGACATTATTGCCCTGCAGACCCCGAATATTGATGCTTTCTTGTCCGCCCCGACCCTGTGCGCCGATGGCAAGGCTAAATCGTCCCGTTTGCTGAGGTACGGTAACGTCCGGCGAATCTTTAAAGACATCGCCTACGTTTCGAGCGCCCAACTCCTGAATTTCCTCGGCCGTCGTAACGGTAACGATTCGCGGCACATTGTCGGTTTTCCGTTCGGATCGCGTGGCAGATACAGTGACCTCTTTGAGGTCTTTACTATCGAGTGCGCCACCTTGGTGTTGATTGACTAATTCTGCATGGTCGCGTGATGGAATTTGTGCTTTTGCGGCCACTGACACAACCGTTATTGGCATTAGCAAAGCCAATGCGCCCCTCTTTAACCCGCTTTTCATATATCCCCTAGTTCGTTGAAACACTAGCTAGCGGCGGCGGGCTGTGGCATTGATGCAGTGAATGATTTACTGCATCAGTTAAACTAAATGATAATCATTATTAATTAGATTGTCAATCGATCTTCCAACTATCTTTAATTAGGCAAGCGCTGCAAGCAAAGCGGATGAAGATAGCAGGAAGCGAATCGGCAGGCGGTAGCACATCGGAATTGATTTGCCACTTTCTTGCGCGGGCCGAAAACTCCAATGGCGAACGGTGTTGAGAGCGGATCGATCCAAAGCCGGATGGCCGGAGCTTTGAGCTAAATCCAGTCGCTCTACTTTGCCATGATCCGTAATGCAGGCATATAGCATTACTGCTCCCTGCTCTCCATTTTCTCTGCTCGAAATCGGATAAGGCGGCTTCGGGTTAAGTGGCGCATACGCATCAGCGGAAGGTGGTGTCATTGGCGCCGACATTAACATCGATGTATTGCCTTGATCTGCGATGGAAATGCCATCACTAGGTGCCGATAGATTATGAATGGCTCCCTGAGACTTTGTGAGGGGACGCTCAGCTACGGGCAGACTAGCAACTTTGTTTACAGGGGCGATCGATTTCGATTCGACCAATTGAATCGGTAGCACTGACCGAGTGCCGTAATCCAGTGGCTCCAATCCAAACCGAGCAATGCAAGCAAATATGATCACGTGCAGCAAACAAACAACTAGGCTTAGTCTCCAGGGGATGATTTGCATCGAAACACCCTTACTTGGTTAGTATCAGCTTGCCAAGCTGCGTAATCCTCAAGGTGTAACAAACGCCATAGTGGTTAATGATGACCGAATTGCTGGCCCCAAACAAATCCAAGCTGGAATAGATTTTGGCTGGACCATTTACTGAGAGACCACTCCATTGGGCATTGACTTTCAGATTGTTTTTATTCATCTACAGAATCTGCTGTGATTTTTTACTTATAACCCACACGGTCCAGAATCTTCTGAGCTGCTATTTGATTTAAACCAATCGAGGCGACAGAAACCTTCTCTACCTGATAAGGTCCGAGCTCCTTGAGCGCAGGGTTATCTACGCGCACGGCAGCAACAGCCGGCCATTCATTATTTCCATCTGCTAAATACGTTTGTGCAGCATCGCTGGCCAAATACTCGAGAAATTGCACTGCTGCTGCAGGGTGAGGGGCATTTTTGGCTACACCACCACCCGCGATATTGATGTGGACTCCGCCCGCATTCTGATTGGGCCAAACAAAGCCAATCTTGGACATGACTGCAATATCTTCCGGCTTAGTAGAGCGCATTAAGCGAGCCAAGTAATAGGAATTGGTTAATGCAACACCACACTCACCCGATGCTACTGCGCGGATCTGATCGGTATCGCCACCCTTCGGGCTACGCGCCATATTTGCGACCATGCCACTTGCCCAAGCCTCGGTGGCCTTTTCGCCATTACGCTCTATTAAGGCACCCAGCAAAGAAAGCATGTAGGGATGCGATCCCGAGCGCGTACATACCTTGCCTTTATTCATCGGCTCAGCCAATTTTTCATAGGTGTTCACATCGCCAGGCTTAACGGTGTTTTTGTTGTAGACCACAATCCGCGCACGGGTTGAAAAACCAAACCACGTTGTTCCATCGGTATCTGCTTTAGCTCGCAGATTAACTGGAATGCGTTCGTTCAGGTATTTGGATTGGATCGGCTTAAAAAAGCCATTGACCTGGGCTCGCCATAATCGTGCTGCGTCAACCAAGAGAATGACGTCAGCCGGGCTTTTGCTGCCTTCACTATTTAAGCGCTCAATCAATGCATTGTCATCTGCCTCAATGCGATTAATCTTGATCCCAGTCGATTTGGTGAAGTTCGCATACAAGGCCTCATCCGTTTGATAGTGACGCGCCGAATACAGATTAAGGACTTTCTCATTGCTGGGCTGTGCGTTTGCATGTACTGGAAATCCAAGCAGTAAGACCAATGGCAATGCGATCAGTTTATTTCTCATCATTATTCGTTCCAGCAGAGCAGGTATTTGTATTAGTCTCCACTATATCATAATAGGAATGATTATCAATAAGATTTAAAAGGTACTGCTT
>CAZUMD010000025.1:7987-12647 GCA_964621735.1 uncultured Polynucleobacter sp.
TTAATTCCAATAAAAAAGCCCCGATTGGGGCTTTGTATTTCTAGAAGGCAGTTACCTTCAGACTTATTCCAAAATACTACGCAGCATCCAAGCGGTTTTTTCATGGATTTCGATACGCTGAGTTAAAAGATCTGCTGTCGGTTGGTCATTGGCTTTATCTACCAGCGGAAATAAATTTCGCGCCGTTCGCGCAGTTGCTTCTTGCGCCATAACCAGGTGACGCACCATCTCCTCAGCCTTAGGAACACCATTCACTTCTTTGATGGAAGCCAATTTATGAAATTCAGTATAAGTAGCCGGTGCAGCATGACCCAGCGCTCGAATGCGTTCTGCAATTTGATCTAGCGCAGTCCACTGCTCGGTGTATTGCGTCATAAACAGTTGATGCAAACTGGTAAATTGAGGGCCCGTGACATTCCAATGAAAGTTGTGTGTCATGAGATATAGAGTGTAGCTATCGGCCAAAAATGCCGATAAGCCCTGCGTAATTTTTTTTCGATCGGCCGCACTAATTCCAATATTGATGGCGGGAGGGGTCATATTGCTTGGCTTAATCTTCGTTTTCATATTGGATCCTTGTGTTAGTGGCGTTAACTTGAGCATGAAACAACGCCATTTACCACCCTAACACTATTTAGCGATAATCAGTTGCGATCTACACGAAAAAAATATTAGGGCGATAATTTGCTTAGAGCTTAGTTTAAATGAAAGGTGCTTATGCAAGTTTATGTGATTAATCCAAGCTTAAAAACCGTGTCTGCCAGCGATATTCCAGGCTCGCTCGATGATGTTCGGGGGATTATTGGTTTTGCATCGATTGATTCCGACGAAATTGACAACAATGGCGACCGGCTATTTTTTGATGAGGAGTGCTTTATTCGCCAACAAGATGGCGTAGGTCGCTTCAAAGTCGATAATTTAGCCCCAGTAGCTGGCATTGGCGTGATTGCCAATAGCCGCGATGAAGCGAAAAGCATTCAAGCTCCCGACGTATCGTTGCAGGACTTAACGAAGCGCATTACCTTCCTCTAAAAGCCCATGCCCAATCCCGCTGACTACCAGATCGAAATCGCAGATGGGATTGTTGTAATCAAAAATCAAAACACCACCATCGGCTATAGCCGATTTACTAGTGCAGGCGATGTGGAGTACATCTACGTCAACCCCATGTACCGCCGTCAAGGCTATGGCACCCTCTTGCTCGATGAAATACGCAGCATTACTGGGCAGATTGGTGCAATCCACACGCCAGTATCACCGCTTGGAACCGCATTCTTCGGAGCCTTGGACATTGCCCTGCCCGATCCAGCTATAGCGCAGCCAGACGCCAAAGCGAGGTGACTTCGGCCTTTCGAGCTTGATGTAAGGGATCGCTTGCATCGCTCACTTTAGGATGATTCGGTCTAGCGTCCCTTTTCTCGATCACCCTTAAGCCGGCGGCCGCAATCCAGGACAGTAATTCCTCGCGTGAGCGCAATTGCAAATGCTCTGCTAAGTCGGACAGAATGAGCCAGCCCTCACCGTCCGGTAGTAAGTGTTCTTTTAATTGGGATAAAAAAACTTTAAGCATCCCACTCTCTGGGTCGTATATGGCCCGCTCAATTGGCGAGCTGGGTCTGGCTGGTAGCCAAGGGGGGTTACAAACAATTAAGGCGGCCTTTTCTGGAGGAAACAGATCGGCATTCAAAATCGCAACCTGCTGCCCAAGGCCTAATTGCTGGATGTTTGCGCTAGCGCAGGCGAGTGCCCGCGGATCTTGATCGGTACCAATGACCTGTTCTATACCCCGCTGCGCCAGTACTACAGCCAACACACCCGTTCCTGTACCAATATCAAAAGCCAATGAGTTGACTTTTAGTGCGGGCGGAAGTGGCGCCATTGCCACTAGCTCGACGTATTCGCCGCGTATGGGTGAGAAGACGCCGTAATGGGGAAATAGGCGTTGTGTACCTTCCTTAAGCGATGGAATCACCACCCCTTTTTTGCGCCACTCATGGGCGCTGATGATGCCAAGTAATTCGCGCAAGGAAAGCACGTAATCGTCCGCCCTGTTTCCAAATACCTCGAGGCAGGCCTTCGTTACCTCCGGTGCCCGTCGCAGTGGAATAACATGGTCAGCCGATACCGGAATCAAAATTGCATCCAAAATTCTGGCGCGCTGCCCCTGCGCTTGACGGTGCTGATTAAATATAGCTTTCGGCTCCATCGCATTGACTGCATCTGGATTTAGCTTGGCTTGACTCGCTATCTTTTTTCGCTTGCGCTTCGCAGGTCGCTCAGTCCGCCGGGCTAAGGCCTGCAATAATTGTTTAGCATTTTGATAATCACCGCGCCATAAAAAAGCGCTGCCCTCGGAAGCAAGGCGATATGCCGCATCGGCCGTTAGCGTGTCATCTGCAATCACTACTTTTTTGGGTGGCGGCAATCCTTTTTCTGACTGCCATCGCACATCATGAACAGCATCGTCTTCTGTCCAGTGCATGCGATTATCACTGTCACTCATTACTGGCCTGCAGTAAGGCGGCCTTGAAATGCTCTACCGGTTGCGCGCCCTGAATGAGGATACGGTCATTCAAAATCACGGCTGGCACCGAATGAATTCCGGCATCCAGATAGAATTTCTGCTGCTCACGTACCGCTTCTTTAAATTCATCACTAGCGAGTACCTCTGCAGCGCGCTGGCGATCCAAGCCGGCCCTATCAACGGCATCCAGCACATTTGCGGGCTCATCCAAATTAACGGCAAGCGTGAAATACGTCCCCAATAATTCTTTTTTGAGGCGGTGCTGCGCATCACTCCCAAATTCAAGCCCAGCCCAATGCAATAGTCGGTGGCAGTCAAAGGTGTTGTAGACCCACTTGCGCCCTTCTCGGTGAAAAGGAAAGCCTACCTCTGCTGCACGTTTGCGAATCTGCTCTTGATTTTCACGCACCTGCTTTGGGCCAACGCCGTACTTTTCAACCAGATGTTCAATCACATCCTGTCCGCCAACAGGCATTTGCGGATTTAACTCAAACGGCTGAAAGTGCAACTCCACTTGCACCTGATCACCGAGCTCCGATAAGGCTTGCTCGAGGGCGCCCAAACCCACAGCACACCAGGGGCATGCAATATCCGATACAAAATCAATCTTGACTGTTTTCATTTTTCTATGTTGCCTGCATTAAGCGGGTGGATGATCTTCTGGGCCTACCTTGAGGGCAATCAAAAAGCGGGAAACCATGTTGTAGGCTGCGATCACGGTGACTAACTCGACCGTACACGTATTGCCTAAAGCATCGCGTAAACGCACCATAAGCTGATCGTCCACCTGAATGTTTCGGGTCATCTGCAGCGTGAGCTCGGCAGCATCACGCTCGACTGAACTAAAGCAGGCTGTTGGAAATTGCGGCGTACCCAGCAAACGCAAGGCCTCGACCTGTTCTTCAGTACCACCAGCCTTTCTGAAGGGCGGCGCATGGTGAAAAAATTCATACTCAGCGCCATTCAAAACCGCAACCCCGCACATCGCCAACTCCCGTAACTTGGGATCTAAAGCCAAGTTGTTTCGAATCTCGCCGACAAAGTGATTCCAACCCTCTGCAATCGGAATGCTGTGCAAGAGCATGCGATCTAAATTGATAAAGTTCCCGCCGCGGCGCTTGCGGATTGCGGCAACCAAGTCCGCAGGTTCAGCCAAATCAATCGGAATGTAAGGAATTGGGCGATTTTGAGGGGTTTCAGACATGGTGAGAATTTCGTAAAGAAAGAAGATTAATTAAGGGTAAAGACTACCACCCAATGGCCGTGTGTTTGATAATAGAGGATGTTATGGAATACGTACCGCCAATGAAGCCGATTCTCAATATTGCCGCCTACCAATTTGTTCGCCTTGAGGAGCTCGAGGGCCTGCGCCAGCAGATGCTCGATGCTCTGAATGCACGCCAACTGAAGGGCACTGTTCTACTGGCCGGAGAAGGCATTAACCTATTTTTGGCCGGTACTGAAGCCATGTTGCGGGACTTTCTAGTCTGGCTACGCAGCGATCAGCGCTTTGCGCCCATTGAAGTCAAAGAAAGCTGGTCAGACAATCAGCCCTTTAAAAAAGCGCTGGTCAAAATCAAGAATGAAATCATTCGCATGAATCACCCCGCCATTCAACCTGAAACGGGCAGAGCCCACTTCATTACACCCACCAAACTGGCAGAGTGGCTCGATCGCGGTACCGACGACTTAGGGCGAGAGGTTGTGATGGTTGATACCCGCAACCAATTTGAGGTCGAATACGGCACCTTTGAAAATGCCGTACATTTCAATATCCAAAAGTTCAGCGAATTTCCAGAGGCTATTAAAGCGCATCAAGCCGAGTTAGCGGATAAAACTCTAATTAGTTTTTGTACTGGCGGGATCCGCTGTGAAAAATCAGGGCTTTATATGCGCGAGATCGGCATAGAGCACAGCTACCAACTCGAGGGTGGCATCCTCAAGTACTTTGAGGATGTAGGTTCAGCGCACTATCAGGGCAGTTGCTTTGTCTTTGATGAACGTGAAGCGCTGGAGCCCACCCTCGAATCGATTGGTATAGAACAATCGATTCGTAAAAAGTAGGCGTAACTAAGTCGACTAACTAAGTCGATTTACCAACCAACTCAAAATGCTCCATAACGGGGGGCTTAGTAA
>CAZUMD010000025.1:12747-15724 GCA_964621735.1 uncultured Polynucleobacter sp.
AACTAAGTCGATTTACCAACCAACTCAAAATGCTCCATAACGGGGGGCTTAGTAAAGTAAGGGCCAACAATCGCACGCCAATCGGTAAAGAGTGAAGACTCCCTAAAATCAACCATATGGTTTTCAAGCGTGTCCCAATAAATCATGAGTAGGTAACGTTCAGGCGACTCCACACAGTGATTTACCTTATATCCACGAAAGCCTTTTGATTTGGAAACTACCGTCTCTAAGCCGCGAATAATGGCCTCATTAAATTCTGCTTGCTTGCTGGGATCAATTTGAATATCGACGTGCTCTAAAATCATGGTGCATTTCCTCTTAAACAGTTTGCAATCACGCTATAGTAACCCTCAATAAACCCTCGTTCACAAAATGCGTAATTAATGCAACCTAAGCAAGAACCTTCGAATGCCATAACGCTTTCTGCGTGGGAGCTCTTTATTGGGTTTACCAAGATTAGCCTATCGGGTTTTGGCGGTGTATTGCCTTGGGCACGGCGTACGATTGTGGAGCAAAAGCATTGGATCACTGCCGCAGAATTCAATGCCATTTTAGGAATCTGTCAACTTGTTCCTGGGCCCAATATTGTCAATCTTGCAGTGTGCATTGGCTCCCGTTTTGGCGGGGCAAAAGGCGCACTCGCAGCAGTAATGGGCCTACTGCTGGCACCGATTGGTGTGGTCCTGCTATTGGCGATGTTGTACGACCACTTCAGTTACCTTGCCGCAGTTCAGGGCATGCTCCGCGGCATATCCGCCGTCGGCGTTGGCTTAATTGCAGCAACGGGTTTTAAGATGTTGCGTGAAGAATTACGCCACCCACGGATGTTGCTGGTTGTTGTGGTAACCCTATTCATTGCTACTTGGCTTCGCCTGCCACTCGGGTGGGTCGTTTTAATTGCCTCGCCGCTCGCCCTATTTATTGCTTGGCATAAAACAGAGGGGGTCGCATGATCCTACTGAGTTTATTTATCACCTTATCTGCTCTCTCATTGATTGCTTTTGGCGGAGTCAATGCTTTATTACCAACGCTCTTTGCGATTGCGGTCGAACAAGAACAGTGGATTGATGCCGAGACCTTTGCCCATTATTTTGCGATTGCTCAAGCAGCGCCTGGACCGAATTTAATGACCGTAACGTTAATTGGATGGCATGTGAGTGGCGCAGTAGGTGCACTGATCGCAACGCTGGCCATTTGCTGGCCATCTTCTATTCTGATCTTTTGGCTGCAGCGTTTGATTAGTACCATGCGGCATGAGCGAGCCAAGCAAACTATTCAATTTGCGGCAGCGGCGCTTGCGGTTGGACTCATTCTTGCCTCGGCCTGGCAGATTGCATTGCAGATTAATACTAATTGGCTTGCGTATGCTCTAACGATCGGTGCAGCATGCATTGCTACCGCAACCCGCTGGCATCCGATGTACCTCATTCTGATTGGCGCTGTTTTGGGATTGCTGGGCCTGATCTAAGCTTGCTTGAGGGCTTGGTAGGTCATGATGCCAAGGAAGGTCAGTACAAGGGAGCCAATCACATGCAGCAACGCAGTACCCACTGCCCAGGTGTATTCACCACGCTGCATCATCTCAACCACTTCTGCAGAGAAACTCGAGAATGTGGTCAGCCCGCCTAAGAAACCGGTAATGATAAATAAACGCCACTCAGGTCCGATGGCCGCATTGTTGCCAAAAAAGGCAACGGCAATGCCAACCAAATAACCACCAAACAAATTGGCCAACAAGGTGCCCATCGGAAAACCCGATACCATCCCCGCGCCCACGGCATTAAAGCCAGCACGCAGTAGCGCACCGAAGCCCGCTCCACAAAAAATCGCTACCAATGATGTCCCCATATTCGGATTGTAGTTAATGAATGAGGAAGGACAGCATACTAATTGAGCCCATTTCAATACCATTGGTGATAATTTCGACCTGCTCACCACTGCCTTGTAGTGCTAAGGGGTACAAAGCAGGCCAATAGTGCTCTGGGGTCGGGATCGAGAGACGAGCCGCATCGCCTGCCCCCTGCCAATCGAGCAGAGGTAGATGCTGATGAGCCAAAATCTGACTCTTAAAAAATTGATTGAACTCCGTTGCCCATGGCAGCGGTACTGCGTCTGGGCCCCAATCGATTAAGCGCAAATTATGGACAATATTTCCGCTACCCAGAATCAGGATGTTGTCATCACGCAAGGGTGCTAATTGTTTGGCTAGCGTGTAGTGCTCCTCGGCACTAAGCGATCCATCTAAGCTGAGTTGAACTACCGGCACATCGGCATGCGGATACAGGTAGCGCAATACCGACCATGCCCCATGATCAATTCCCCATTCGTGTTCTTCTAAAACCACCGCTTGCTTTAACAAGGACTGGACGCGCTGCGCGAGGGCTGGACTACCCGGAGCTGGATATTGAATCTGAAATAGGGCTTCGGGAAAACCGCCAAAATCATGGATGGTTTTGGGCTGCGGCATCGCTGTCAGCCAAACGCCCCGCGTCAGCCAATGGGCTGAGATCACGAGAATGGCATCCGGTTTATGAAGACGCTTACCGAGCGCCGCCCATGCGTCTGTGTGGCGGTTGGGCTCTAAAGCGTACATCGGGCTGCCATGCCCAATAAAAACTGCGGGCTGGCGGTGTTTGCTCATTTCCGGTTGGAAGCTAGCTTCAACCGAAAACTAAAAGCATGGGTAATGAACTGCACTGTGGCAATTAAGCAAATACGTAACCAATGTGAGCAGCAACCAACGCAAACAAGATTGCCAAGCTTGTCGCAACTGCCAACATCACGATCAAGGTGATGATCTTTTTATTGATCTCGTCTTTACTTTCCTTGTGCCACTCATTCATAACTCATCCTTCAATAGTGCGTATTCATATGCAAATTGCAATCGGGCAATTATCCACCATCCAGCTAGCGACTAGCGGGATTGCCGGGCTGTTTAACGGCCGCGGCCTGCTTTGCGCATCATGCCTTTGCCGCC
>CAZUMD010000026.1:0-15603 GCA_964621735.1 uncultured Polynucleobacter sp.
TTTATACGTAATCTTTGTATTTTTCCAAGAAACGCACTGGCTTAGATAAGGCATCGCGACGGAATGGATCGCCTAGTTCGCGTGTGCACATAATTTCAATAACACACGTCTTGCCCTCTTTCATTTGCATCTCTATAGCCTTCTTCAACGCTGGGCCAACTTGGTCAAGCTGATCAACTACGATGCCTTCTGCACCCATTGCTATTGCCATTCCTGCAAAGCTTGGGCTTTCTAATTCCCCGGCTACAAAACGGCGATTGTAGAAATCAACTTGGTTTTTCTTCTCGGCGCCCCATTGGCGATTATGGAAAACAATGGCAGTCACCGGAATATCGTGGCGCACTGCAGTCATAATCTCCACCATGCTCATTGCCCAAGCTCCATCACCGGCATAGGCAATCGCTGGCCTTTCGGGTGCAGCCGCTTTTGCACCAATCATGGTTGGCAGTGCATAGCCGCAATTACCAAAACTCATTGGGGCAAAAAAGCTCCGTGGCTTTTCAAAACGCAAATAACTGTTCGCGACTGAATTGATGTTTCCAATGTCAGTAGAAACCATCACATCAGCTGGCATGGCTTTTTCAAGCTCGCGTAAAACTTGTCTGGGGCTAAGGTAATTACCGCCGGTTGGGGTTTTTTCCTTTTTTTGCTCCTCAATCATGTCAAGACTGAATGCATCCCGCTCATGCGTCCACTCATCAAGCTCTTTTTCCCAGGCTGCCTTTTCAGCAGCAATGGTTTTGGCCCGATCTGCCTTAGTTGCATCACATACCAAGGTTTTATTTGCGAGGCGCTGTGTCAGTGCAATGGCTGCAGCCTTTGCGTCTCCGCAAATCCCGACAGAGATCTTCTTAACCAAGCCCAACATTTTGTTATCAGCGTCAATTTGAATAATCTTGGCGTTCTTTGGCCAGTAATCCATGCCATGTTGGGGCAAAGTGCCAAAGGGTCCTAGGCGTGATCCCAAAGCAACCACGACGTCTGCTTGTGAAATCAACTTCATTGCTGCCTTAGAGCCCTGATAGCCGAGCGGACCACACCACAATGGGTGGCTTGCTGGGAAGGAATCGTTATGCAAATAGCTATTGACAACTGGGGCGCCCAAACGCTCTGCCAATGCTTTGCATTCCTCAACCGCATCACCCATGACAACGCCGCCACCAGAAATAATCACCGGGAACTTCGCTTTAGCCAAGAGTTCAGCAGCTTCGTTTAGGCTGTGCTCACCGCCGGGGCCACGATCAAGGCGATTTGGCTGGGGAATCTCCACTTCGATTTCGCCATAAAAATAATCTCTTGGGATATTCAATTGGGTTGGGCCCATTTCCGACATGGCGCGATCGAAACAACGGCCTGTATATTCAGCCATGCGCTTTGGATTATTGACATGACCTTGGTACTTGGTGAATTCCTCAAACATCGGCAGCTGATTTGCTTCTTGAAAACCACCAAGGCCCATGCCCATCGTGCCTGTTTCGGGGGTAATCATCACAACTGGGGTATGCGCCCAATATGCGGCAGCAATTGCAGTCACGCAGTTGCTGATTCCAGGTCCATTTTGGGCAATGACCACACCATGCCGACCGCTGACACGAGCGTAACCGTCAGCCATGTGTGCGGCCCCTTGCTCATGCACTACGGGAATCAAACGAATACCTGCTGGAGCAAAAATATCCATTGCGTCCATAAAAGCAGAACCCATAATTCCGAAGATATCGGTAACGCCATTGGCAGCCATTGTTTCGACAAAGGCCTCTGAGGGCGTCATTTTTTGTGGGCCTGTTGTTACTGCATGATCCGCTTTGGACATATGGAAACTCCGTTAATGGGTTAAAAATTACGCTCTCAATGAATGAGGTTTACTCTGGATGAATTCTAGCATTATTTCAAATTAACTGAACAATTTGTTCTATAATAATAAAAAATAAGCAAAAAATAAGGGAAATCCCCATGTTAAATCGAATAAGTGGAATGATATTGCTTATATATTTTAACATTCACTGACTAAAATGAGGTAATACCACCTGGAACCAACATGCAAAATAGCCCTGAATTAATCAACCTAGGAGAGGCAAAACCGGACACCCTTGTTTCCGCCAAAAGCGCCTTTCCTGAGTGTCAGTTTCCCTGCGACTTTGAGGTTCCGCGTTTTTCATCTCCAAATGATTTAGTGCCAGAAATTGACCCGAATTACCGCCTCGATAGTGATACGACCATCGCCCTGCTATCTGGATTTCGATTTAATCGAAGGGTGCTTTTGCAAGGCATGCACGGCACCGGGAAATCAACGCACATTGAACAGGTTGCGGCCAGACTGAATTGGCCCTGCCTTCGTATCAATTTAGATGGTCAGATTACGCGCATGGATCTGCTGGGCAAAGACATTATTACTATCAAAGATGGTAAGCAAGTAACCGAATTTCAACTCGGTCTTATTCCGTGGGCGATGCAAAGACCCATTGCTTTGGTGCTAGATGAGTATGATGCTGGCCGGCCCGATGTCATGTTTGTGATACAGCGGATGCTGGAACGCGAAGGCAAGCTCACTCTATTGGATCAGAACCGGGTTATAGAGCCGCATTCCGCTTTTCGAATATTCGCTACCAGCAACACAGTAGGCTTAGGCAACTGGAATAGCATTTACCACGGCACCCAACTCCTCAATCATGGCCAAATGGATCGATGGGATGTAGTTGCTGCTCTGAACTACCTTGAGCCCGATGCGGAAGCGCAAATTATTAAGGCCAAAGTTCCGAGTCTAAATAATTCTGAAAATACCCTAGTAGTTGGGCAAATGATTGCCTTGGCTAATTTAACGCGCAATGGTTTTGCTGCGGGAGACTTATCTACCCTAATGTCAACTAGAACAGTAATTACCTGGGCAGAAAATTGGACTATTTTTGGCGATCTCGCATTGGCATTTCGCTTAGCCTTTTTAAATAAGTGCGAGACTGAAGAAAAAAAGTTAATCGCCGAATACTATCAACGCTGCTTCAATACAGAATTGGTTTTACCGAAGAGCAACTGAGGCCAACAGAAGATTTCCTTGCAAACTCAATCCTCGCAAGAGCTGCTCACCCAAGAGCGCTATGGTGCAGTTGTCCGATCGATATCGGGCGATGCGCAAGTCAATTTGCGCGATTGGCTTTTTTATCGTGACGATGACATTATTGGTCAACTTGCGCCGCATCTAAATCCAGTCCATTTCTCCGAAGCATGGGCAAATCACCGCGGAATGCTCGACGGCCTTGGCCTTCGCCTTGCGCTCTCAAATCGAACATTACATCAAGCCAAACAGCCCAATGACCTAGTGGGATCGCTCGTCTTCGAAGTTCTTGAGCAAATACGGGTGGAAAGTATTTGCCCAGCAAGCATGGTTGGAGCGAAAGAAAATCTTCGATTGCACTTTATTGCTTGGTTAAATCAATTCATGGCATCTGGCAATACCGAAGGAAGTATTGGATTACTGCTCTTGGCGATATTTGGTGGAACGTGGTCGAGGATGAATAACGCGCCACTCCCCCAATTAATGCAAGATACGATTGAGATACCGCGCGCAGAGCTGTATGTCACCACCGGAACACTGCTTGAAAAGTTAAAACGCCTTCGATACGATCAAGAATACTATTCTGAAGTGGCCTTGGAGCTTGCTACATTTGTTTCTGATTTAGTACAAAAAGAGTATGAAAATGTACCCAGCATTCGTATAAAGCGTAAAAACTTAAATCAAACTCGACTTCCGATTGTTTGGGAGTTCTCTGATAAACAAAGGCATCCCATTGCAGCCAATAGCCTATTCTCAAATTCGCATGCTAGCGAAGAACTCAAATACCAACATGAATTAAAGCGCTATCGTGTGTTTGATCGCTCCTATGATCAAGAAATGAAGCCGCTCGACACCATTCGGCTTGCTCAATTGGTTTCATTTCGCGAAGAAATGGATCAGCAAATTCAAAGTTGGTCGATACCCTGGTCTAGGCTGATCAAGGTTTATACCCCGCTTTTTTGCAGCCCTAATGCAAGCGGTGTGGAGTCGGCAGAAGAAGGGGTACTAAATCGAAAGTTACTAAGCCGAATTGTCACCTCAATCAATCCATCGTCGGTTTATCAAACGGCTTATTTAAAGCCCAAACCCACAGCCAGCGTCACCTTTTTGATTGATTGCTCGGGGTCCATGAAAGAGCATCGTGTAATCATGGCGTCTTGGATTGATGTCATGGTGAAAATACTCGATAAGATTGGGGTTCCAACCGAGGTGCTGGGATACAGCACGATGAGCTGGCAAGGCGGTCGATGCTTTAAGCAATGGCAATTGGCAGGCAAGCCGGATAACCCCGGTCGGTTAAATGAACGCGCGCACTGGGTATTTAAGGATTTCAATTCCAGCTGGAGGCAAGCGCGGCTTGGACTAGCCGCCATGCTTAAACCCGATATCTATCGAGAAAGCTTAGATGGTGAAGCGCTCCAATGGGCCATTAGTCGGTCTAATCAGGAGTCTTCCAAACAGATGGCGACTTCCTCAGAACCTATTCAACAAAACATCGTTTTACTCTCGGATGGATGCCCTATGGATCGAGCTACCCAACAAGCCAATGACGAAAATTACCTGATTGACCACCTAAAACTAGTCCTGAAGTGGAGCGAGTGCCAAGCGAACACAACTATTTGGGGGTGCGGAGTAGGGCAAGAGATACGAGGCTTTTTTAGACGAAAGTTAAGTTGGAATAAGGATGATTCCGTTGTCCAATCCATCCTTGCTTGGGCAGATGAATTTAAAAGGCAACGCTAAGCTTTTTGACTGCTCCGCCGCTTAGGCTACCAACTCACTGAAATACTCATGGCTATTGGTATTTAATGTTGACACTCGCCATTCCAGTGGCTCATCTTGTATACCGAGTGCAACACGCCGAATCACAAGAACAGGAGATGCTGGACTGACATTTAACCATTCTGCGTACTGCTTGTTTACAAGTGCGGCGCGCAAACGCTCATTGGTACGCACTACCGTTTGCCCATATTGCATTTGATACAACTGATAAATACTGCCTTCCCTTGCGACAAAATCCTCACGCGTCATTTTTTTAAAACGCTTTTTGTCCAAGGTAATTTGATCAATCAAGACGCAATGGCCATCAAGGTAAAGTCGATTGGTAATGCGCCAAACTGGCGATCCCTCTTTGATTGCAAGCTTTAAAGCCTCTTCCTTACTAGCAGATGCAGATAAAAAACTGGCTAACTCTACTTTTGGATAGACTTTTTTATCCACATCATGACGCACGACATGAAAGAAATAATAAAGGAGTCGCTTTGCGTCATGCTCAGCTACGTAAGTCCCTTTTCCTTGACGCCGCGTAACGATTCCATCGGCCACCAACTCATCAACTGCTTTGCGCAGCGTACCGATCGATACATCCAACTCTTTAGCAAAATCTTTTTCAGCTGGCAGGGCTTGGCCCATCGGAAAGCGGCCCCTGACCAGATCTTCGGTGATTTTTTGTTTCACCTCTTGATAGGCGGTCAGGGACTTCATACTGTGACTACTTATGCAGATTCATACAAACGGGTCATCACAAACTCACGATGGCCCAATATTTCAGCCGCAGTTAATTCACCATTGGCAGTGCGCAACAGGGAATCAATGAGCTTTTCTCCAGCCGAATCCAAAGTTTCCTCACGGCGCAATAAACCAGATACATCAACATCAATATGCTCTGACATCAGACGTACTGTTCTTGGATTTGCGCATAACTTGATAACCGGAAGGATTGCATTGCCAATCACATTGCCTTGTCCAGTTGGAAAAAGATGGGCAGCAAATCCAGATGCTGCGCACAAGGTCACCATTTCAGCAGCCGCTGAAGAGGAGTCCATAAAGTGCAGTCCGGGGATGGTAGGTGTTTCTGCCTTATCCAGCACGCCATCGACAACACATTTTTTACCAATTTTCTGGATATTGCCTAACGCTTTTTCCTCAATTGTCGTCAAGCCACCCGCAATATTGCCTTTGGTTGGCTGTGAATCAGACAAATCACTGGTTTTATTTCGCTCAATAACCCCTTGGTAGCGGTCAAACATATCGCGAAACTTCTTTTTGACCTCGGGAGTCCGGCAGCGGGCTTCAACTAAGTGCTCACCACCTGTTAATTCGGTTGTCTCACCAAACACCAAGGTGGAGCCAATTTCATACAAACGGTCAAATGCATTGCCTACTGCTGGATTTGCTGCGCAACCCGAGGTTGTGTCGGACTCACCGCATTTAGTTGAAACCCAGAGCTCTGATAAGGGTGCCGATACACGCTGCTGCTTTGAAGCAAATTTCACCATTTTGTAAGCAGATTTACTGGCTGCGGTGATAGTTGCTGTATCGCCATTACCGCTGATCCAAAAACCCTCAACTGGTTTGCCGGATGCTTTAATTCCGTCTACTACCTTACCAGTCCACTGACTTTCAATACCGATTACCACCACTGCTGCCACGTTCGGATTGCAACCAGCACCAATCAGCGTGCGGAAATGGAGGTCCAAGTCAGCGCCAAACTGCAAACGGCCATATGGGTGCGGAATTGCAATAGCACCTTTAATGTTATTGGCAACTGCCTCGCAGGCTGCATTGGATAGGTCATCTAAAGGCAGAATAACAACGTGATTGCGAATTCCCATGCGTCCGTTTTCACGGCGATAGCCCATAAATGTTGCTTCTTTTAAATTGATCATCTTTAATCTTTCCAAGTAAATAAGGTTGCAAAAGCTGGATTACCAGCGCTTGGTCTTTACGTTTTGAACGTGGAGGTGCTCCCCTTTTTTGATGGGCGCAACCACTTTTCCAATATCCACGCCATATTTAATTACCGTATCACCAACAACCAAAGGCTTTAAGGCAATCTTGTGTCCGATTGGAATATCACTTTCAGACTTAATGGTTAAAGTAGTGTCGCCATCCATTACCCAGCCAGTTAACTCCGTTCCAGCTTTTATGTTTTCGACTACCACTACACCAACAACATCTCCTGGCTCATGCACGACAAAGTGGATCATTTATTGCTCCTTAAAAATTGTTTTATAAACTACTTCGCCCAATTCCGACGAATGCCGGATTGAATTTCTTCCAGTACTGCATCTGTAACATCAATACCTTGCTCCAGCGCAGTAGCGCGCTGCTTGAAACGACGTTGCCCTGGTAATCGAACACCCGCATCGGCGGCCAATGTCTTTAAAAAATCACTCATGCGATTTGCAAATACCTGCCCACCGGCAAGGCCTGGATCAATGGTTAATAGCAGCTGACCAATACGGGGACGATTGCCCTGCGCATCAAAGAAGGAGTCAGCTTCGTATGAAAAACGGCTACCGGACAATCCGACGACGAGCAACTCCACAATTAATGCCAATAAAGCACCCTTATCTCCGCCCATGGGAACCATCAAGCCCTTAAGGCCTTCATTCGGATTCGTAGTTGGTTTACCGTCGATGGTTAACGCCCAACCCTCTGGAATCGACTCACCCTTTTTTGCAGCGACGAGTAACTTGCCACGCGCTACAGCAGACAAGGACATATCAATCACAAGGGGGTTTGCTTTAGCCACCGGAAAAGCAGCCGCCAAGGGATTAGTACCAAAGATGGCTTTACTGCCACCCGCCATTGGCATAGCCGCGGGAGTGTTGCCAAAGAGTAAGGAGATATAGCCAGCGCGCGCAGCCGCTTCGGTGTAATGACCTGCGACACCAAAATGATGGCTATTCGTAACAGCCACAAGCCCTACGCCATTTTTAGAGGCTAAATTAACCGACAAATCCGTTGCCAGTTTTAGCGCTGGAAAGGCAAGGCCATCGCATGCGTCCACTAAGGCAGCGGCCGTTTTAAATCGCTTTACCCGTGGTTTTGCATTTAACTCAATGCGGCCATTCATGGCATGTCCAGCATACTGCCCCACCCGAGCCAAGCCATGCGATGCTAAACCATCCGCTTCGGCTAAAGCCAAAAATTCGGCTGTTTCAATTGCCGCTCTACGATCAATGCCGCTCGCTTGCAAACCAGACGATGCCAACGCAACAATCTGATCAAACGTCATCTTCATTTACTGCTCCCCAAAAACTGAATGACTTCGTCGGCAATCATCTGGCTAACACGGTCATTGCTCTCGCTTGTCACTCCAGCAATATGTGGCGTTGCAATGAGGTTGCTCAATCCAGCAAAGTGAGAAAGGTCAGTCGCAGGCTCTTTTTCAAATACATCCAAAGCAGCACCGCCTAAACGGCCAGAGCGCAAACGCTCGGCTAAGGCTTTTTCGTCCACAATGCCTCCGCGCGCAGTATTAATTAAGCAGGCGCCCTGCTTCATTTTGTCTAAGGTTGCTGCAGAAAATAGGCCGCGGGTTTCAGGAAGCAGGGGCAGATGCAAAGTAACCGCATCACTGGACGCTAATAAGACATCAAGGGCTACCAGCGGGACAGCAGTACCGCCAACATCAATTGATTTACCAGAGAGCATGGGATCATAAGCAAGGCATTTCAAACCAAAGGCAAGGGCTTTTTGCGCCGTTACGCGGCCAATGCTGCCAAAACCCACAATACCCAAGGTCTTACCAGTGAACTCATGGTATCCAGAAAAATGCGGGCGCGGCCAGCTGCCGCCTAAGGTTTGTACGGTTGCTGGCAAAAAACCGCGCGTCAATGCGAGGGCCGTACCAATCACATACTCCGCGACCGACTCCGCATTCGCACCCGTTGCAGGAATCACTTTTATATTGCGCTGCGCACATGCAGGCAATTCAATATTTTCCAAGCCCACGCCAAGGCGACCTACCACTTTTAGCTTTGGTGCGCCATTTAAGAGTTCTTGATTAACCTGGGTCAAGTTACGGACAATGAGGGCATCACAATGCTGCAATGCAGAAATTAGCTCGTCACGCTTTTTATAGCTTTCTGGCTCATAAATGACATCATGCTTAGAACGCAGGGTTTCTAGGGCTTGACTTGTAATGAATTCGGAGATGAAAATAGATGACATATCTACATCATATAGATGATTTAGATGTCTTGCAATACCCAAGTCCATTTTTAGTTTTCCCTGTATTGTTTAAGAATTAAATAAAAATTAAAAAAATCACCAATAATTACAAAGGTGTTTTGAAATTTAAATCAACTGGAGAGATGTATGTTTATGAAGCCGATTAGTTCTATTAAAAGAAATGCCATCAAGCTGTTTGGTTTAATGCTAATTGCGGGCGTCAGTACGATGGCACAAGCCCAAAGCTGGCCAACGAAGCCAATCAAACTAATCATACCGTTTGCTGCAGGTGGTACGACCGATATTTTGGGGCGCATCCTAGCTCAACAAATGAGTACCGTACTGGGTCAAAATGTGATCGTTGAAAATCGCGGTGGCGCCGGCGGAAATATCGGAGCCGAGGTAGTTGCACGATCGCCAGCAGATGGCTATACGCTTTTATTGGCCTCTGGCAGCATGCTCACAGTAAACCCATACATGTATAAAAAGATGAGCATTAATTACGGGACAGATTTTTCACCCATTACTACTCTAGCTAGTGGTCCGATGATTATTTCTGTTAATCCTAAATTGGGTGTAAAAAACTTAAATGAGCTTATAGCCTTAGCTAAAACTCGAAACCTCAATTTCGGATCAGCCGGCATCGGAAGTCAGGTACATTTGGCTGGGGAGAATTTCATTACAGCCGCAGGAATCAATGCAACCCATATTCCTTACAAAGGCGAATCAGCCGCATTGACGGATTTAGTCGCTGGGCAAATTGATTTTTGTGCCTGCAATGTGCCAGCGTCTACGGGCTTCATTCGGAATGGTCAAATTCAAGCGCTAGCAGTAACCAGTGCAAAACGCTTAACCCAGCTTCCGAACATACCTACCGTTTCAGAAGCATCGCTGCCAGGATTTGAAAATGTGGGCTGGTTTGCCTTAATGGCACCATCCAATACGCCAAAAATCATCAGGGACAAGATTTATGAAGCGGCCGTGAAAGCCGTAAAAACAGAAGCAATGCAAAAGAGCTTAGAAATTAATAGCCTAACGCCAGTTCTGAATACCACCAAAGAACTAGAGGCACAAATTGCATCTGAATCTGCAAAATGGGAAAAGGTAATTAAGGCGCGTAACTTAACTGCTAATTAATCCTTGCAAACTAGCCTGTAAAAGCCACGATGAACGTCGTGGCTTTTTTCTCATATAAGAGAATTGAACATCAAGCAATTATTTTTTAAAGAGTAAACAATGCCTACCAAAATAAAACGTGGCGCCGATGCATTAGTTGAATCGATGCAGACTGCCGGAGTAAGCAATATATTTACTCTGTCTGGTAACCACATCATGCCTATTTTTGATGCTGTGTACGATCAGAAAATCAGACTGATTCATACCCGACATGAGGCTGCGGCAGTTCATATGGCGGACTCATGGGCAAGGCTCACGGGAGAAATTGGCATTGCTATGGTTACAGGCGGTCCCGGTCATGCCAATGCGGTTTCTGCACTTTACACCGCAGGAATGGCCGAGTCACCACTTGTACTGCTGTCAGGTCACGCACCCATCAATCAACTGGGAATGGGCGCATTTCAAGAGATGGCACAAGTTGATATAGCCGCCCCACTAACAAAGGCGTCTTGGGTTTGCAAAAGCGTATCCGAACTACCGAGCGATTTTGCAAAAGCCGTTTCAATTGCAAAGTCGGGTAGGCCGGGCCCGGTCCACATTAGCCTCCCCTCCGATGTTTTAGATAATGCTTTTGATAGCGGCACATTAATGCCAAAGGCGGCGGATTTTGAACCGATTCCGATTAAGGCAGACAAGCCTGTAATCAAGGAAATGATTACTGCATTACTCAAAGCAAAGAAGCCTTTGGTATTAACGGGGCCGATGATGCAATCACAGGCAGGCCGTAAAACTTTAGCCAGCTTAGAGGCCTCTTTGGGTATCCCAGTCATCGGTATGGAAAGCCCAAGGGGGATCGGCGATCCTTGCTTGGGAGCATTTTCCGAGGTGCTTGCTCAATCCGACTGCATCTTATTGCTTGGCAAAAAGCTCGACTTCACCCTGAAATTTGGAAAGGCACCGAACTTTAATCAAGACTGTGTATTTTTTCAAATTGATCCCGAAATAACAGAGATTGATCGAACTAAAAGAGCGGTTGGCTCAAAACTTCTACTAACAACATGTGCAGATGTGCATAGCGCCATCAACGCCATCATCGAATTAAATGGGTCTGCAACAAGCGCGGCGCATGAATGGCAAACGGAGGTACATCAAGCAGTCGCTTATCGCCCTGCTGCCTGGAGCAGTGCCACCTCTAGCCCAAATAAGTTGCATCCAGCCCAAGCATTAGCGCCATTGCAGGCAATATTAGATAGTCATCCTGAATCCGTTTTAGTTAGCGATGGCGGCGAGATTGGTCAGTGGGCTCAGGCATGTTTAAATGCACCGAATCGAGTAATTAATGGCGTTGCTGGATCGATTGGCGCAGGATTACCGTTTGCTACAGCCGCAAGTTTAGCCAGGCCTGGCGCTCCCGTTGTTGCGGTTGTGGGTGATGGTACGTTTGGCTTTCATAGTTCCGAAATTGATACGGCGGTCCGGTATCAGCTACCCTTCTTATTGATCGTCGGTAACGATGCATGCTGGAATGCAGAACATCAAATCCAAATCAGAGAATATGGTCAAGCCCGCGTCATCGGCTGTGAATTACTACCAACGCATTATGAAAAAGTCTGCGCTGCCTTTGGTGGTTTTGGGGAGCTGGTCACTGAAAAAGAACAGGTATTGCCAGCAGCGCACCGGGCAATCGCTAGCAAGTTACCGTCATGCTTAAACATCATGATCGATGGAGTGCCGGCCCCAAGCATTCGACGCAACTAAATCAGGTATGGCTATTCAGTCTGTTCTTTCTGAATTTGAGAGCATTATTAGAAAATAACAAAGCAGTTTCACCAAATCCGAACTAGCTTTGGAAGCTCCCTCAGTAAGAGCATCGCCCCTGAAAAAACTAAAATACTTCCATAAATTCTGAGAATGCTTGAGCCACTCAGCTTACTATGCACTTTTGAGCCAGCCCACAAACCAACAATCATTGGCAACAACATACATGCAGCTAGGACCATCATGTCTACATGTAAAAGTAATTCCGACACCAGCATAAATACAAATCGCATTGCCGTCAAAATTAAAATTGCAAAAGCCATGGTCGCCCTGAGCATGCGCGGGTCCCTCATGCGCATTTCCAGATAGGATGCATAAATTGCACCCCCAGTAGCAAATAACGCCGTAAAAATGCCACCAAAAAATCCAAACGGCATTGCCCACCACTTCGAAATGGGGCTGCGAAGATCTACTTTTTTCTTCGTTAACACCCTTACGCCATTTACTCCGGCAAATATTCCAAGAATAACTAGCAACGGTTCGCTTGGTGCTTTGATCAATAAGGTGATCCCAATCACCATGCCTACCAAGGTAAACGGGAACAGCCAAAGCAATTCCTTTTTATCTGCCTCTTTAGAGGATTTCCTACCCAGATAGAGAGAGGCGCAAATATCCATTAACACCATCATAGGCACTACGGTAGTTAATGGAAAAAGTTGAACCAATAAAGGAACAGCAACAATGGATGACCCAAATCCAGATACGCCAAATATAAAATAGGCGCAAAAGATAATGAGTACCGCAAGCGTTACTGGTACGGGCTGCAGAATTTCTAAAATAATTTGCCTTCTGCTTCTTCAGTGGAAATTAAATCAATTCCTCAACTAGGATAGTTTCACCAGGCTTTACGCGATTAAACAATACGGGTCTATTTTCAATCAGTAACTGTGAATTCAATAGCTTCACCGCCGTAAAGTAAGATGTATCCAAGTCGCCAGGCTCGGTAAAGTCCTCGCGGTAATGAGCGCCACGTGAATTTTCCCGGGCAATCGCAGCCTCAGTAACAGACTTACTTACCAAAATTAGATTGCGTAAATTCATCCAGTCTTGCCATGTCAAGTTGTATGCACGCTGTAAATCACCCACACCCATCTGGTTTATACGACGATCTAACTCGTCTAGTTTTGTACGTGCCCGATACAAGCTTTCTTTGCTGCGCGAAATGCCAACGTCATTCCACATGACGTCAGCGAGCGCATCGCGTATTTGCTCAATATCACCCGGCGCACGCTCCAGCGGCGCTTCATGCGCTTTGATGCTTGCAGCTACTTCTGCCATATTGCACTCAGCTAAAGGTTGATTAACAACCCACTTGGCCATGACATCACCGGCAATTCCGCCAAATACAGTGGAATTGGCTACGCCATTACCTCCTAAGCGGTTGGCACCATGTACTCCCCCAGTGTCCTCACCAGCAGCAAATAAGCCAGGCAAATCAGTACTGCAATCCGGCTTAAATACGAGGCCGCCCATCATGTAATGCGCAGTTGGAACCACTTCAACCAATTCTTCTGCCAAGTTAAATCCACTATCCGCACAGCGCTCAACCATGCCTTTAAATAATTTACGGACAGTATCCGGCCCAAGATGACTCATCTGAATGTAGACGCCACCATTCGGTGTTGCTCGCCCTGCCCGAATCTCAGAATTAATCGAGCGCGAAACAATATCGCGGGTTGCGCGCTCGTTGCGTACATCGTAATTCCCCATAAAGCGCTCTTTATTGCCATTGAGTAAGTAACCGCCAGCGCCACGCAAGCCCTCTTCCAATACAGTTCCCGTCATACGTGTGTCAGGCCCCGCCAAAAGTCCAGTCGGATGAAATTGCACCATCTCCATGTCACGTAAAACGAGACCCGCACGGAGCGCCATTGCTAAACCATCGCAACTCTTATCGCCAGAGGGGGTATGGTATTTGTACATCGTTGGGCCGCCCCCAGTAGCCAGTAGTACCGCCTTAGCGCGCACCAAAGTAAATTGACCGTTCTGCATATCCAGCATTAAAACGCCCGCTAAAGACTTGCCATCAACGCTATGAATTAATTCCACTGCACGGTATTCTTCAAGCCGATGGATGCCACGTGCCCATACCTGCTCAGCCAAACGGTTAATAATTTCAATACCCGTTAGATCGCCTTTATGTACAGTGCGATCAAAAGTCTGGCCGGCAAATGCCTTTTGGTGAATCGTGCCATCCGGATTGCGATCAAAAAAGCAACCTAGCTCATTCTCAAGCTCTCGAATGCGCTCGACTGAAATACTCGCCAGAGTCCATGCCAAGTCTTGGTCACATAACCATTTACCACCTTCGATGGTATCCATGAAGTGACGCTCAACTGAGTCTCCCTCGGCAAGCGCTACGTTATAGCCACCCTGCACCATGCGCGTGCAGCCACATTTACCCAAAAGGCCTTTAACTGCAATAGTGATATGTAAATTAGGGTTGGTTTGATGCGCATGGAGAGCCGCAAAAAGTCCGGCGCCACCAGAACCCAAAATTAGGATATCCGTTTCAAGGGTTTTTATATTGAGGGGTGCATTCATGATTCGATTCCTAAGCTTTTAAGTACATCAACCTTATTGCGCGCAACGTCGCTTTTGACTTCTTGATAAATGCTGCCACCGTGGCTATCCATCGCTACCAAAAGTGGGCCAAAGTCGTGAATCTTAAAGCGCCACAGGGACTCAGGGTTGAGGTCATCCATATCGACGTCTTCAATTTGCTCAATCCAAGTGGTTTCTAGAGCGGCAGTACCGCCAATAATCGCCAAGTACACGCCGCCCAATTCAGCAAATGCTTCCAATGATCCTTCGCGCATACCACCCTTGCCCACAATCATGCGCACGCCGTTTTGGGTCATGAGTGGCCTTGTAAAACGCTCCATCCGATCGGATGTAGTTGTACCGATGCAGATGGGTTCATACCCCGCAGGGAATTCAGAGCTGATTGCTACCTTACGAACATTAGGCGCAGTATGAATGACAGCGTGGCCAGTTAAGTCAAACTTGGTCTTACGATCATGATCAAACATGTGAATCTGCGTCGCATCCCGAATTCCAAATAAGGTATTTTGTAGCGTTACCGTATCGTTGATTTTTAAGCGCCGGATATCGGCTTCGCTGACAGGGGTGGGTAAATAGTAATGGGCCATTGCTCTTCCTAGAATCCGTACTCAACACCATTTGGCGTGAACGTAGCGCGCGCACGTCTTGCCGAGTGGCATTGCATATTGACCGCTACTGGGTTCATCGTAATGTGGGTTGCAGCCAATTCGACATGGACTGCAAACGCAGTGCCGTCCCCACCCAAGCCTTGCGGCCCAATCCCAAGCCGATTGACGGCTGCACTCAGTTCTTGCTCGAGCTTTGCACCCTCCGCATCGGCACAGGCGCTCCCAATTGGGCGTGTAGCAGCGCGCTTGGCCATAGCCACACACTGATCAGACGTTCCGCCGACACCAACACCAACAATAGTGGGTGGGCAGGTCTTTCCACCGGATGCAACAACGCTCTCAATGACAAATGCTTTAACCCCCAAAATACCTTCTGCAGGAATGGCCATCTTCAGGTAGGAGTTGTTCTCAGAGCCGCTGCCCTTAGGAATCATTTCGATCTCAACCACCTCATTGTCAGCACTAAAGTCGAGATGGATTGCCGGCATA
>CAZUMD010000027.1:0-15353 GCA_964621735.1 uncultured Polynucleobacter sp.
CTCGATCATTAATATGATCTCGGGGCATTTGAGTATTCTGTTTAATCTCAAAGGCCCTAACGTGGCTGCCGTGACTGCTTGCACCACTGGCTTGCACAGCATTGGCCTGGCTGCACGCTTAATCCAGTATGGCGATGCCGATGTGATGGTGGCTGGCGGTGCAGAGTCCACCATTTCCGCCTTAGGTGTGGGTGGCTTTGCTGCTGCCCGCGCTCTATCAACTCGCAACGATGATCCGGCGACTGCTTCCCGCCCTTGGGATAAAGACCGCGATGGCTTTGTATTGGGTGAAGGCGCTGGCGTTGTCGTGCTCGAAGAATACGAGCATGCGCGTGCGCGTGGCGCAACCATTTACTGCGAATTACTCGGTTTTGGCATGAGCGGAGACGCATATCACATGACCGCGCCGAATATGGATGGTCCCAAGCGTTGCATGCAAAACGCCATGCGTGATGCAGGCCTTAATTCAGATCAAATCCAGTATGTGAATGCACATGGCACCTCAACGCCACTCGGCGATAAGAATGAGACCGAGGCAATTAAAGCGGCTTTGGGTGATCACGCCAAAAAGGTGGTGGTCAATTCAACCAAGTCCATGACGGGTCATTTGTTGGGCGGCGCCGGCGGCCTTGAATCCGTCTTTACCATTTTGGCCCTGCATCACCAGAAATCACCGCCGACGATTAATATCTTTAACCAAGATCCGGAGTGCGACTTGGATTACTGCGCAAATACCGCGCGTGATGTCAAAATCGACCATGCCATCAAAAACAACTTTGGCTTTGGGGGTACTAACGGTACCTTGATTTTTGGTAAGTTGACCTAATATCTAGTCATCTATCCCTTTTTAAGCCCGCAGTGGCTACACACAATATGAAAAAGACCTTTTTAGCGGTATTGACTGCCCTTAGCCTCGGCCTAACTGCATTTGTGCCCGCTTCTATAGCGCAGTCGGCAAGGGTTTTGGCACCGGATTTCGCTGATTTGGTCGAAAAAGCCAGTCCGGCTGTAGTGAACATTCGGACCACAGAACAGCGCGCCTCACCCCAGCAGGCGCAAGGTGGACTTCCCCCTGGAATTCCGGAAGAGCAGGCAGAGTTTTTTCGCCGCTTCTTTGGTGTACCGCCTCCGGGCGCCCCTAAGTCGGGACCATCGCAGCCGGGGCAACCACGCGAAGCAGAGCGTGGTGTTGGCTCGGGTTTCATTATTGAGTCCAATGGCTTGGTTTTAACCAATGCCCACGTCGTCGAAGGTGCCGATAAGATTTACGTCACCTTAACGGACAAGCGGGAATTTACGGCTAAGTTGCTGGGCGCAGACAAGCGAACCGACATTGCCGTTCTCAAAATTGAGGCCACGGGATTACCTAAACTGCCATTGGGCGATTCATCCAAGCTACGGGTCGGTGAATGGGTCTTGGCCATTGGCTCTCCATTTGGTTTAGAGAACACTGTTACCGCTGGAATTGTGTCGGCCAAAAGCCGCGACACCGGCGACTACCTGCCTTTCATCCAAACCGATGTGGCCGTGAATCCCGGTAACTCGGGCGGCCCTTTAATTAATACTGCCGGTCAAGTCATCGGTATTAATTCTCAAATCTTTAGCCGCTCGGGTGGCTATATGGGAATTTCCTTTGCCATTCCGATTGATGAGGCGATGCGTGTCGCCGATCAATTGCGCTCTACAGGTAAATTGGTGCGCGGCCGAATCGGAGTTGCGTTAGGCGACTTGAGTAAAGAAATGGCCGAGACCTTGGGTCTTGGACGGCCACGCGGCGCATACGTGCGGAATGTTGAACCCAATGGTCCGGCAGCAACTGGCGGAATCGAAGCTGGAGATGTGATTTTGGCATTCAATGGGCGCGACATTAGCAAATCAAGCGATCTCCCGCGCATCGTTGGCGAAACGAAGCCGGGCATGAAGGCAACAGTTCAGGTTTGGCGCAAGGGCTCGGCGCGTGACCTTTCTGTAGTGGTGGCTGATGCAGAGGCAAGCACAAAAACCGCTGCGGCTAAAAAGCCAGATAGCCCAGCAGCCCCAGCAACCAGCAACAACCCATTTGGACTTGGCGTAACCGAATTGTCTGATGCCAAAAAACGGGAGCTCAACGTTAAGTCTGGGGTTGAGATTACAAGCCTAGGAGAGGGAGCCGTTGCCCGGTCCGGAATCCGCGTGGGCGATGTGATTGTGCGGGTTGGCGATAGCGACATTACTAGCGTGAAGCAGTTTGAGACCCTTACTAAGGGCTTGGATGCGAGTCGTGCCGTTGCCGTATTTGTTCGCCGAGCAGATAGCACCCTGATTGTGCCTTTGCGGCCTAAAGCGCCCTAATTTGAGGCTAATCCCCCAAAAAAGCCTAAAACCGATGGGTTTTAGGCTCAACCAGTACAATTAATCCAAGACAACTTATTGCAGCGCATCATCCTGTGCGCTGCGACAAGGTGTTTTTGCTACTCTAGATAAAACACCATGGATTTAATCCGCAACTTTTCTATCATCGCCCACATCGACCATGGAAAATCGACGCTTGCCGATCGAATTATTCAGCTCTGTGGCGGCTTATCTGATCGTGAAATGGAAGCTCAGGTCCTGGATTCAATGGACATTGAGCGTGAGCGCGGAATCACCATTAAAGCCCAAACCGCAGCCCTAAGCTACAAAGCCAAGGATGGCAAAACATATAACCTGAATCTGATTGATACCCCCGGGCACGTTGACTTTTCGTATGAGGTGAGTCGCTCGCTTTCTGCTTGCGAGGGGGCACTGCTGGTCGTCGATGCCAGCCAAGGCGTTGAAGCGCAAACCGTCGCGAATTGCTACACCGCCATCGAATTGGGTGTGGAGGTTGTGCCCGTTTTAAATAAAATTGATTTACCGCAGGCTGATCCAGAGCGCGCCAAACAAGAGATTGAAGATGTGATTGGTATTGATGCTACCGATGCATTGACCTGCTCTGCCAAAACAGGGCTTGGTGTTGCGGACGTGCTGGAAGAGATGATCCGGCGCGTGCCTCCGCCTAAGGGCAGTGTTACCGAACCCTTACAGGCCTTGATCATTGATTCGTGGTTTGATAACTACGTTGGTGTAGTGATGTTGGTACGGGTTGTCAACGGCATTTTGAAACCCAAAGACAAGATTACATTGATGGCCAATGGCTCAACCCATTTGGTTGAGCATGTGGGCGTCTTTAGTCCCAAGTCGATTGATCGCCCTGACTTAAGCGCAGGGCAAGTCGGTTTTATTATTGCCGGCATTAAAGAGTTAAAGGCCGCTAAAGTTGGCGATACCGTAACGCATGCCACAGGGCAGCAGGGCCGCACTCCGGCTAGTGCAGCATTACCCGGATTTAAAGAAGTGAAGTCCCAGGTCTTTGCAGGCCTTTATCCCGTAGAGGCAAATGAATACGATCAGCTGCGCGAATCGCTTGAAAAGCTCAAGCTAAATGATGCATCGCTGCTTTATGAGCCTGAAGTATCACAAGCATTGGGATTTGGATTTCGTTGCGGCTTCTTAGGTTTGTTGCACATGGAGATTGTGCAAGAGCGTTTAGAGCGTGAATATGACATGAACTTGATTACCACTGCACCTACCGTCGTGTATCAAGTGCAGCAACGCGACGGAACCTTGTTGGTGGTCGATAACCCATCGAAGATGCCAGATCCCTCGAAGATCGAGGCTATCTTAGAGCCGATCGTTACCGTCAATTTATATATGCCACAAGAGTACGTTGGATCGGTAATTACGCTCTGTACTGGAAAGCGCGGAGCACAGATCAATATGAATTACTTGGGCAGGCAAGTCCAATTGACCTATGAAATTCCGATGGCAGAAATCGTGCTGGATTTCTTTGACCGCTTGAAGTCGGTCTCGCGCGGCTATGCCTCAATGGACTACGAGTTTAAAGAGTACCGAGTGGCAGATGTCGTCAAAGTCGATATTTTGATTAACGGTGAAAAGGTCGATGCCTTATCCGTTATCGTTCACCGCAGTAATAGCCAATCACGTGGCCGTGATGTGGTTTCAAAGATGCGCGGTATTATTCCGCGGCAGATGTTTGATGTAGCGATTCAGGCGGCCATTGGCAGCGGTATTGTCGCGCGTGAAAACGTCAAAGCCCTGCGTAAAAACGTATTGGCTAAATGCTATGGTGGCGATATCTCGCGTAAGCGCAAATTACTTGAAAAGCAAAAAGAAGGTAAGAAGCGCATGAAGCAAGTCGGTAACGTTGAAATTCCGCAGGAAGCCTTCTTAGCCATTTTACAGGTGGACAATTAATGAACTTTGCATTAATACTATTCATTCTAGTGATCATTACTGGCATCGCTTGGGTAGCGGATAAATTGGTGTTTGCACCCAACCGAAAAGCCGCTGGCATTACCCGCATGCCCTTGTGGCTTGAATATTCAGCGAGTTTTTTCCCAGTTATTTGCGCGGTATTTTTTCTGCGCTCATTTTTGATCGAGCCATTTAAGATTCCATCGGGATCAATGATCCCAACGCTGCAAATCGGTGATTTTATTTTGGTGAATAAATTTACTTATGGCATTCGCTTGCCGGTAGTCAATAAAAAAATGGTTGATTTAGGCTCTCCTAAACGCGGCGATGTGGTTGTATTTCGCTATCCACTGGATCAGTCGGTCGACTACATCAAGCGCGTCGTTGCGATTCCTGGCGATACGATTACTTATCAAGATAAGCGCATTACGGTGAATGGCCAGACTTTGCAATATGCCGGTGGCGAGAACTATTTAGATCAAGAGAGCATGCGCTACGCCAAGCTCTATACCGAAACCTTCCCCGCTGATTTGGGTGGTAATCAGCATGGCATCCTCAATGATCCCGATCGCCCATCTGGCATGTTTATGCCCGAGCGCTTTCCCGGGATTGAGAATTGCCAATTCTTACCGAACAGCATGACGTGTAAGGTCCCAGCTGGGCATTACTTCACCATGGGTGATAACCGCGATAACAGTGCTGATTCCCGATTTTGGGGTTTTGTACCCGATCAAAATATTGTGGGCAGAGCTTTCTTTGTATGGCTCAACCTGGGCTCTTTGAGTCGCATTGGCGGATTTCAATAAGCATGAATGCGCGCGCTACTATTGACTTAGGGCCACTACAAGAGCGCCTGGCTTATGTGTTTAAAAAACCAGAGCTGTTGCAGCAAGCATTGACGCATCGCAGTCATAGCAAGAAAAACAATGAGCGCCTGGAGTTTTTGGGAGACTCCATTTTAAATTGCGTAGTAGCTGAATTGCTTTACGAGCGTTACGCCGATTTAGATGAAGGCGATTTATCCCGTGTCCGCGCCAATTTAGTGAAGCAACAGGCTTTATATGAGATAGCGCAGCTTCTATCCTTATCGGATTACTTGCGCCTGGGTGAGGGCGAGCTTAAAAGTGGCGGCTTTCGGCGCCCATCCATTTTGGCTGACACATTAGAAGCGGTTGCCGGAGCGGTTTTCCTGGATGGGGGTTTTGATGCGGCTAAATCGAGTTTACGTAAACTTTATTCCGTGATTTTGGCGCAAGTCGATCCCAAGACCTTGGGTAAAGACGATAAGACCTTACTGCAAGAGTACTTGCAAGGTTTCCAGATGCCCTTGCCTGGCTATACCGTTACTGCGACAACAGGCGCAGCCCACAATCAGCAGTTCGAGGTCGAGTGCGTAATCCAGAACCTGAAAATCAAGGTGAAGGGATTTGGGGCATCGCGCAGGGCGGCTGAACAAGGCGCCGCCAAGTTAGCTTTGCTGGCCATTACCAAGGCCTTGCCGCAAGAAACACGCAAACCCAAAAAGACCCGTTCTGCGAAGAAGAAAGCAGCAAAGTCGGATACGGCTGAAGAGCAGCTCAATTTAAAGTTAAAGGCATAAGCGTGGAAACAGGAGCGCCGTTTCGGTGTGGAACGATTGCCATTGTGGGTAGGCCCAATATGGGCAAATCGACGCTACTCAATGCCTTGGTTGGCCAAAAGATTAGCATTACGTCGCGTAAAGCGCAGACTACCCGCCATCGGATTTTAGGGATTCAGACGCGCGAACACGCGCAATTTATTTTTAGCGATACGCCGGGATTTCAGACGCGCAAAATGAATACCTTGAACCAAGCCCTTAACCGTTCGGTGACGAGCGCTCTGCAGGATGTTGATGTGGCTTGTTTTATTGTCGAGGCAGGCTATTTTGGTGAGGACGACGCCAAAGTACTTCGTCTTTTACCTAAGGACCTTCCCGTTATCCTTGTGCTGAATAAATTGGATTTATTTGCCAGCCGTTTTGAATTGCCGGCTGATCGCGATGTGGCTTTATTGGATTTCATGAAAAAAATGGGTCAGGCTTGGAGTGAGATTGGTGGAAGACCCGATCAATCCGAGCAGCATTTTGCAGAAATCATTCCCATGAGCGGCAAAAATCCAACGGACGTACAACGTTTACTCGATGTGCTGGAAGAGTATTTGCCAGAAGGTGATGCGCGCTACGATGCGGATACCTTGACGGATCGCAGCGAGCGTTTTCTGGCTGCTGAAATTTTGCGCGAGAAAGTATTTCGCTTTACCGGCGAAGAATTACCCTATGCAAGCTCGGTGGTGATTGATCAATTCAAGATGGATGGGACTATGCGACGGATTGCGGCGACCATTTTGGTGGATCGGGATAATCACAAGGCCATGATCATCGGCGATAAGGGCGAGCGCCTCAAAAAGATTTCTACTGAAGCACGTCTGGATATGGAGAAACTGTTTGACGGCAAAGTCTTTCTAGAGACCTGGGTCAAAGTCAAACGGGGCTGGGCAGATGATCGCGCCGAATTACGGGCGCAAGGTTTGGAATAAATGGCATCCATTCGCGTAGCCGATGAGCCTGCTTTTGTTTTGCACAGCATCCCATACAAAGAAACGAGCCTGATTTTAGATGTATTTACTCGGCAATATGGGCGGATGGCGCTCATTGCCAAAGGTGCTAAGCGCCCCCATTCCGTTTTAAGACCAGTGTTGCAGCGCTTTCAGCCACTCCTGGTTTCGTGGAGCGGGAAGTCCGAGCTGCGCACCTTAACCAAGTCCGAGTGGGTTGGCGGCACTCCTGCACTGGTCGGTGATGCGCTTCTCTGCGGCTTTTATCTCAATGAATTACTGGTCAAATTCTTAGCTCGCGAAGACGAGTACGAGACCCTGTACGACCATTACATGGCTACCATTTCTGCTTTAGCGGAGATGGATACAGAGAGCAGTCGTTTGGAGCAAATCTTAAGGCCATTTGAATTAGCCTTACTGCAGGAGACCGGCTATGCTGCCGCGCTTGATTATTGCGTTGAAAGCAATGCTGCTCCAATCGAGGCGGAGAAATACGTCTATCAGCCAGAGCGGGGTATTCGCCCATGCCAATCCGATGACCCTGGGCATTGGCCTATCTTAAGTGGTCGCGTCTTATTGGAAATGGCCTCTGGCAACTTTACGGGTGCCGATACCCTCCTGGAGAGTAAGCAGTTGATGCGCTTTTTGCTAGGCCTTCATTTACAAGATCAGGTCTTAACAACCCGTCAAATCCTGATTGACCTTAAGAAAATCTAGTACCCTATACCAATGAATACCCTAGAGCTTGGCATCAACATCGATCATGTCGCAACTTTACGCAATGCCCGCGGCACAGCTTATCCCGATCCCATTCGGGCTGCGCGTCTGGCGGAAGAGGCGGGTGCAGATTTAATTACATTGCATTTGCGTGAGGATCGGCGTCACATCAAAGATGCCGATTTAATCGCGCTTCGCCCCTTAATAAAAACGCGTATGAACCTAGAGTGCGCCGTTACCCCCGAGATGATTGCAATTGCGTGCCAGATCAAGCCGCATGATGTTTGCCTTGTGCCCGAAAAGCGCGAAGAGGTCACTACCGAAGGAGGCCTCGATGTCGCCGGCCATTTTGAGGCGGTCAAACAGGCTACTACCCAGCTCGTCGATGCAGGCATTCGGGTATCGCTCTTTATTGATCCTGAAGAAAAGCAAATCATGGCTGCTAGTAAAGCGGGCGCCACCGTGATTGAATTGCATACGGGGCGTTATGCTGATTTGGCTGGCGATGCACAGCTGCTGGAGTTGGAGCGCATTCGTACTGCCGCGCAATACGGAAAACAGCTTGGCTTACGCGTCAATGCTGGCCATGGCCTGAATGAGAGTAATGTGAGTCCGATTGCTATGATCGCCGAGTTATCCGAACTAAATATTGGGCATGCGATTGTCGCTGAGGCACTATTCAAAGGTTGGCAACAAGCCATTCTGGATATGAAGGCTTTAATGTTGCACGCCCGTACTGCTTCGGATTAGGTATAGCGCCATGATCGTCGGCATTGGTACGGATATTTTGCAAATGGAGCGCTTGATTGCTGCTTATGAGCGGACGCAAGGTCGCTTGGCTGAGCGCATTTTAGGCAAAGAAGAATTAGCGGTCTTTCATCAGCGTTTAGCGCGTAATCACAAGCGGGGTATGGCCTATTTGGCTACGCGCTTTGCTGCTAAAGAGGCATTCTCAAAAGCGATTGGCTTAGGTATGCGCATGCCGATGACTTGGCGCTCCTTGCAAACCTTAAATGAACCCAGCGGTAAGCCGGTCACCCATTATTCGGGACCGCTTGCGCTCTTTATGCAAGAACGCGATTGGCATGCTGAAGTGACTGTGAGTGACGAGCAGGATATGGCCATTGCGTTTGTGGTGGTAAGTCATGGTACGCCGATCGTTACCACGTATGATCCTAGCAATTACATTGGTTAGTAAACGCAGTGAATGTAGACCATATCTAATTTGTAAAAACGGCATTCATCCCTCTCAAACCTAAAGGAAATCACCGGTGGCATCCACTCATCAACCTGGCCCCATTACCTTAGATGTCGTTGGCTTAGAACTCACTCCAGACGACTGCCGCCGCATTGAACATCCCTTGACTGGTGGTGTCATTTTATTTGCTAGGAACTTTGCTAATCGCAAACAACTCACTGCACTGACGCGGAGTATTAAGGCCATACGGCCAGATGTCTTGATTTCCATTGATCATGAGGGTGGTCGCGTGCAGCGCTGTAAGGCGGACGGATTTACGCATTTACCAGCCATGCGTAAATTAGGTGAACTGTGGATGCGAGCCCCCAAGAAAAGTAAAACTACCTATACCTCGGAGTCTGCGATTGCAGCAATGACTGCAGCAACGGCCTGTGGCTATATTTTGGCAGCAGAGCTGCGCGCCTGCGGCGTTGATTTTAGTTTTACCCCGGTATTGGACCTTGACTTTGGTCGAAGTGGGGTGATCGGTGACCGTTCATTTAGTTCAGATCCGCAGATTGTGTATGCGCTTGCTAAGGCGCTGAACTCTGGACTTCAACTGGCTGGAATGGCGAACTGCGGCAAGCACTTTCCGGGACACGGATGGGCAGAAGCGGATTCGCATGTAGCCATTCCAGTAGACGAGCGCTCCCTAAATACCATCTTGCAATGCGATGCCAAGCCTTACGAGTGGCTTGACTTGAGCCTGGCTGCCGTGATGCCGGCCCATGTGATTTACCCCAAAGTGGACAGCCTTCCTGCGGGGTTTTCTACGGTTTGGTTACAAACTATCTTGCGTCAGCAATTGGCGTTTGAGGGCGTGATCTTCAGTGATGATTTATCGATGGAGGGTGCCAGCGTTGCTGGTGATGTAGTCAAGGGCGCAGAGTTAGCCTTATCTGCGGGCTGCGATGCGGTATTGATTTGTAATCGGCCCGATCTTGCAGATCAATTAATTCATGATCTGAAGGTTTCTAAAGCAAAGCTAGAAAAATCTGCGATTCGTTTAAATCGCTTGATGCCGACTTCGGCGGCGATAGCTTGGACTGAACTACAGGCGGAAAAGCAGTACCAGCGTTCTAAAGCTTGCCTTAAGCAGCACCACTTAATTGAATAAAACGATGGATTTTTTTAGGATCGAGTCACTCTTTTCCATTCAGCAAGGATGAAATTCTTTACAGATTCACCTTGAGGCCTTGCGCAAACAATGGTATCTACATCGACCGGCTGATATATTTTTTGGAGTCTTAGCGCGTCACCCTCGGTTGAAAAATTGGGCATCCAGGATCCCCAGAAAAATCCAATACTTTCTAATTCGAGATAGGCATTTGCTGCTGTTTCTTGCTCAATTGGAATATCTAAATAAATAGATGCCAGATTGAGGGGTTCGAGTTTCATGAGTTCATGTTTGACCGCAGCGACTAAATCGCTCCCAATGCGATCGATTGCAATATTTGCCGTCTGGATGCTGGAATTAATGACAGTATGAAAAGTCGTTGTTCCGCTAGCCGCTATATTCGAAACCACTATATTGCGTTGAAGGTTTAAATCACCTACCAGTGTTGTTGCATGTTCAGCATGTTGGGCTGGCATAAAGATGGTATGTGGACGGTCATTTAACTGCAAATAAAAAGCGAGTAATGACATGCGAGTATCTGGATGATTTTCTAGGCCCTTCATGGATATGGTGCCTGGAGTATTACCAATAAACAAGCCCGTTTCTTTGGCATTAAAGGCAATCATTTCATATTGGCTATATGGATGGTTTGTTACGCACTCGGTCCAAAATCCTGGCAAAGCAAGTTCATGAGCAATCTCAATTCGCTCTTTTGCCATTATTTCAGCGATATGCTGACCTCTGAAGTTTGGGTCGACCATCATTTTTCCGGCTTCGGGGGAAACATTGTGGGTGCCATCAAAAGTAAGGGCACAGTGTCCAACGATTTGACCGTTATCTCGTTTTGCCACCACGGAGTGCATCAACTTGTTTTCAATGCTTTCCTCTAACTGATTAATGTCATACATCATTTTGTTTGGATAGCTTTCACCGTAACAGCTGCGCACGCAGTTAATTAGCTGAGGAAGGTCGGCAAGCGTCAGTCGGGTGATTTCTGGAGGGGTGGTATTCGTCATAGATAGACATTATGACTTGTACTTGGGAAATAAAAAAGCCCGGAAAACCGGGCTTTTGAACCTCAATAGTGAGCTATTTAGTTCGCGCGGCTACGGTACTCGCCGGTGCGGGTATCGATTTCAATCTTATCGCCTGTATTGCAAAAGAGGGGAACTTGCAATTCATAGCCCGTAGCTAACTTAGCTGTCTTGAGTACTTTGCCAGAGCTGGTATCGCCTTTAACGGCAGGTTCGGTATAGATGATTTCACGCACCAAGGAGGTTGGCATTGCAACCGAAAGCGCTTTACCTTCGTAGAACACCACCTCAACCGGCATTGCCTCTTCGAGGTAGTTAAGAGCGTCGCCCATAAACTCCGCCTCTACTTCATACTGGTTGTAATCGCCGTCCATGAAGCAATACATTGGGTCGGCAAAATACGAATAGGTACATTCTTTTTTGTCCAAAATGACAATATCAAATTTGTCGTCGGCTTTATAAACGCCCTCGTTCGGAGCGCCGGTTAAAAGATTCTTGAACTTCATTTTGACGACCGAGGAGTTACGGCCAGAGCGGCTATATTCGGCCTTGAGTACGACCATGGCGTCGGCGCCAATCATCACTACGTTGCCGACGCGGAGTTCTTGTGCTGTTTTCATCTGTGGTATTCCTGGAGGCAGAACTGAATTCTGCTGTATTTAATAAAGGTGACATTGTAACCGCCCCAGCGGGACTTCCTCTGGGGTGACTTAGGTCACAAAACGCAGCATTCTGGCTGTAAGCCCGCCGTCTTGATTGGCCTCTAGTATCGTTTTGCGCCACTGGCGGGCGTGAGCCTGCCACTCCGCGCGCTGATTCCACCAGCGGGATGGCATCTGCCAATCCATGGCCAGTCGGCAGGATTCTTGGGTCGATGGGCTGGCTTTTTCAAGGTACAGATCCAAAAAGGCCTGTAATTTCACGGTATGGGCCATATCGTCTTGCGGGTAAATATGCCAAATAAATGGCTTTTCAGCGAGTTGGGCTCGTACAAAGGAATCTTCGCCCCGGACAATATTGAAGTCGCATTGGGCTAAGAGCCAGTCGTAGTCGTCTTGCGGCACAAAGGGGAGGGAAATCAGCTGAATCGATGAAGGTAGATCTAAAGGCCTGCCAATACTGTGCCCAATCATTTCAGCATGACCAAAGGTCAGCAGCACATCAATCTTCGCCTGTGTATTGCCGAGATCCTCAAGCCACTGTCGCAGCGGCGCTCCCGGATAACAAAAGAGGCTGATGCGCTCTGCTTCGGGGCGGAGTAGGGCCCAGCTCGGCGCAAGGCTGGCAGGGATGACGGCGCTAGACTGACTGCCTTCTACCGGAATGGGATCAAGTGACAGCCCTCCGGTATCCGGCCCGAACCCGGGAAAGAAAAAATATTTTGCAAGACCGCTCGATTGGGGCGAGGCTTTGGCATGGCACTCCGCAACCCAAGGCTCAGCACTAAGGTACTCCAGATTGAGAATGATGGGTTTTTTGGACGCAATGAATAAGCCAGTTTGGTAGCGCTCTGGCAGGTGGCAGCCAAAGGCTTCAATCACCACATCCGGCGGATCAAGCGGGTGCCGCGCATTTTCATAACTAGCCTCCCACGGCAAAATCTCCACCTGTGGCGTGCGCGGGGAGTCGGATGCGAGTAAATTAAGGGTCGGTAGATCATCGCAAAACAGGCGGACCTGTTGCTGGTGGCGCGTAGCTAGGCTGCGGGCAAGGCGCCAACAGACACCGGCGTCACCGTAGTTATCAACGATTTGGCAAAATATATCCCAACGCATGCGTAATTCGCTTTTTGAAACCCTCAAGCAAGACATTAAACGGCTTCCCGGATTGCCGGGGGTATATCGCTTTTTTGACGAAGCAGATCAGATACTTTACGTGGGTAAAGCCCGCGACCTAAAAAAGCGAGTATCCAGCTATTTTCAACGAACTGCATTATCGCCGCGGATTGAGCGTATGGTGAGCCGAATTGCCCGCTATGAAACCACAGTCACACGGACGGAATCAGAGGCCTTGATTCTAGAAAACAACTTAATTAAAGAGTTGGCGCCGCCCTTCAATATTTTGTTCCGTGACGATAAGTCTTACCCCTATGTGATGCTGACAGGGCATGCGTTTCCGCGCTTGTCGTCATACCGCGGCAAAGTGGATCGGCGTAACCGCTATTTTGGACCCTTCCCGAATTCATCGGCAGTGCGCAACAGTGTTCAGATTTTGCAGAAAGTATTTCGCTTGCGTACCTGTGAAGATACGGTCTTTAAAAATCGCACACGACCCTGCCTCTTGCACCAAATTCACCGTTGCAGCGCGCCATGCGTTGGCATGCTGACTACCGGGCAATATGCGAGTGATGTAAATCAAGCAACGCGTTTTTTAGAAGGGGATCACGGCCAAGTTCTATCTGAACTCGAGCGTGAAATGCTGATTCACAGCGATGCACTGGATTTTGAGATGGCTGCGGTCATTCGGGATCGGATTGCCGATCTATCCAGCGTGCTGCAGCAGCAATCGATGGATACCGTTGCCGATGGCGAGGGCGACGTTGATATCTTGGCGGCAGCTGAACTGGAAGGCATGATTTGCGTCAATTTGGCCATGGTGCGCGGTGGCCGGCATTTAGGCGATCGCACCTACTTTCCTAAAAATCTGCGTTCAGCAGCAGGCGAGCTACCTAGCCCCGTTGAAATCTTGGATGCATTTATTCAGCAACATTATTTAGATAGTGAGGTAAGTGACGCCAAGCTAATACCCAGCGTCATTGTTTTGAGTCACGCCATCTCCACTGGCGATGAGACATCACTTCTGCAAGACAGCTTAAATCTGCAAGCAGGAAAAAAGATTACTTTTTTGTACCAGCCGCAAGGCCAGCGCCGTCACTGGCTTGGTATGGCAGAGGGGAATGCCAAGATTGCCTTAGCCAAGCGCTTGGTTGAGACCGGCGGCCAACTGGCCAAGGCGCGTGCCTTGCTTGATGCCCTTGCTTTGGATGTAGAAAGCATCGAGCAATTGCGCGTAGAGTGCTTTGATATTAGCCATACCTCGGGCGAAGCAACCCAAGCCTCGTGCGTGGTGTACGCAAAAAATGAAATGCAATCGAGCGAGTACCGTCGCTTCAATATTAACGGCATTACACCGGGCGATGATTACGCAGCAATGCGGCAGGTATTGCAACGCCGCTATGCCAATTATCAAGAAATTCCCGCAGACAAAATGCCGCAGCTCATTCTCATTGATGGCGGTAAAGGCCAAGTAGAAATCGCTCGTCAAGTGTTTGCAGAGCTGGGTATGGATCTGGGATTAATTGTGGGTGTTGCTAAAGGCGAGGCTCGGAAGGTTGGTCTCGAATCCCTCATCTTTGCCGATGGCCGCCCATCACTCGAGCTTGGGCGGGAGAGCGCGGCGCTGATGCTGATTGCGCAAATACGGGATGAGGCACATCGCTTTGCCATTACCGGAATGCGGGCAAAGCGGGCAAAGGCACGGACCGTCTCACGCCTCGAAGAAATTGAAGGCATCGGTGCAAAACGACGCCAAGCCTTGCTAGCCCGTTTTGGGGGGCTGCGCGGCGTCTCGAATGCCAGCATGGAAGAGCTGGCCACGGTAGACGGTATTTCCTTGACCCTAGCGGAGCAGATTTACCAGCAATTACATTAAGTAATTCAAGCGCCTTCGGTTATCCTAGCGCCATGCCGTTTAATCTTCCCATCGCCTTAACGTGGCTGCGCGTCGCAGCGATACCGCTCTTGGTCACCATTTTTTATTTGCCCGCGAGCTGGCTCAGCATGCCGGAAAAAAATATGCTGGCGACAAGCCTGTTTATTTTTGCGGCAGTCACCGATTGGCTCGACGGTTATTTGGCACGCCGCATGAAACAAGAATCCGCGTTTGGGCAATTCTTAGATCCCGTCGCCGATAAATTAATCGTCGCTGCAGCCTTACTGGTACTGTTGAATATGGGCCGGGTACAAGTGTGGGTGGCCTTGGTCATTATTGGCCGCGAAATTACCATCTCAGCGCTCCGGGAGTGGATGGCACAAGTAGGTGCCAGCAAAAGCGTGGCAGTACACATGGTTGGTAAATTAAAAACTACTGCGCAGCTGGTAGCAATTCCATTTCTGCTATTTAATGGCACCCTCTTTGGTTGGTTGAATGCCGCTCTAATTGGTACATGGCTAATCTGGGTGGCGGCATTTTTAACCCTATGGTCCATGTTCTATTACTTGCAAAAAGCACTACCCCAATTGCTCGGCAAGTCGGACTAGAGCCTTGATTGCATAAGACGCAAGGGGTGTAAATTTCACAATGGGCAATAAATACGGCGTAGAGCTCAATAGTTTGCTAAACTGTTGCCCTGTTATGCGGGAATAGCTCAGCTGGTAGAGCGATACCTTGCCAAGGTATA
>CAZUMD010000028.1:0-15035 GCA_964621735.1 uncultured Polynucleobacter sp.
TTCGCAGCCAATCCAGCCGGCATAACCAATGCGATCGAGCATGGCAAAGATATAGGCGTAATTGATTTCGCCAGTACCAGGCTCGTTGCGACCAGGATTATCGGCCAGCTGAATATGGGCAATTTTTGCAAGATGCTTCTGGATCGAATTCGCCAGCTCACCCTCCATGCGCTGTGCATGGTAGATGTCGTACTGTAAAAACAGATTATCCGAGCCAACTTCAGCGATGATATCGATGGCCTGCTGCGTTCCAGATAAGAAGAAGCCTGGAATATCAAAGGTATTGATGGGCTCGATCAAAAGCTTGATATTGGCCTTTTTCAGTTCAGCGGCAGCGTACTTAAGATTATCAATAAAAGTGGTGCGTAATACAGCGTGAGCAACGCCTTCCGGCATTTTTCCGGCTAAGCAGTTCACCTGCTTTACGCCAAGAGCAGTAGCATATTCCACCGCATTCGATACACCTTTACGGAATTCATCAATACGGTCTGGTAGACAGGCAATACCGCGCTCACCCGCTTCCCAATTTCCTGCGGGCAAATTGTGCAGCACCAAAGTCAATTTGTTTTGATCGAGCTTTGCCTTTATGTCAGCAGCTGGAAATGCATACGGAAACAGAAACTCCACTGCCTTGAAGTTAGCTGCTGCAGCTTTATCAAAGCGTTCCATGAATGGAACTTCATTAAACAACATGGTGAGATTAGCAGCAAACTTCGGCATTCCTATTCCTTATCAAATTCAAACAAGCAAAACCTAAAGGGCAAAAAATTGCGGTATTACCTTCGTAATACCGCATTAGAACAGCATTCTATTGATTAAAGCAATTACTCGAGCAAACCGGCAGTAACCAATCCTTCGGTACCAGCAGGATGGCGGCAATCAATGTCTTCAAATTCGTTGACATTATTGATCTCCGTACCCATCGCAATGTTTGTGACTTTTTCAAGAATCACTTCCACTACTACCGGTACGCGGTGCTCTTTGGCCATCTTTTGCGCTTCGATCAAAACAGCATTGATCTTGCTGGGGTCGGTTACACGCAGAGCCTTACAGCCAAGGCCTTCAACAACTTTACCGTGATCAACGCCATAGCCCTTGAGGTTTTGGTCATCGACGTTGATGTTGTCAAAGGCGAGCTGGACGCAGTAGTCCATCTCAAAGCCACGCTGCGCTTGGCGAATCAAGCCAAGATAGCTGTTATTCACCAACACCATGACAAGCGGCAAATGGAATTGCGCGCCAACAGCCAGCTCTTCAATCAAGAACTGGAAATCATAGTCACCGGCAAGACCAACAACTGTTTTAGTTGGGTCGGAGGCTAACACGCCGAGTGCTGCAGGAATAGTCCAGCCTAAAGGACCGGCTTGACCGCAATTGATCCACTGGCGAGCGCCATAGACGTGCAAGAACTGACCGCCTGCAATTTGTGACAAACCAATGGTCGATACATAAACCGTATCGCGACCAAATACCGAGTTCATCTCTTGGTATACGCGCTGTGGCTTGATAGGTACATTATCAAAATTGGTCTTGCGCAGCATCAAACGCTTACGCTCTTGGCAACGGCTAACCCAGTCGCTATAGTCTTTGAGCTTGCCTTTGGCTTTCCATTCTTTAGCCACTTCAACAAACAATTCCAAAGCGGCTTTTGCATCGGAAACAATGCCATAGTCTGGATTAAAGACGCGGCCGATTTGGGTTGGCTCAATGTCGACGTGGACAAACTTACGGTCTTTGCAATACACCTCGAGCGAGCCCGTGTGGCGGTTGGCCCAGCGGTTACCGATACCCAAAACAAAGTCACTCGCAAGCATCGTGGCATTGCCATAGCGATGCGATGTTTGCAATCCGACCATACCAGCCATCAGCGGATGGTCATCGGGAATCGTGCCCCAACCCATCAGGGTAGGAATCACTGGGATACCAGTCAACTCGGCAAACTCAACTAATAACTTATCTGCATCGGCATTAATTACGCCGCCGCCAGAGACGATCAAGGGCTTTTCAGAAGCCATCAACATTTCAAAGGCTTTTTCAATTTGCTTGCGGCTTGCTGCAGGTTTATAGACCGGCAATGGCTCGTAGGTATCAATATCAAATTCGATTTCAGCGAGCTGAACGTCAATCGGCAAGTCAATTAACACTGGGCCAGGACGTCCGGAGCGCATTATATGAAAGGCTTGCTGGAATACGCGGGGCACTAAGCCTGGCTCGCGAACCGTAACGGACATCTTGGTTACTGGCTTGGAGATGGACTCGATATCAACGGCTTGAAAGTCTTCTTTGTATAGGCGTGCACGGGGTGCTTGACCGGTAATACACAGAATTGGAATGGAATCAGCAATCGCAGAGTAAAGGCCAGTGATCATGTCGGTTCCAGCAGGACCCGAGGTACCAATACAAACGCCAATATTGCCGGCTTTGGCGCGGGTATAGCCTTCGGCCATGTGGGAAGCGCCTTCAACGTGGCGAGCCAAAATGTGCGTAATCGATTGACGCTCGCGTAATTGCGCATAGAGCGGGTTGATTGCTGCACCTGGAACACCAAAGGCGGTTGTAATGCCCTCTTTTTCCATTACTAGTACTGCAGCCATTGCGGCTTTCATTTTGGCCATGATGTCTCCTCCACGTTTTAAGAATGAATGAATGATGGCGATTTCCGGTCCAAATGACAATGGCAGGCCCATTCATATCACCTATTCCAATTTGGAATACCTTGGATCAGAATCAGGCTAAAATGGGTAAATGGATCGCATCCAGGGCATTGCCCTATTTGTTCGCGTCGTTGAGACTGGCTCCTTTAGTAAGGCCGCCATTAGCCTTGGCATTACTCAGCCGACCGCCACCAAACACATCGCCTTTTTAGAAAAGCGCCTTGGCTCCCTTTTGCTGCACCGCAGCACTAGAGGGGTCACCCCGACTGAAATCGGCCAAATTTACTATGAGAAATGCAAAGTGATTTCGCGTGAGCTCGAAGATGCGGATAACTTAGCCGCCCTCTTGCAGAGCAAAATTCAGGGGAAATTGTCGATTAGCTCGTCGGTTGCCTTCGGGCGCCGTATTTTGACCCCCATGGTGCTGGAATTCATGAGCCAGCACCCCCAACTGCAAGTGCACCTGAGTTTGGATGACCACTACGTCAATTTGGTGGAGCAAGGCATTGATTTGGCAATTCGGATGGGTCGCCTGCCAGACTCTTCACTGGGTTCGCGCTATTTGGGGCTAAACCCCTGGGTATTAGTTGCCAGCCCAGCCTATTTAGAAGAGCATGGTACGCCCAAGCATCCAAGCGAGCTGACTGGGCACCAAGCCCTGATTTATAGCTCGGTACAGGATAACCATCGCTGGCATTTTAGTGGCGCTGATGGCGCGGCACTCTCAGTCCCTGTTAAAGGGCCGCTGTACTCGAATAACTTGTCAACCCTATTGGCGGCCACCATCGCTAAAATGGGCTTGGCGACATTACCCTGGTACGTTGCTTACCATTCTGTCAAGAGGGGTAGTCTGCAGCCGATCTTGACGGACTGGACTTTGCCCTCCCAAGAAATCCATGCGGTGTTTTCATCGCCCCGCCTGGTTCCTGGCAAAGTCAGTCAATGCATCGATTGGCTACAGGGGCACTTTGCAGGAAATTGGTGGGAGCTCTAAGAGAGAAAAACGCAACATACTGAATCATATTACGTAGTAAAAACAGAAACGCATTATTTTTTTTGAAACCAAAAGGAAGAACATGAAACGCAATTCACTTCACATCGCTGCAATCACTGCGGCATTACTCGCAACGACTAGCCTCGTTCAAGCGCAGCCTGCTAGCCCAGCCAAACCCAAAGTAGAAGCGGCTGCCATTATGGATACCGTCTATGATTTATATCAGGGCGATGTCGTAAAGATTGATGCAAAAACACGCACCATCACCTTTAAAAATAAAGACGGTGAATCCAATTTTGTGGCTGGTCCAGAGATTAAGAACTTTGCGCAGATCAAGGTAGGCGATCACCTGAGTGTGACTTTTGAAATCGCTGTTGCACTGGAGCTCATTAAAACTAAGAGCGATGGCATTCGCAGCAAGCAAGAGGCATCTGCTGTTACCACTGCACAGCCCGGCCAAAAGCCAGCACAGACCATTACCAACGCAACGGAAATCATTGCCGATGTGGTTGCTGTCGATCGCGCCAAGAAGACCGCCTCCATTAAGGGCCCTAATGGTAAGGTCACTGTCGTGAAAGTGAAGAACCCAGAGCTCTTGAAAGACATTGCAGTAGGCGATGTAGTGCGCGCTCTTTTCATCGACCGGATGGCGGCTTCGATTACCCCAGGAAAGAAGTAATACGCAGTTTATTTAGCGTCACACGGAATGCATAGGGCCTTGCTAAGTACATTTGCTAGCAAGGCGCCTTTCCGCTTCATTGCCCTATGCATTGCTGGTATCACCCTTCTGTCTGCATGCACTACTACGACACGACCTGGCGTAGTAGGCATCAATCGGCAGCAGCTGATGATGGCCTCACAAAGTGAGGTTGAACGTTTATCAGCAATTAGCTTTAACGAACAAAATAAAAAAGCCCAAGAAAAAAAGATTCTGATTACATCAGGACCGCAATACGATCGCCTGATCGGTATTGCCAATCGCCTGATTCCCCAGACTACCTACTTTCGTGACGATACCCAAAAATGGAATTGGCAACTAAGCCTGATTAATGCACCCATTGTGAATGCCACCTGCGCCCCCGGTGGCAAGATTACCTTTTATACCGGCATCATCGATCAACTTAATCTCAATGATGATGAGATTGCCGCCATCATGGGGCATGAGATTGCGCATGCCTTACGCGAGCACGGCAGAGAACGCCTTTCGCAGGCCATGGCGCAAAATACAATTACCAGTGTTGCACTCGCTGCTGCCGGAGGCTATGGCGCGCAAATCAATGCAGCCAATCAAGTAGCGCAGTATGTATTGGTATTGCCGAACTCAAGGCAACATGAAAGCGAAGCCGATGCGATTGGAGTTGAACTAGCTGCTAGGGCCGGCTATAACCCGCGCGCCGCCATCTCTGTGTGGCAAAAGATGATGAAAGCAACTAAGGGCAAAAATCCACCGGAGTTTTTATCAACCCACCCTTCGGGTGCAACACGCATTGAGCAGCTGAGTGCATTAATGCCAGCGGTCGAGCCTTTGTATCGCGACGCACCCAAGGCTCCAGGTGCTACTCCGACAACAAAATGAATCAGCATTGATCTTCACACAGTGGCTAACTAAAAGCTTAAATCCGGTACGATAAAACTAATTCGTTGATAACTACGAGCGTGGCATTGTCTTTGTCGTAAGAAACTATTCATCCACTCCTCCAATTGATAGGCGCTTTAGGTGGAGATACTCTTCAATGCCATACTTCGAGCCCTCTGTACCAATCCCAGATTGTTTAGTTCCCCCAAATGGAGCAACCTCGGTCGCAAAGACTCCTTTATTAATTCCCACTACCCCAACCTCGAGTTGCTCTGAAACCCTAAACATTCGACCAATATTTGTTGTATGAACATAAGCAGCAAGACCGTATTCGGTATCGTTGGCCATTTCAATAACCTCTTCCTCCGTTTTGAATTTGGCAATTGCTGCGATCGGCCCAAAGGTCTCTTCGTTATACAGACGCATCTGCTTGGTTAAGTTCAATAAGATTGTCGGCTCATAGAAATTGGCGCCCAAGGCATGCCGCTTGCCCCCAGTCAGTAGTTTTGCGCCATGAGTCAAGGCATCTTTTACATGCGCCTCCATCTTATCGATGGCATGCTGATCAATTAACGGCCCTTGCGTCACACCTTCTTCAAAACCGTTACCCACTTTTAGTGCCTGAACGGCCTCCAAGAAATGCACTAGAAACTGATCATAAATGGGTTCTTGTACATAAATACGATTAGCACATACACAGGTTTGTCCTGAGTTGCGGAACTTACACGAAACGGCATCTTTTGCAGCTTTTTTAATGTCGGCATCATCAAAGACGATGAATGGAGAATTACCGCCTAGCTCAAAAGAAAGTTTTTTGATGGAGTCGCTACTTTGTCGCATCAAAATCTTGCCAACCTCGGTCGATCCGGTAAATGTTATTTTGCGAACAATCCGATTGGTAGTTAACTCCATGCCAATGGGCTCAGGGTCGCCAGTCACTAGATTAAAAACGCCCTTAGGAACCCCTGCTTCCTGAGCAAGCACAGCAAGTGCGATTGCCGAATAGGGTGTTTGTTCCGCAGGCTTTAAAACCACAGTACAACCAGCTGCCAAAGCAGTAGCAGTCTTGCGCGTCACCATCGCACTAGGCATATTCCAGGGCGTGATGGCGCCACACACCCCGATTGGCTCTTTAAGCACCAGGGTTCTGGAATCTCGTTGTGGTTGCGGAATCACATCACCGTAAATGCGTTTACCCTCTTCTGCATACCAATCAATAAAACTGGCTGCGTAGATAACCTCATTTTTGGCATCCTTGAATGGCCGACCTTGCTCCAAGGTCATGATGCTTGCCAAGTCATCTTGATTTTCGAGCACCAGCTCATACCATCGGCGCAAAATAATGCCACGCTCACGGGCCGTCTTTTCTCGCCAGCCACGCCACGCATTTTTGGCAGCGAGAATTGCTCGCCCTGTCTCGGTTGATCCCATATTCGGAATTACGCCAAGCACTTCTCCCGAGGCCGGATTAAGCACAGGAAGAGTCTTCTTAGAATCTGCTTTAGACCAAACACCATCAATCAATCCCTCCTCACGAAAGAGGGATTGATTTTTTAAATGCTTCAACATGCGATAGTTACTCCAACATTACTCTCTAATTTTTGCCTCAGTAGCAATCTTTGTCCAATGAGCCAGTTCTTTCCGAACCTGTTCGGTAAATTGTTCAGGCGTATTACCAACGGGAATTGCTCCTTCACTCGCTAATTTTTGCTTGACATCGGGCATCGCCAATATTTTTTGGATGTCAGCATTTAATTTAGTAATGATGGCCTGTGGAGTTCCGGCAGGTGCAAAAACGCCATACCAAGAATCCGATACAAAGTTATTAAGTCCTGCTTCGGTGAAGGTAGGAACCGATGCGATTGCTTGATCGCGTTGTGGTGCTGCAACCGCAATCGCCCGCAGCGAGCCAGAACGAAGGTGCTGAATAACGCTAGGCGCAAGCGTAAACATCATGTCCACATGGCCACCAATCAAATCAATCAATGCTGGAGCAGCACCTTTGTAAGGCACATGCGTAATATCAACTCCTGCCTGTAACTTAAACATCTCACCGGTCATATGCGCAGAGCTGCCGGTACCAAAGGAAGCATAGCGAAGACTTCCTGGCTTCTTCTTCGCAAGTTCGATCAGTTCTTTTAAGTTCTGCGCCGGTACATTCGGGTTGACTACCAAAACGAATGGCGATGCTGCAAAATTACTCACGCTGGCAAAGTCTTTTAATGAGTTGTAAGGTAATTTTGAATTAATCGCGGGGTTCATGGTTTGTGTACCTGTGGTTCCGAGCAGCAATGTGTAACCATCGGCAGGGGACTGTGCGACCAGTTGTGCTGCAATACCACCCGCAGCCCCAGCACGGTTTTCAACAATCACTGACTGGGAAGTCACTACACCTAACTTATCTGCCAGCAGTCTGCCAAGAATATCGGCTGTTCCACCTGGAGGAAACGGCACGATTAATTTAATCGGCTTATTGGGATAGGCCTGCGCGTGTGCCATAGAAACGCAAACAAAGAACAGAGAGAGAATACTAACTACCTTAGAGATGATTTTCATAGAAAGTCCTTTTGCTCATTTAGATTGTTTAAGTGCTGTTTATAGGGATTGTTTGGTTATGGCGCTAAGCGAAAATGCCAAGTAGGCAACCAAAGAATTAAAGTCCAACACACACATATTTCATTTCCAAGTACTCATCAATTCCCCATGAACTTCCTTCGCGACCCAGTCCGGATTGCTTGATGCCGCCAAACGGGCCGACTTCATTTGAGAAAAGTCCTGTATTCACGCCGACCATACCAAATTCCAGGGCCTCGGATACCTTCCAGATTCTGCCAATATCACGACTATAAAAATACGATGCCAACCCAAATTGGCTATGGTTAGCCAACTGCACCACCTCTTCATCTGAGTCAAATGGAATCACTGGCGCTACTGGACCAAAAGTCTCTTCGTATGCGACCAACATGGAATTATTGGCATTAGCCAATACGGTCGGCTCAAAGAACGTTCCGCCCTGTTTAGCCACTTTTCCACCAGTAACGACTTGAGCGCCCTTGCTAATCGCATCCGCAATATGCTTTTGTACCTTTGCTAGGGCCTGGTTATCAATCAATGGTCCTTGTGTAACGCCCTGCTCCAAGCCACTACCAACCTTGATGGCCTTGGTTGCAAGTGCAAATTTTTCAACAAACTGATCATGTACATTCCTATGGACATAAAAGCGGTTTGCTGCGACACACGCTTGACCTGCATTACGGTATTTAGCGAACATGGCTCCAGTCACTGCTGCATCAATATCGGCATCCTCAAAAACAATGAATGGGGCGTGGCCACCCAGTTCAAGCGCCACTTTCTTTACCGTAGCAGCGCATTGACTCATCAGAATTCGGCCAACCTCATTAGAGCCGGTAAACGAAAGATGCCTCACCACTGGCGAGTCACAGAGTAATTTGCCAATTTCAATGGAATTGCTCGAATCCGCGGTCAAAATATTAATGACACCTGGAGGAACGCCGGCCCGAACTGCCAGTTCGCCCAAAGCAAGGGCGGAGAGCGGGGTTTGCTCTGCAGGTTTCACAATGATGGGGCACCCTGCGGCCAAGGCCGGTGAAATCTTGCGCGTAATCATGGCGCTTGGAAAATTCCAAGGGGTAATGGCCACGCACACTCCAATGGCTTGCTTTAAAACCATTAAGCGCTTATCGGACCAAGTTGTACTCGGAATCGCGCCGGTAACGCGTTTTGCTTCTTCTGCAAACCATTCAATAAAGGATGAACCATAATGAATTTCAGCCCGCGACTCTGCCAATGGCTTGCCTTGCTCATGGGTCATGATTAAAGCGAGATCTTCGGTATTCTCACTAATCAGATTGAACCACTTTCTCAGAATGGCGGCTCTTTCTTTGCCGGTAATACTTTTCCACGCTAAAAATGATTTATCGGAAGCGTAAATTGCTTCTTTAACATCATCCGCAGAAAGATTAGGAACTTTTGCAATCTCTTTGCCTGTGGCAGGATTAATCACCGAAAATTCAGCACCACTCTTCGCCTTTACCCACTGCCCTCCGATTAATGCAGAATGTTTTAGTAAGGTTTTATCGTTTAAAAGATCAGAAAGACCTCCGATTGACTCTACAGCTCCCATATCGTCTCCTTTTATAGGTGGTTTAAATTAGAACAGTCGCGTATCGATTGACTAATAGGCAGAAACCCTTAATACTACATTCATATTTTTTATGTTGACCAATCATCAAATAATCCTTGCAAATTACCCAGAGCAAAAGGTTCAAGCGCATCACTTCCAGTTAGTCAGTGGCCCGCTTGGTAAACCCGCTGCAAATGAAGTTTTAATTCAAAATCAATGGCTTTCAGTTGATCCGTATATGAAGGGCCGGATCAATTCAGCAAAATCCTATGCCAAAAATGTCGCTATCGGTGACCTTATTACGGGCGAAGTGATTGGGAAAGTATTGGAGAGCAAATCCAAGCGATTCAAAGAAGGTGATCTCGTGATTGGCATGATGGGCTGGCAAACGCATGCACTCATGCTGGATGAAAAAATTAAACACCTCCCCAGTAGCGATATTCCTGCAACGTGTTTTCTAGGTGTAGCTGGTATGCCCGGTATTACAGCTTGGCTTGGCATCCATAAGATTTGCAAACCGCGGCCTGGAGATACTTTGTTGGTCAGCGCGGCAACGGGTGCTGTGGGAAGTGTCGTGGGTCAAATAGCAAAAAGACTGGGCTGTCGTGTGATTGGTATTGCTGGTACTGCTAAAAAATGTGAATCTGCCAAAATGACTCTAGGCTTTGATGAATGCATCTCCCATCACGATAGCAATCTAGACGACACATTATCCAAGGTAGCCCCCAATGGCATTGACTGCCTTTTTGAAAACGTGGGCGGATCCGTATTTGATAGTGTTGTTCCGCATCTCAATCCATTTGCACGGATTGCTTTGTGTGGCCTTGTCTCAGAGGATGATTTTTCCCAAATGCACCCAGTGCATTTACGGGGATTTTTAAATAAACGACTCCATTTACAAGGATTTATTGCGTTTGATTACCTAAGCGAATGGGAGTCTATCCAAACGGAACTGATCGCTTTAATTTTGGATAAGAGCCTTCAATATACCGAGAGTATTTCTCAGGGGATCGGTAGTGCTCCTAATGCATTTATCGGCATGCTCAATGGGCATAATTTAGGTAAGCAATTAGTCAAGCTTTTTTAATATGCATACGGTGAGCCTGAAATGAGTCGGCACGAAGCTCCCCTTACCCGCAGATTCTGAGCTCAAATTCACGAATCACGTGACCATAACCGATAACCGATGCAATGATTGCTCAGGACACATAGCAGCCATTGACCAGGAAACAAAAAACCCACCGAAGTGGGTTAATGCACTAATAGAATGATTACATAACTATTTTGCAGCAGTCAAATCCCAGCAATACGCTGCATACTTATTTTTCCAACTTACAAAAGTCCCATTATTTCCGCGACTAATTCCACAGCCAGACAAGGTATTTCCGGACACAGTCAATATAGTTTTTTGGTGCTTTGATGTAATAGCGATCTGTTTGCCATCGGCCGATAAGGTGCCCACGCTCGGATATGGCAATTCAGCTTTAGGCGTTTTGAGTAATAACTCTAAGTGCCGCCCCTCTTGGCGTAGGACGGTGAGTGTTCTGGGCGCTTCATAAAAGTTCCAATCTAGAGCTTTGTTTTTATCCTCGACATTATCAGCATGCTTTGGATGGCCTTTCCAGGTCGCGCCCATTGAGGTAGAGGAGACCATTCCTCGCCACTCCTTGGGTAGAACAGGAATATTTTGCGTCAGTACTGGCGGAGTAGCACCTACTGCTAAGTCAATACAGAAGGATTTATAGTTATTAAACCAATGGGTAAATGTCCCTTTGGAGCCACTAGCCGTAGCGCAGCCAGAGATCTTATCTCCATCAATACGCCATAATCCAGAAGTGTATTTATTGGTTACTTGCATTTGTTTGCCATCTGCCGAGAGCATGCCGATCCATTTATCTTCTAAGTTAGGGGATTTCCAGAGAAACTCAATATGACGTCCCTGTTGACGAATAATGGTCATCGTTCTGAGCCCATCAGAAGCACTCCACCCTTTCACAGGCTTTTCTTTGCCTCCAGTTGCATCGCTATTCGGATTATGACTTGAAGGATCCCCTACGCTAGTTGCGGCAATGACGCCCGTCCAGACTTTTGGTAAGGTGGCGACCGCTTTAGCAGATGGTGGTGATGAGACGGTACCCGCCGTGAATTCATCACACCAGGCTGAGTAACTACCGAACCAATGGCCAAATAAGCCATTGGTGCCTCGACTGCTCCCACAGCCTGTAAGTTTGTCGCCGTCAATCGTAAAAAAACCGCTGGCTTCTTTTGACGCAATTTGAATATGTTTGCCATCCGCCGTTAAGGTCCCTATTTCATTAATCTGATACTTGGAATTCTTAAACTGGAGTTCTAAGTGGCGACCCTCTTGGCGCAGGATGGTGTACGTTGCTGCACTATCGTAAGTGTTCCACCCTTTGACTTGGCCAGCTTCACCCACATTTAAATAATGTAAGGGATTTTTGCGGCTAATTGCGCCAATCGAGGTATCTCCAGCAACACCTGTCCATACCTTAGGTAGGATGGGAGGTGCATTGGAAGTGCTTGCTGTGGATGGCGCAGTTTGTGCAAATGCTGAAAATGAAAAACCCATTCCTAGCAATGCGGCCAGAATTCTACTATTCATAGCTACTCCACCCTGATGGGATTAAATTAAATAATGATTGTTTAGGCTAGAGCTTAAAAAAAGATTCTCCAGTACTGGGCCCTATAGCGGTCAAGTTTATTCAGTCCAATTTTTAGATGGACTATTAACGGCCTCATTCCAGGTAATGAAACCACTATTGTCTTTATCAATCAGGTTAAATTCAGCGTCAGAAATACCTGCCTTTTTTGCCTCTTCTCTTGATATTTGTTTGTCTCCGCTAAAGTCAATTTTTTTAAAACTATATTTTTTAACTACTATCGGATTTTCGGCTTTTGCTGCTGGGGTAGCTGCTTGTGAAAAAACTGTTATTGGGAATAAACATAATAAGACTGTTGCAATCTTGTTAAATTTCATTTTGTATCTCCAAGTTAACTATTTTTAAATTACAAAAACGGGAGTAAGCAAAGTACTGTGGGTTTTATTGAACGACTATTAACCCAAAAGGGAGAAACCTTTTGCCAATAGAATGCCTTGCTAAGTGTTGTAGGTCAAAGACTTTATGAACCATCTGATTCAAACCGAGGGTAACCCCCTGATACCCCTCCCTTAGTGCCCATGGGAGAAATTTGTGAAGGTCCCTTAATGACCGATAGCAGACTATCAGAACAAAAGAAAAGCCACCCCGCAGGATGGCTTCTTGATAACACTTGTCATGCTTATAAAGATGGCGGAGCGGACGGGACTCGAACCCGCGACCCTCGGCGTGACAGGCCGATATTCTAACCAACTGAACTACCGCTCCAATACTACAAAAATCTGGCGTCCCCAGGGGGATTCGAACCCCCGTACTCACCGTGAAAGGGTGATGTCCTAGGCCTCTAGACGATGGGGACCTGGACTACTACTAAAACTAATGCTGCTATTTTAAATGCTTGGTGGAGATAAGCGGGATCGAACCGCTGACCTCTTGCATGCCATGCAAGCGCTCTCCCAGCTGAGCTATACCCCCATAATCTCGCGTTCAAACTGCTACTGCAACACAAGACATTTAAAACAATCCAAGATTTTAGCCTATTTTTGCGTGCTTGCCCTAAATTTAGGCGGCAAGCACCCCTCTCAGGCGCTTGAGGGTTTCGGCCTTACCTAGGATGACCAAGACAGCATCGATGGCTGGGGTTTGGGTGGTGGCAAACAGGGCATAGCGAACCGGCATGGCTAAGGCTGGCATCTTCAGTTGATGCTGCGCTAAGACTGCCTTGAAGGCTGCTGAATACCCCTCTTTACTACCATCGCTCGCCTCAAATGCCGCAATCAAGTCAGCCAATGCTGGGCGTATATTCGCGGGAATATTGGCATCGATTTCGTGCTGTGAAAACGCAGGTGCTGGCATGTAAAACAGCTTGGCGCCATCGGCAATTTCTATCAAGGTATTGGCGCGGTCTTTAAGGAGTCCAACCACCTGAACAAAGTCAGGACCCTGCCCTTGTTCCGGAATAACGATCCCGCGCTCGAGAGCAAATGGCTTGACCTGCTCTGCTAGTTTTGCAGCATCGCTATGCTGAATGTAGTGGTGATTCAGCCAGAGTAACTTTTCAGGGTTGTGCTGCGCCGGGGATCGCCCCAAATGATCTAAATCAAACCAGCCCACAAATTGATCGCGGGTAAAGACTTCGGCATCGCCGTGCGCCCAGCCAAGGCGCGCTAAGTAATTCAGAATGGCCTCAGGCAAATAGCCTTCGCGCTGGTAATCGCGTACGCTCATGGCGCCATTGCGCTTACTCATCTTCTCACCTTCCTCGTTCAGTACGGTGGGCAAATGAGCATAAATCGGTGGTGTACCACCTAAGGCGCGCATGATATTAATTTGACGGGGGGTGTTATTGACGTGATCATCGCCCCGAATTACATGGGTGATCTGCATATCAATATCATCAACGACCACGCAAAAGTTATAGGTTGGCGTGCCATCGGGCCTCGCAATTACTAAATCATCGAGCTCATCATTACAGATTTCGATTTGACCTTTCACGGCATCCTGCCAAATAACCGAACCACCTATCGGATTTTTAAAGCGAATGACCGGCAATACACCCTCCGGTACCGCTGGCAAAACCTTGCCTGGCTCTGGTCGCCACAGACCGTTGTAGCGCGGCTTCTCTTTATTCGCCATTTGCTGATCGCGCAAGGCATTGAGTTCTGCCTCACTCATATAGCAAGGGTACGCAAGGCCTGATTTCAGCATCTCTGCAATCACTTCACGGTAGCGATCCATGTGCTGCATTTGATAGATGGGGCCCTCGTCGATATCAAGGCCAAGCCAAGCCATACCATCGATGATGACGTCCACTGCTTCTTGTGAGGAGCGCTCCAGATCAGTATCTTCAATGCGGAGAATAAAGTCACCGCCATGGTGGCGCGCAAATGCCCAAGGGTACAGTGCGCTGCGGAGGTTACCGAGGTGAATAAAGCCGGTCGGACTGGGTGCAAATCGGGTACGTATAGACATAGCCATTATTATCTCAGGTCAACCAGATCAAGGCAAAACCAAGGATACTTTGGCTTATGAATGAACTACTTATCTTTGTATGCGATGGCGCCCCCGTTCGCGGCGAAATTGTGTCAATCAGCACTGCATGGCAGGCGGTATTAGCGCGGCGCAATGACCCTCCTGTTATTCGTCAGATTCTGGGGGATTTTGTCGCGGCTGCGACTTTACTGAGTGCCAGCCTCAAATTCGATGGCACCCTGATTATTCAGGCGCAAAGCAAGGGCCCGATCTCCCTCTTGGTGGTGGAATGCAGCTCAAACCTCACCATGCGCGCTACGGTCAAGTTATCGGTCGAGCCTACTGAGATAGACCCGAATACCACGCTAGCCGATTTACTGGATGCCGCCAATACCGGCCGTCTAGTGATTACGCTGGATCCAACCGAGCGTCAGCCAGGACAGCCGCCTTATCAAGGTATCGTTGCCCTGCAGCAAGACCACAACGGTACTGCCGTTCCCGTAAAAAATGCAGCAGAAGCCATCATGCTTTACATGCGCCATTCAGAACAATTGGAAACCCGCATTTGGCTTGCCTC
>CAZUMD010000029.1:0-14879 GCA_964621735.1 uncultured Polynucleobacter sp.
AGCCAGGAGCAGTTGTGGTCGATGTTGCAATTGATCAGGGCGGCTGCTTTGAAACATCACGGCCAACGACGCACAGCGATCCGAGTTATTTGGTGGACGGCGTGATTCATTACTGCGTCGCTAATATGCCGGGGGCGGTCGCGCGCACATCGACCTTTGGTTTGACCAATGCAACCTATCCGTTTGTAGAGGCTTTAGCGAATCGGGGTTTAGTCGCCGCACTGAATCACGATGTGCATTTGCGCAATGGCCTGAATGTGCATCGCGGCCAGTTGGCTTCAGAGCCCGTTGCGAGTGCTCAACAGCTGGATTTTGTGCCAGCCATTGAGTTATTAGCAGCGTAAAAAAGTGTCACTTGCCATGCGCAGACGGCGGCTTAGTTCAGGTCAGAAATGAGCGAAGCCAATGTCTCGTGTGGCAAGGTTTTAACGTGCATCGGGTACTCTTTGTGATCGCAGCCCACCATCATTTGCGCGCCTGCTTTAAGAGCTTTAATCATGTCGGGTGTGAGCTCAAAGCGCATGAAATGCACTGCGGATGTTTTTTCCGCAGTCGAGCGCTCCAGGTCTTCATCCGCCAGGCCATAAACACGAGGCTGACCTTCGACTTCTAGAAAGATCTTGTCCTCAACACCAACCAACTTCGCTAAGGCAACTTTACGATCGCCTTCGTTGGGGTACTCCAGCATCATCGTCGCTTTGAAGTTGCTGCCATCGGGTACGAGCGGATTGTAGGCATCGAGTTCATCCTGAATGCCTTCTTCTTCAAAGGTTTTCTCAACACGCAGCATCTCTTGAATTTGATACCGCATTAAAAATTCGTTTTCAAAAATCATGGTGAGGTGTTCGCCTAAATGCACGGTGCGCATACGGCGCTCTTGAATCGCTTTCTCCCGAATTTCTGGGCGATCCTTGTGGTACGCCTCCAAACTTAAGAGACTGTCGCGGGTAATTTTTGCCATGGTACGTATATTCCTGTATTCAGTTTGTATTAATCGGTCCGTTTAGAGACCGTAGGCTTTTGCCATTAAGGTGAGCGGATGTGCCATCGCCGACTTAGGTAAGCCCAGCTCTTCCATGCCTTGCGCAATGTGATGACCCGCCAGCTGGCAATCGGAGCTGATGTAGTCGGGCTCGTTCTCGGCCATGCTCTTAAACACCGGCTTACCAATCTTCATGGCCATGGCATGGAACTCTTTCTTCACGCCCCAGGTGCCCGAGTGACCCGAGCAACGCTCAACTACGTGCACTTCGGTTCCCGGAATCATCTTCAGTGCTTCAGCGGTCTTTTGCCCGACGTTTTGTACGCGCGAGTGGCAGGCAACGTGGTAGCTCACATGACCCAATTCGGTTTTGTAATCGGTCTTGAGTAAACCATCGGAGTTACGTGCAACTAAATACTCAAAGGGATCCCACATCGCTTGCTTGACCAGTTGAACGTCCGCATCATCTGGGAACATCAGTGGCAGCTCTTGCTTAAACATCAAGGTGCATGATGGAATGGGGGTCAAAATGGCATAGCCTTCCTTCGCTAATTTAGCCAGCTTCGGAATGTTCTTGTTTTTGTTTTCTTCAACCGACTCCAAGTCACCTAATTCCAATTTGGGCATACCGCAGCAGGCTTCTTTGTCGACCAGCTCATACGGAATCTGGTTGTGTTGCAGAATTTTGATCAAGTCTTGACCAATGCCGGGCTCGTTGTAGTTCACATAGCAGGTCGCATAAATCGCCACTTTGCCTGGCGTCTTATTGCCATCCTTGACGGGGAATGCAGTGGATTTCTCAGCCAATTGGGGGAAAGTTTTTGCTGCGTATTCTGGAATCCATGCCTTTTTATCGACTCCAAGTGCGCCTTCCATCACTAAGCGAGCAAGCCCAGTTTGGTTGACGGCATTGACAGTTTGCGTGACGATTGGAATGCCGGCAAAGTGACCTAATTTATCGGTCGATGACAAGAGCTTGTCGCGGAAAGTGGTTTTGTCTTCTTTAAACGCAACTGCTTTGGCCCGCAACATCAGGTGTGGGAAATCCAGGTTCCAAGGGTGTGGTGGAACGTAGGGGCACTTGGTCATGTAGCAGACGTCGCACAAATAACATTGGTCGACAACGGCCTGGTAGTCTGCTTTTTGTACTTGCTCCACTTCGCCATCTTCGGTGGCGTCGATCAGATCAAAGAGGGTGGGGAAGGAGCCGCACAAGCTTAAGCAACGACGGCAGCCGTGGCATAAATCAAATACCCGCTCCATTTCCGTTTCGAGGTTCTCGCGGTCATAAAATTCTGGATTTTTCCAGTCCAAGGCGTGCCGGGTTGGGGCCTCTAAACTACCTTCGCGTGTGCTCATTTACTTCCTCATTGATATTGATTGGTCTACTTGGCAAGTTGTTATGCTTACCGCTTGTATTTGGGATTACCCTAAGTTTAGGGGCTTGTTTCTCAATAGCCAAATTGTATTAATTAACGTTATCGATAGTAATTAACTAAATAACTAGGCCAAATGGACTTTTCTGCCGTATTTCTCTCCACTGGGGTGGTGCTACTCGCTGAAATGGGGGACAAAACCCAGCTGTTGTCCTTGATGCTGGCGGCACGCTATCCCCGGCAGGCAATGTCCATTGTTGCAGGAATACTCGTCGCCACATTGGCCAATCATGCCTGCGCCGCCTATTTCGGCCATTTAATTGCGGCTTTTTTGAGTCCGGATGCGCTGCGCTGGATATTAGGCGTGGGCTTTTTGGCGATTGGTTTTTGGCTCTTAATTCCAGACCGGCTTGATGAAGCGGGGGGTACGCGGGTTAAAAATGCGGCTTGGCCCGTTTTTCTGCTCACCAGCAGTTTGTTTTTTATGGCAGAGATGGGCGATAAGACCCAAATTGCGACGATTGCACTAGGTGCGCGCTACGACGATGTCATTGCCGTCACCATTTGCACTACCTTGGGGATGATGTTAGCTAATGCGCCCGCCGTATGGATTGGCACTAAATTTACCAACCGCATTCCAATCAAATGGGTGCATACCGTGGCAGCAGTTGTGTTTATTGCGATCGGTATTCTGACCCTGCTAACCGGTTAATGCAATTTGTCGCAAGGGCATAAAATCAGAATATGAAAACCGACCTCGCCCCATCTTTTCAGCGCCTTGCGTATTGCCCGCCTCCATTTTTATTTGGGCAAGTCGATTTAGACATTGCCCTCGATCCTGCCAAGACGATTGTTAAAAGCCGCATTGAGGTATTGCCAAATCCCGCCAACCCCTTGGCGCAAGCATCCTCCCTAATCTTGCAGGGCATTGATCTCGAGTTCATGAGTTTGCGCATCAACGGCACGCCACACCGCCATTTTGAATTAACACCCGAGACCCTCACGATTCATTCCTTACCTGGTAATGGGGTTGAGCCATTTACGCTGGAAGTGATTTCGATCTGCGTGCCCGCAAAAAATACCTCTCTGATGGGTTTGTATGTATCGAATGGCAATTTTTTTACCCAATGCGAAGCAGAGGGTTTCCGGAAGATCACCTACTTTTTAGATCGCCCCGATGTGATGGCCCGCTATCGCGTCACGCTGCGTGCGATTAAGGCGGACTTCCCCGTTTTGCTCGCGAACGGTAATCTGGTTGCCACAGAAGAATTGCCTAACGGTTGGCACAGCGCAGTATGGGAGGATCCGTTTCCGAAGCCATCGTATTTGTTTGCCTTAGTTGCAGGGAAACTGGTTTGCATTGAGGAGAGCATTACAACGGGTAGTGGAGCCTCGAAGTTATTACAGATATGGGTCGAGCCACAGGATTTAGTCAAAACCCGCCATGCCATGGATTCCTTGATTCATTCGATCCGCTGGGATGAGGCGCGCTATGGCTTGGAATTGGATTTGGATCGCTTCATGATTGTGGCGGTGGGCGATTTCAATATGGGCGCGATGGAGAACAAGGGCCTCAATATCTTTAATACCAAGTACGTACTAGCTCAGCCCGAGACGGCAACCGATAGCGATTTTGCCAATATCGAAAGTGTTGTCGCGCACGAGTATTTTCATAATTGGACTGGTAATCGTGTCACGTGCCGTGATTGGTTTCAGCTTTCGCTCAAAGAGGGCTTGACGGTTTTTCGGGATCAAGAATTTTCAGCCGATCAAATGGGCAGCGACTCGGGTAGGGCAGTCAAGCGGATTGAGGACGTGCGCCTGTTACGTCAGCTCCAATTTCCGGAAGATGCGGGTCCGATGGCCCATCCGATTCGCCCCGATGCCTATCAAGAGATTAATAATTTTTACACCGTCACCGTCTATGAAAAAGGTGCTGAGGTTGTGCGGATGTATCAAACGCTATTGGGGGTTGAGGGCTTTCGTAAAGGGATGGATTTGTACTTTGCGCGCCACGACGGTCAGGCAGTGACATGCGATGATTTTCGAATGGCGATGGCCGATGCCAACGGCAGAGACTTGAGTCAATTTCAGAATTGGTATAGCCAAGCCGGCACGCCGCGGGTTCGGGTGCAAACCCATTTCGATGGTAAGGCGCAGCGGTACACGATGACCTTAAGCCAGTCCTGCCCAGATACTCCGGGTCAGAAAAATAAAAAGCCGTTTCACATTCCACTGCGAACCCAGCTTGTCTTTGCCAATGGCGAATCGGTGGATCAGTCACTGCGTACTGAACGCTTGCTGGAACTCACTGATGTCACGCAGACTTGGGTCTTTGATCATGTACCCAGTGAGCCGGTGCTGTCGATCAATCGTGGATTCTCGGCGCCGATTGTGCTGGAGTTTGACCAAAGCGAAGCCGACTTATTAACCTTATTTACTAAAGACGACGATGCTTTTAATCGCTGGGAAGCGGGGCAGAAGTTAGCAATGCAATGGATTTTAGCTGGGCGAACTCCAGATGAGGCCATGCTCCAAACCTACCGCTTAATTTTGCAAGATCCCAAGCTGGATCCCGCATTCAAAGAACTGGCTCTGACATTGCCAGCCGAAACCTATTTATACGAGCAATGCGCTTGCGTCGAGCCACAAACGATCCATGCCAACCGCAAGGCATTTCGGGAGGCGATTGCGCAGCATTTACAGCCGGAATGGCAACGCCTCTATGAGGCAATGCAAACGCCCGGTGCATTTGCGCCAGATGCAGTTAGCGCAGGTAAGCGCGGCTTAAAGAACCTCGCCTTAGGAATGCTCTTGATTGCCAATCCGGCGGCGTGGGCAGGTCCAGCTCAGCAGCAGTACAAGCTAGCAAATAACATGACCGATCGCTATGCGGCACTGGCGCATTTAGTCCAAAATAATGTGCCGGAGGGCATTGCATGCCTCGCGGATTTTTATGAGCGCTTTGCAGATGACCCATTGGTGGTGGATAAATGGTTTGGTTTGCAAGCTACTTGCCCGCCTACATCAAACAATCCTGCAGCCAGCCTTGAACGGGTCACTGCTTTACTCTCGCACCCGGCGTTTTCATTCACGAACCCGAATCGCGTTCGCAGTGTGATTCATTCCTATTGCATGGGTAATCCAGCGGGATTTCATATGCGGGATGGGCGCGGCTACCAGTTTTGGGCACAAAGCGTGCTTAAGCTGGATGCAATTAATCCGCAAATTGCCGCGCGGCTTGCACGGGCGCTTGATCGCTGGACTGTTTTTGCAGAGCCTTACCAGGAGCAGATGCATCTTGCTTTACAAGCGGTTGCCGATGCGAAGACGCTATCGGCTGATGTGCGCGAGGTGATCGTCAAAGCCTTAGGCAATGCCGAGGCGTAGGATGCGTGGTGCAAAAAAACCCGTGCTTGATTTTGAAACAGGCAAAATAAAGCCATTCGGATTGCAAGACCCTATTTGGAGAATGTGTTGACCGCCCCTATTCAATTGAAGACACCCTTTGCGCAGTACCTTGGCCAGTTGCAATTGCGCGGTACATCGGTTCCGCTGGGACTGCAGGATCTATTAGTTTCGCTCACCAATACCTGCGTGACATTAAGTGATGAAGTTGCGCAAGGTGCGCTCATTGGCATTTTAGGATCTGCTGGAACCGGCAATGTTCAGGGTGAGGTGCAGCAAAAATTAGACGTGATCGCCAATGACTTGCTGATTGCCGGTGTGCAGTCATGCCCATCGTTAGCTGGCATTGCTTCGGAAGAAATTGAGGACCCCTTACCAGTGGGCAAGGGAGTAGGCGACTACCTATTGCTCTTTGATCCCCTGGATGGCTCTTCCAATATTGACGTCAATGTTTCGATTGGCACTATTTTTTCGATTCTCAAAAAACCCAATCCGAGTGCGCCGCTAACGACCACCGATTTTTTACAGGCAGGTCGCACGCAAGTAGCTGCTGGCTATGTGGTCTATGGTCCCCAAACAACGCTTGCGATTAGTTTGGGTGAGGGCGTGGATTTATTTACGCTGGATGCCGTCTCGGGCGAATTTTTACTCATTAAGCAGGGTGTGCGGATTTCAGAATCGACTAGTGAATTTGCCATCAATATGTCGAATATGCGGCATTGGGCTGCCCCAGTAAAACGCTATGTCGATGAATGCTTGGCTGGTAGTAGCGGCATCCGTAAGAAGGACTTTAATATGCGCTGGATTGCATCGATGGTCGCCGATGTGCACCGGGTGCTCTCGCGTGGTGGGGTGTTTATGTATCCCTGGGATCAGCGTGATCCGAAGAAACCAGGCAAGCTGCGCTTAATGTACGAAGCCAATCCGATGGGCTTTTTAGTGGAGCAAGCTGGTGGCGCAGTGATTAATGGCGTGGATACCATTTTAGATTTACAGCCGCAGGGCTTGCACGAGCGCGTATCCGTGATGCTGGGCTCGAAAGAGGAAGTCAATTTGCTGCGTCAGTACCACGCCGCAAAGTAAAAAGTTTAGGCTTTGACCTTACTGGTCAGGTAGGCCAACGCTTCCTCTACTTGGTCAATCAAAATCAGGCACACATCGCCGGGCTCGAGTTGCGCCAGTGCAGTATCAATCGCCAAGAACTCGCCCCGAATTTCTTGAACGTGTTTTGCTTTGGTAGTTCCAACCAAACCTTCTTGCAAGAGCTTTAATACTTCACCATCTTCACGGCCGCGTTGGCATTGGTCTTGATACAAAATAACGTGATCAAATGCATTGCCAAGGACTTTGGTCAGGGCGCGGATGTCATCATCGCGGCGATCGCCTGCACCGCTGATCACCACATGGCTGCGCTTGGGTTTCATGGCATGAATGCCATCGACCAAGGCGCGCATCGCATCTGGATTGTGCCCATAGTCGGCTACCACGGTTGCACCGCGGTACTCAAAGAGATTAAAGCGGCCTGGGGCAGAATTTGCGCTGGAGTCAAATGTAGCCAGTCCAGAACTCACGGCGCTCCACGGCAATCCAAGGGCCCAGACAGCGCCTACTGAGGCCATCGCATTGTCAATCTGGAAGGGGAGGAGGCCATCGCTCGTCATCGGAATGCGTTTGACTGGAATGCGGTGGATTTCTTCCACCCCTTTGGCAGCAACAATGTCCGTCCCATCAAAAAATACAACCCGTTTATCTTGAGCGCGGTGTGCCACGATCACGGGGTGGGTTGGATCATAGGAAAAGAACGTAATATCACCCGGGCAGCTCTCGCGCATCTTCACTACCAGTGGATCCATTGCATTGAGAACCGCAACCCCGGTAGCGGACACATTTTGCACAATCACCCGCTTCACAGTCACCAAGTCATCAACACTGTGAATAAAATTCATGCCTAAGTGATCGCCTTCACCAATATTGGTAACCACAGCTACGTCACAGCGATCAAATCCCAGGCCTTCGCGCAAAATACCGCCGCGGGCAGTTTCCAGAACGGCGGCGTCGACATCGGGGTGCATGAGTACATTGCGCGCACTCTTGGGACCGCTGCAGTCGCCCGTATCAATGCGCCGACCTTCGATATAAACGCCATCGGTGGTGGTCATGCCAATGCGCAGACCAGTTTCATGAATCAGATGGGCGATTAAGCGAACCGTAGTGGTTTTTCCATTGGTGCCAGTTACTGCTACTGTCGGAATGCGGCCATTGTCACCGCCTGGGAACATCATGTTGATGATGTGCTCGCCAACAGGGCGGCCTTTGCCGTAGGATGGTTGTAAATGCATCCGTAAGCCTGGCGCAGCATTGACTTCAACAATGCCACCACCTTGCGGCTCTAAGGGTTTATAAATTGCTTCGCACAGAATATCCACGCCGGCAATATCCAGCCCAATCATCTGTGCCGCAGCGACAGCACTGGCGGCCACATCGGGGTGGACATCATCGGTTACATCGGTTGCAGTACCGCCCGTACTTAAATTGGCGTTATTGCGTAGCAGAATACGCTCACCCATTTTAGGTATGTAGGTGATATCTAAATTGACTGCAGCTAAGGTTGCAATCGCAATCGCATCTAAACGAATCTTGGTTAAGGCGGTAGCGTGACCATCCCCACGCAAGGGATTTTTATTTTCAAGTGCAATCAATTGCTCAATGGTGTGCACGCCATCGCCAATCACTTGGGCTGGCTCACGCCGCGCAGCTGCAACCAACTGATTGCCCACAACTAATAAACGGTAATCTTGACCGGGTAAGTAGCGCTCAACGATGGTATCGCTGCCATAGGCTTGGGTTGCTTCAAAACCAGCGCGCACTTGTTCTTCGCTGCGAATGTTGGCAACCACACCTTTGCCTTGATTACCGTCTTTTGGCTTTAATACGATGGGCCCGCCAATCGCTTGAGCTGCGCGCCAAGCCTCATCGGCGCTGGTAACCACTTCGCCGTGGGGAACCGACACTCCAGCAGCATGCAGCAAGTTTTTAGTGAGTTCTTTGTCTTGCGCAATCGATTCCGCAATCGCGCTGGTATCACTGGTTTCAGCTGCTTGAATGCGCTTTTGTTTGCTGCCCCAGCCAAACTGAACCATGCTGCCTTCCGTCATGCGCCGATACGGAATGTGGTGCGCAATGGCCGCATCGACAATGGAGCCAGTACTTGGCCCTAAACGAACCTCTTCGTATAAGGAGGCCAATTCACGTAATGCGGTTACCAGATCAAACGGCGCCTCATCGCGAGCCGCCTGAATTAAGGCAAGTGCAAAGTCAAAGGCCATTCGGCCAACTGCCTCTTCGGTGTACTCGACCACCACTTGGTAAACACCCACATCGGACGTTTGAATGGTGCGGCTGAAGGTAACGGGACAGCCTGCTTGTGCCTGAAGGTCTAAGGCAGCATGTTCAATCACGTGTGCTAAAGAAACCACCTCAGTTTTGCCACTAAAGCGCATAAAGCCCAACTGCGGAAAGCGCTCTCGTAGCTTGACTTCAAATGCAGGTAGCTGATCGATAGCGCGCTCTAAGGGGTCGCAATCGACAATTGCCTCTAGGGCAGTGTGCCTGCTCCACAAATTGGGTCCACGCAACATGCGAATCCGAGATACCTTCAATTACGCCTCTGTCTGGGTTGCGGTAGTGGAGTAAAACGTCTCTGTACCAGCAAGAATAATATTAAATGGAATGCCCAATGCCCAAGCCGCTGCAATCGCCGCGGCTAAATTAATGGACTTCCATTGTGTGCTGTCGGGGGTGCTCTTTGGATTTTTGGGTATGTGCAGTACTTGCTCATCCCGCCGTGCAGTCTTTAAAACAATCTCTTGGTCGCGTACCACCACAGCACGGCCGCCTTGTTTCAAGTGATCTTCGATTAAAGGATTGGCCTCATTGTGGGAAAAGAAAATCACTTCGCCGTCACTCAGCTCGGCCATCTTCGCCACCAAGGGATCATCGGCATTGAGAACAGCAGCGCCATTGGGTAAGACCACATCGACTTGGGTACGCACAATACTAAAGAGCTGATCTTCATCGTAGATTGCGTACTCTGGAAATGTCGCGCTCGGATCAATATTGAGAACGACGCCTACCTGACAGCGATCATAGGCAAGGCCTTCAATTAGCATCGATCGATGGTTATTTTCGATGACCGCTGCTTCAACTGCCCGATTGAGGAGGGTGCGGCGGGCGTTTTCCCAATCGGATGGCTGCTCTTTTTTAATGATGCGATTACCAAAATACAGCTGATTGCCGCACGACACACCAACATACTGATTGGTTAACCTAAGAAAGTGACCCACCATTTCAGCGACCAGCGTTTTGCCTTTGGATCCGGTGATGCCAACGAGTGGAATTCTGAAATCGACATTGGCCGGGAAAAGGTGATCGGCGATCGCCTTGCCAACTGGCTGCGGGGTTCCGCTGGCTGGTTTTAAGTGCATCAATAGACCAGGACCGGCATTGACTTCCACAATCGCAGCCCCTTGGGCTTCAAAGGGCTTACTAATATCTTGCGCCACTAAATCGACGCCAGCAATTTCAAGACCAACCACCCGCGCTGCCAATGCCACTTGCCGCGCCACGTCGGGATGAACTTGATCGGTGACGTCAAAGGCGACGTTGCCATTGCTCTGAATAAATACCCGTTGGCCTTCGGTAGGAATCGCTTTTGCACTGAGTTTTTGCCGAGTGAGTTCGAGCTCGACAGCGGAGTCAACGCGTACCGGATTTAAGGGGCATTCTTCCGCAGTTCCACGGCGCGGATCTGAATTAATCTGAATATCGATGAGCTCAGTCACGCTATGCTTGCCATCGCCGACGATCCAAACCGTTTCACCTTTGGCTGCAGCAACGACCCGACTGCCGACTACGAGAAGGCGATGCTCATCGCCCAAAATATGGCGCTCCACTAATACCGCACTGCCTTCCTGCACGGCAACGGCATAGGCCGCTTCCACTTCCTCTTGGGTATAGAGATTAATAAAGACACCCCGGCCATGATTGCCATCAATCGGCTTGACCACAACCGGCAAGCCGATGTCTTCTGCTGCATCCCAAGCATCCAGTGCAGTTGCGACAATGCGGCCTTCGGGAGTAGGCAACCCTGCGCTATTTAATAAACTTTTGGTGAGGTCTTTATCGCGCGACACACTCTCTGCAATTGCGCTGGTGCGATCAGTTTCTGCAGTCCAAATCCGGCGTTGTTTTGCGCCGTACCCGAGTTGCACGAGATTGCCACTCGATAAACGAATCCATGGAACGCCTTTCTCCTCAGCCGCGTAGACAATGCTTGCCGTACTGGGGCCCAGTAAGAGGTCATCGCTCAGGTCACGCAGTTGGTCAACCAATTGCTTCATTAGGATCGAGGCATCCTGTGTATCTTGGGCTAGAGCCAAGTACAAGTCCCGCGCACACTCCAAGGCAGTTAAAGTTACTTTTTCATTAATCGCGCTGACAATCACTTTGTAAACGCCCCGGCGATCGCCATCACGCGCTTTGCCAAAGCCGCCAGGGATGCCGGCCATGTTTTGCAGCTCAAGCGTGAGGTGTTCGAGGATATGGGCAGGCCAAGTGCCTTCCTGAATTCGCTTTAAAAATCCACCGTGCTCGCCATAGCTGCAGCGGTGCTCCACTAAGGCGGGCATGCACGCCACCAGCCGCTCATAAAATCCAGGGATGAGGTTGGATGGATAGTCTTCCAGATCACCAATATCGACCCAAACCTCAATCACCGGGTGATAGGTCCACATATTGGGGCCACGGAGATGCTTGACGCTCAGAATCTCAATGGTTTTATCGAGTAATTGGGGCATAAAAACGGGGTCGTTTCACTTCAGGCTAGGTTGCGCTTCGCAGCATCGGATGGGCAGAAAATGGGGCTTGATTCAGGGCGATGGCCAAAAGGAAAAGGGTCAGAAGTGAAAAGAATGACAGATTCATGCTTAAACGCCGCACCAGCTCCATAAGTTGACAAATTCAATAAATTGAAAAGATCTGCGCTCCACTATACTTTGAGTACCCATGGAACCCGATTTTCCCGCACTTTCGCCGCCGCTTCCAGCGCATTGGCAAGATAGCTTGGCGGCCCAATCCCTCCCAGCATTACAGCCTTTGTCGCCCCGAGCCTGGATCGAACTCGATCTGGATGCCGGGCTGCGTTTTAATAAATCCCTCCTGCTGATCAATGGTGATTTTCTGGTGTGGGTCAATGGCACGCAGTGTCAATCGTGGCTTATTCAAACCGAACTGGACTTAAGTCACTCGGATCACGCTGGCGTCGGTTGCTTGCGTTTACAGCAGGGCGATACCTTGCTAGCAACATGGCACTACACCCTCGCCGTTAATCCCCAAGCGCTACGCTTGCTGGCTGCCTTTCAGAATGAGCAACACGCATCGCAAACGGCATTTAGTCTGCTGAGCGATGAAGATGCCGTAGACGATAAACCGCCATCCACCTGGACATTATTGAAGTTGTGGCGTTTTGCCAGACCATACAAAAAAGAGTTATTACTCGGATTTATCTTGACCTTAGCATCGACGGGTGCAACCTTGGTGCCGCCTTATCTAACGATGCCGCTGATGGATAACATCTTGATTCCGTATGAGCGGGGTCAGCCCATCGATTTTGATTTGGCACGCCTGTACTTAGGCGCGTTACTGGCAGCCGCTGTGCTAGCCTGGGGCCTAGGCTGGTGGCGTACCTATCTCTTGGCTCTCGTGAGCGAGCGCATTGGCGCAGATCTGCGCAATACCACTTTTGAGCACCTATTAAAACTATCGCTGGAGTATTTTGGCGGCAAACGCACGGGCGATTTAATCGCGCGCATTGGCGTAGAAACCGATCGGATCTGTGTGTTTCTGTCGCTCTACCTGCTTGATTTTTTAACCGACCTGATCATGATCATCATGACTGCGGCTATTTTGGCCTCGATCGATCCGCTGCTCGCATTGGTGACCTTGGCACCGCTGCCATTCATTGCGTGGATGATTCATGTGGTGCGCGATAAATTGCGTTACGGCTTTGAAAAGATCGACCGCATTTGGGGCGAAGTCACCAATGTGTTGACCGATACCATTCCAGGCATTCGGGTGGTGAAAGCCTTCGCTCAAGAAAAGCGCGAGCTCAAACGTTTCGTCGATTCCAATCGCCATAATTTGCAAATCAATGACCGCGTGAATCGCGTCTGGGGTTTGTTTACGCCCACAGTGACCTTATTAACCGAAGTGGGTCTGTTGGTGGTGTGGGCGTTTGGTATTTGGCAGGTCGCTAATCGCAATGTCTCGGTTGGCGTGCTGATTGCCTTTTTGGCCTACATCGGTCGCTTTTACATTCGCCTTGACTCCATGAGCCGCATTGTTTCGCATACGCAAAAAGCCGCTGCTGGCGCTAAGCGAATTTTTGATATTTTGGATCACGTCTCCAGTGTGCCGGAGCCAGTTAATCCAGCACCACTCGGCCCGATTCAAGGAAAGATTGATTTACGCGGCGTTGGCTTTCGCTATGGTAATCGGGCGGTTACCAAAGGCATTGACTTACACATTGCGCCCGGCGAAATGATTGGCCTAGTGGGGCATAGCGGCTCGGGAAAAAGCACCTTGGTTAACTTAATTTGCCGCTTCTATGATGTGAGCGAGGGCAGCATTACATTGGATGGGCGCGATATTCGCAGCATTGGCATCGCCGATTACCGCAAGTGCATTGGCCTCGTATTGCAAGAGCCCTTCTTATTTTTTGGAACCATCGCCGATAACATTGCCTATGGCAAGCCCGAGGCATCGCGAGAGGAAATCATTGAGGCGGCAAGGGCGGCACACGCCCATGAATTTATCTTACGGCTGCCATTAGGTTACGACTCGCTGGTCGGTGAGCGCGGCCAATCGTTATCAGGCGGTGAGCGCCAACGTATTTCGATTGCGCGCGCTTTATTGATTAACCCCAGCATTCTGATTTTGGATGAGGCTACTTCATCGGTTGATACCACCACCGAAAAAGAAATTCAGCGGGCCTTAGATAATTTGGTGAAGGGTCGCACGACGATTGCGATCGCGCACCGCCTCTCCACCTTACGCAAAGCCGATCGCTTGGTGGTATTAGATAAGGGCGAGATTGTGGAGATCGGTTCGCACGATGAACTGATGGCAGCGCAAGGCGCCTACTACCAGTTGTATCAAGCACAAATTCGCCACGCCACCGAATTGGTTGAGGGCGGCGCAATTGGAGAGACACTTGAAAAAGCCTAGCTTGTTTCGTGATTCGCTCGGGCGCCTTGTCTTCATCGATGATGCGGGTACTGAGCACGTCGACGTCCACGCGGTTCGCGCCTTTCCGATTACTGCTCCGAGTGCTGGCATCTCGCTGATGGATTCGGCTGGCAAAGAGTTGTTCTGGTTCGCATCTTTGGCAGTCATACCGGAAGAAGATCGCGTGCTGCTGATGGAGGGCTTGGCTGCCCGTGAGTTCATGCCCGTCATTGAGCAAATCAGCAGCGTATCGAGCTATGCTACCCCGAGCATTTGGCTGGTGCAGACGGATCGCGGTGAGACGCGACTGCGCCTCAATGGCGAAGAAAATATCCGCCGCGTTGCTGGGAATACCTTGCTGATATCAGACGCCAATGGCGTGCAATATTTGGTGCGCGATTCAAGTCAATTGGACAAACAAAGCCGCAAGTTATTGGATCGTTTTTTATAAGCAGCATAGTTTTGCAAAACAACCGCCACTCTTAGGCATGTTTTAAAATAAGATTTTCGCCGGAATAGCTCAGTTGGTAGAGCAGCGCATTCGTAATGCGAAGGTCGGAGGTTCGATTCCTCTTTCCGGCACCACATTGCAGCGCAATAGTCCGCTAGCACTACGGGTTTCTACTAGTACTGCTGATGCCTATTGAGTAGATAGCGTAAGTCTTTAGTGAGATTTTCTTGTTTATTGATGGGAATCAAGACTTACCCGCATGAATTGTTTAAAAATCCTGTCTGTATTGTTGTAGATAAAAAAACCAGATTCATAATTGGTAAACCATTCTTCCGGAGGAGCATTCATGAACCATTCGATTAAACGCACCGCGCTGTCC
>CAZUMD010000030.1:0-12536 GCA_964621735.1 uncultured Polynucleobacter sp.
GGCTTTGAGACCGATATCCATGGCTTAGTGAAAACCGAGGTAGATGGTCGCAGCGAATACTACGTCGATTGCGTGCGCGCAGAAAAATAAGATTATCGGCTGGGTTTTTCAAGCTCAAAGCGAACTGGCGCATCCTGATCCGCTTTAGGTGAGGCCTTATCTCCCTCATCGCTTTGACCGCTTGTAAAGTCAAATTCTTGACTCATGGCATCCGGCGCAGGTTTATCCAAAAAAGTGGTGACCAGTGCCGGAAAGGCAATGACCAAACCAACCATGATGAGTTGCAAACCAACCCACGGTAGAGCGCCCCAGTAGATGTCACTGCTCTTGACCTCTTTCGGGGCGACCCCACGAAGATAAAACAGGGCAAAGCCAAACGGTGGATGCATAAAGGATGTCTGCATATTGACGCAGAGCATGACGCCAAACCACACCAGGGCTGCATTGCCAGCGGCCTGAAGATTGCCACCCATGGCCTCGAGTAAAACCGGCGCGAGCATTTTTTCAGCGACGGGCGCTAGCAAGGGGACGATGATGAAGGCAATCTCAAAGAAGTCTAAAAAGAAGGCTAAGAAAAAAACCAAGATGTTCACCACAATTAAAAATCCAATCCAGCCACCGGGGATATTGGCAAAGAGATGCTCTACCCACACGCCGCCATCCACCCCCTGAAATACCACCGAGAAACAGGTGGAGCCGATCAAGATAAAAATCACCATCGAGGTCAGGCGCATGGTGCTTTGATAGGACTCGGTAATTTGTTTTTTGAGATTGGCAATTTTTGCGCGCCGCAGCCAAGCCAACAATAGAGCCCCCATTGCGCCCATGGCACCGGACTCGGTTGGGGTGGCAATGCCGAGCAAAATAGTGCCTAAGACCAGAAAGATTAAAACTGCAGATGGAATGATGCCCAGGAGGCATTTTTTCCACAGTTCCCAGCCATTGGGTTGCACATCACCGAGTGGCGCTGCCGGCAGCCAATCTGGTTTGAGTCGAGTGAGCACAAAGGTATACAGTGCAAAAAGGCTAATCTGAATCAAGGATGGGCCCCAAGCTCCCAAGTACATGCTGCCGACATCGGCACTGCCGGTTTGCGTTTTGAGTTGATCGGCGAGCACAATCAATACGAGGGAGGGTGGTACCAATTGGGTAATCGTGCCAGAGGCTGCTAATACGCCAGTGGCGTAGCGCATGTTGTAGCCGTAGCGGATCATGATTGGCAGAGAAATCATGGCCATCGCAATGACTTGTGCGGCCACGGTTCCGGTGATGGCGCCCAGCACAAAGCCCACAATGATGACCGAATAACCTAGCCCGCCGCGTATCCGTCCAAACAATTGACTCATGGATTCGAGCATTTCTTCCGCAAGGCCGCAGCGCTCTAGAATGGCGCCCATAAAGGTGAAGAAGGGAATGGCCAGTAATAAATCATTCGCTAAAACGCCGCCAAAAATACGCTGCGGTATGGCTTGTAAAAAGACCAGATCAAAAAAGCCTTGGCTGATCGCAATGGCACCAAAGAAAAGTCCGGCAGCCATCAAGGAAAACGCCACCGGAAAGCCGACCAACATAAAGACAATGAGGCCAGCAAACATCAAGGGCGGCATCCACTCCAAAGGAATCATTGTTTGGGCTTTTCGTAAGCAGTAACGGCAGGGACACCCAGTACATTACCTTGTAGCAAAACAACGCGCTTGATGATTTCGGAGAGGCCTTGCAAGCACAGCATGAAAAATCCCAGCGGCACGACAAACTTAATCGGGTAGCGCAAGAGCCCACCCGAATTAATCGAATGTTCTAGAGATAAGAATGAAGGGTAGAACAGGGAGGTCCAGGACAGCCAGGTAAACAAGATGCAGGCGGGCATTAAAAAGAAGCTCAGACCAAATAGATCCACCCAGATACGGCCGCGTTCCGAGAGCCGAGCGTAAATCAGGTCGACCCGAACATGCTCATTGCGCTTGAGGGTATAGGAAGCGCCCAGCATCACGGCCGCAGCAAATAAATACCATTGCAATTCCAAAGGCCAGTTATCGCTCAGATCAAAGCCGTAGCGCATGATCGCATTGCCTGCTGAAATCACACAGGAAAGCAAAATGAAAATGCTCGCCGCCTTCCCAAACCACGCATTGATGCTGTCGATGCTAGAGGAGATGCGCTGCCAGAAAGCCATCACCGTTCCTGAAAAAAGGGGTAACTAGAGCTTGAGTTCGGCGCGGCCACGCTGAACAGCCGCCAAGACTTGCTGAGGTGCTGTGCCGCCGGGATGCTGGCGCGACTGTACCGATCCAGTCACAGTGAGTAAGGGAAATACATCCTCGCTGATGAGGTCCGGCCTGGCATCGAGACCGCAAGCAAAGCGGAGCTCCGATAGGCTCAGGTCAGTTAAGGCACATTTACGGCCCACGCAGGCTTTGACGGCATGGGCTACTGCTTCGTGTGCATCCCGAAACGCTAAGCCCTTCTTGACCAAATAGTCGGCTAAGTCAGTGGCAGTAGCAAAGCCTTCCTCCGCTGCTGCTTGCATGACTGCTTTTTGAACCACGATGTGCGGAATCATATCGGCAAAAATACGCAAGGTATCTTGCACCGTATCGACTGCATCAAACAGCGGTTCTTTGTCTTCTTGATTGTCTTTGTTGTACGCCAGGGGCTGGCTTTTCATGAGGGTCAGCAAGGCAATCAAATCGCCATACACGCGCCCCGTTTTGCCGCGAGCAAGTTCGGGCACGTCGGGGTTTTTCTTTTGCGGCATGATTGAGCTGCCCGTACAAAACCGATCGGGTAAATCAATAAAACCAAAGCGTGGGCTGAGCCACAAGATCAGCTCTTCCGATAAACGCGAGACGTGCATCATCAGCGTTGCCGAAAACGCGCAAAACTCAATCGCAAAATCGCGATCGGATACGGCATCCAAGGAGTTGGTGCAGATACCATCAAAGCCCAGCTTCTGAGCCACCCACTCGCGGTCAATCGGGTAGCTGGTTCCAGCTAAGGCAGCAGCGCCCAGCGGCAGGTGATTCATGCGCTTGCGGCAATCCGCTAGGCGGCTGGCGTCGCGACTAAACATTTCAAAATAGGCCATGAGGTGATGGCCAAAGGTGATCGGCTGAGCCACTTGCAAATGGGTGTGGCCCGGCATGATGGTAGCTGCATGCGTCTCTGCCAGATTCAGTAAGGCAGTGCGCAATGCGGTTAATGAGCCTTGAATCTCATCGATGTTACTGCGCAACCACAAACGCAAATCGGTCGCCACTTGATCATTGCGTGAACGGCCAGTATGCAGACGCTTACCCGCATCGCCAATCAAAGTAGTCAGGCGTGCTTCGATATTGAGGTGAACATCCTCTAATGCTAGCTGCCATTCAAACTGCCCCGCTTCAATTTCCACTTTGATTTGAGCCATTCCTTTTTGAATATCCGCTAAATCGGTAGCGCTAATGATTTTTTGCTTCGCCAGCATTTCAGCATGAGCCAAAGAGCCCTCGATATCGACCAGGGCAAAGCGGTGGTCAAACCCAATCGAGGCGGTATAGCGCTGGACCAGTTCATCGACCGGTTCGGCAAAGCGCGCCGACCACGCTTGGGCCTTATTGGCCAGGGAATTTTTAGAGGAGCTCATAAAGGCAGTATATTGGTGTCAGTCATCTCTATTTTAAATGTTATGTCCCAACACCCGAATTCTGCCCCTTTCCCCCTCGCCCCAGGGCGTTTAGTGATTGCTTCCCGAGAAAGCCGCCTAGCCATGTGGCAGGCCGAGCACCTGCGCGATTGCCTAAAAAGCCTTTATCCCGACTGCCAGGTCGAGATTTTAGGAATGACCACCCGTGGTGACCAAATCCTCGATCGCACCCTGTCTAAAGTGGGCGGCAAAGGATTATTTGTGAAGGAATTGGAGGCTGCATTAGCCGATGGGCGCGCCGATTTAGCAGTCCACTCCCTCAAAGACGTACCGATGATCATGCCGGACGGCTTTGCCTTAACGTGCGTGATGAGCCGTGAAGACGCGCGCGATGCCTTTGTTTCCAACGATTACGCCTCACTGGATGAACTGCCACATGGCGCAGTTGTCGGCACATCCAGCCTGCGCCGGGAGGCTATCCTGCGCAAGCATTTCCCGCACCTGCAGATCCAACCCTTGCGCGGCAACTTAGATACCCGCATGGGTAAATTGGACCGTGGCGAGTACCAAGCGATTATTTTGGCCGCTGCTGGCTTAAAACGCTTGGGACTGGCGAGTCGGATTAAAGCTTTCTTGCCGCTCGATCCCTACACACCGGCAGCAGGTCAGGGCGCCCTCGGTATTGAAACCTTGAGTGATCGTGCAGATATGCATGCCTGGCTCGCGCCCCTCAATGACATGCCTACTTTGCTTGCTGTTTCGGCCGAGCGGATGGTGTCGCGGCAGTTGGGTGGTTCGTGTGAAGTTCCGCTAGCTGCCCACGGCGAGTGGAATGGCCCGCAATTGGGTATTCGCTCCTTTGTAGCGAGCGTCGATGGCACGCAGATTTGTTTAGCCAGTGCTGCAGGGACGATTAAGACGGTTGCCGATGCAGAAGCCCTGGGACTCTCTGTGGCGCAGGACCTGATGGCCCAAGGCGCGAGCGCTTTACTGCCTTAGTTATCATGAAATCCACTGCGCTGGTTGTCACTCGGCCAAGTGGTCAATCAAGTGCCTTAACCGAAGCGCTTCAAGCTGCAATAGCGAGCATAGCGGCCTCATACCCTGAGCAGGATTGGCAAACGCCACAGATCCTTGCTTTACCGCTCTTAACAATTGTTCCAAAATCCGACCCGAAGATCGCCGCATCAATACGAAGCGCAATGCAGACTGCCGACTTGGCCGTGTTTGTCAGTCCGAACGCGATCGAGTGCGCCATGCGATTGTTAGGCGACGATTGGCAGTCGATCGCAAATCGCCCCGTTCCAATTGGAGTGGTCGGTCAAAGTAGTTACCATGCCCTCGAGCGCCACGGCATTGGCACAGAAGCCAAGCTACCCACCCCCATTTGGATGCCAGGCAATCCCGCGCAGTGGGATTCGGAAGGGCTGTGGGAGGCAATTCAGAATCGTTTTCCGAGCTGGGCAGGCCGCCGGGTGGTGGTATTTCGGGGGGACGGTGGTCGTGAGTGGCTCGCTGATCAATTGCAATCGGCTGGTGCGCAGGTTGAAGCGATTGCGGTGTACTCGCGCATACCGCTAAGTGAGTCTAGTCCGCAGTGGGAGAAGGTCCTCAATGCGAATACCGATGATGCCCTGTGGATCCTCACCTCATCTGAAGCAGTTCGGCATTTAGGCGCTGTTTTAAAGCAGCAGGGTCGCCAAGATTATTTAGCCAGCGCAAGCGCGCTATGCCCACATCACAATATAGCCAGCAGCGCCAACGAGATTGGATTTGGATCTGTACTGGAGTGCCACTCGGGCGATGCTGCTTTAGTTAAGGCTGCGGTGACTTGGTTGGAGGCAGCGTTAAAAAAACCTCGTTAACCAATAAGGGATGTCCTTTGAGGTGATACAGGGTTCTTCTGGCCCATGAGCCGGTTGGCATTTCAGGATAACGGCGCTGACTGTTTTTCCATAAAGGGTGATGACGATCCAATTGCGTAATCTCGCGATGGGCTTTGAGCCGATTGCGATTGCGGTTATGACCCTGAAACAAAACAGCACCCAGCGGCTTTTTACCTAATTTCAGGATGGCATGATTGCTACCACTTGAAGTGAGTATTGGGATAATGCTGCGGGCGATGACGACGGGCTCTTGGTTGATGAGTAAGAGTACTTCGCGAACACGACAGCGTTTGGTACGCCCATGAAAAAAGCGACTTTCGTCGCTATGGATGGTCTGCAGGCAGTCCGCTAAAACCCGCACCTCGATGCGACTTTCAAAAGCCGCTTCGAGTTTACGCGTTAGAGAACCAGTGTCACCGAGCCACGTTTGCCACTGCCGTGGGGCAAGGTGAATTCCACCGGAACCGACTCGATTCCAAACAGAACGGAGGCGATTTCGGTGTTGCATGCTTAGTTACCGCCGAAGGATCTCCGTTGGCTTCCTGCTGCTTTTGGTTTGCCAAAGCGGGGACCCGTTGGGCGTGAATCACCCGAGCGCGCACCTGCTGGTTTGGAATCAAAGCGACCGGTCGGGCGTGAATCACCTGAACGTGCACCAGCTGGTTTGGAATCAAAACGATTGGCAGGACGGGAGTCGCCTGAGAAACCGGCTGGCTTGGAATCAAAGCGCGGTGCTGGACGGGAATCGCCACCACTGCGCTGCTCAAAATGACTGCCACCCGAGCGCGATTCAAAACGACCACCCGAACGGTTGCCTGGACGGGAATCCGAGCGCGCGCCAGGACGACCACCAGAGCGGCTACCAGGACGTCCGCCACCACCACCAAAGCTAGGCTTGGCTTGTGGCTCAAGACCTGGAATCACGGAAGCAACAATGTCTTGCTGGGTAAAGCGTTCGATGTTCCGAATCTTGGCACGATCGCGATGCTCAACTAAGGTAATAGCAATGCCGTTACGACCAGCGCGACCTGTACGACCGATGCGGTGGGTGTAGTCTTCCGGTTTCATTGGCAAGCCAAAGTTAATTACGTGACTGATGCGGGGCACATCGATACCGCGCGCAGCAACGTCAGTGGCAACTAAAATCTTGGTGTGGCCTTTGCGTAGGGATTCGAGGCGACGCATGCGTACCGCTTGTGGCATTGCGCCGTGCAGTGCAGTTGCTTCGTAACCATTAGCACGCAAGGCATCCGCAATCTTTTCGCTTTCCACTTGGGTGCTGGCAAACACTACCGCTTGGTCTACTGAAGGATCGGTTAAGAGGTGCTCTAACAAGCGATGCTTGTGCGCCATGTTATCGGCCCAATGCAATTTTTGCTCAATGTTGGAATGCACATCGCCTGCTTGCGCCAGCTCAATGCGCTTTGCATCATTGGTCAATTGGGTAGCCAAGGACATCACTTTAGGTGCAAAGGTAGCTGAGAACATCAGGGTTTGATTACGCTGCTTGCAACGCTGATCAATGGCCTCGAGGTCATCTGCAAAACCCATGTCTAACATGCGGTCGGCTTCATCAATCACGAGTTGCTTAACGTCATCCAGGCGAATGGCACGGCTGTCGCTTAGATCCAGTAAACGACCTGGAGTTGCAACGACGAGCAATGCGCCTTTGAGTGCTTGGATTTGCTTGCCATAGGGCATGCCACCCATCACGGTTGCAATCCGAATGCCTTTAAGGCCACGGGCTAGGTTAATCGCATCGGCAGCCACTTGTTGCGCCAGTTCACGGGTTGGGCACAACACCAATACTTTAGGTTGTGCGCGGCCAGGAACAGGTGAGTTGCTAGGGTTGCTAGCCAGCAATTGATTCAATAAGGGGAGTAAAAAAGCAGCGGTTTTGCCGCTACCGGTTTGGCTGCTGACCAAGAGGTCACCGCCAGCCATAGCCACAGGAATAACCTGCACTTGTACTGGAGTGGCTTGGGTAAAACCCAATTCAGCTACATTTTGTAAGAGTGGGGCTGCTAAGCCAAACGATGCAAATGCATTGGCGCTGGATGTAACGACGGATACCGTTACTTTTTCGCCTGCAGGAACATCGGTGTGCGAGTCAGTTGACTCGGTGTGGTTTTCATTTAAAAAAGTCATGCAAATCACATCCCCGTCGGGGATGTCTCCGGTTGTGCGCCTCAGTGTTTTAAAGGGCGCGATGGTCTAGGGCATCGACCATCAGACAAGCGGCAGCGGTGTGTTTATTGCTACTAAACTGATTCGCTGAATATGTATATTGCTGGGGACGATGTTTCAAAAAGCCCTCCATTATGACATGGTTCCTCCCTAAGGGCAATCCCTAGGGTGATTAATCTGTTTATCATCGTTTCATGGGCTTTTTACCGCATTGGACCGATTTCGGCATCATCCACTTTCCCAGTTATCTGCTGGGGGCGATCCTCATTGTTTTGCTGCCAGGTCCTAATTCACTCTACGTTTTAGCCTTATCCGCAGAGCAAGGTTGGCGTAGAGGCATTTGGGCATCCGCTGGGATTGTGGTGGGCGATACCATCATCATGCTCAGCGTTGCCCTGGGCGCAGCAACCGTACTCGGATCATCGCCGCTAATCTACGGCGCACTACGTCTTCTGGGTGCGGGGTATTTAGCGTGGCTGGGTCTTGGCATTATCCGAGTCGGCTTAGCCCGTTTGCAGACCAAAGGACCGACTACCAATGCATCTAGCCTGACACAAGCGGACGCAATCATGCGCCTTCATCCTTTTTTGGCAGCATTGCTACTGTCACTGACGAACCCTAAGGCCATTTTCTTTTTCATTTCTTTTTTTTCGCAATTCGTTGACCCCGATTTTCCTCGGCCGGCACTGGGTTTTTTCTATCTCGCGCTGGTAACCCAATGCATCAGCATGGCGTATTTGGCTACTCTAATTACAGTGGGACAGCATTGCTTAGGCTGGATCAAGGCGCACCCCCGAATTGCAGCCAGTCTGTGGCTGGCAACTGGAGTGCTCTTTATTGCCTTTAGTCTGCGCTTACTACTTGAGTTGCTTTAGTAAGCGCGCTACTTTTTTTCCATAGGGTGGATGGACTGCGCTAGTGCCGCGCAACCAATTGAGTCCAAACAAACCGCGAACCTGAAGTACTGGCTTATAGTGACTGAAGGCATCAAATCCGGCTTTGCCGTGGTAGGAGCCCATACCGCTAGACCCAATACCACCAAAAGGGATGGTATCGCATGCGGCATGCAATAGCACGTCATTGACGGTGATGCCGCCCGAGTGGGTATCGGCAATCACGCGATTCAGATTCACCTTATTTTTTCCAAACCAGTAGAGCGCCAATGGCGTAGGTGAACTTCCCCCGTTGATGAAATCAATCATCGCTGTTGTACTCGCTACACCATCACTCACTGTGATGATCGGCAGAATGGGGCCGAAGATTTCTTCTTTCATCACCGCAGATTCCGGAGAAACCTTGGTGAGCGCAACCGGTTCAAAAACCCGCCCTGACTCGCTACTAGCCTCTAGTAATGGTGTGGCTGTTGCGCCATGGGCAATCGCATCGTCGACTAAAAAATGCCAGCGCGCCGTTTGCTCCGGATCAATTGGACCTGTGAGCATTTCAGGTTTGGCAAATTGAGCTTGTGCCGCTTTCATGAGTTCCGCGAGAAGCGCATCGTGTTGTTGCTCGCTAACCAGAACATAGTCCGGCGCAATGCAGGTCTGCCCGCTATTGAGTAATTTGCCATACACAATGCTGCTTGCCGCATCCCGTAAATTGGCTGTGGCATCCACCAGGGCAGGGGACTTACCGCCCAACTCTAAAGTGACTGGCACCAGATTGTCGGCTGCGGCGCGCATCACTTTTTTGCCGATGGCAGTGCTGCCACTAAAGAACAGGTGATCGAAGGGCAGCGCGGCAAAATCGGCTGCAGTATTGGCATCACCCGTAGTTACATTGAACTCAGTGAAATGAAAATACTCCTGAATCAAGCTTGCCAAGAAACCGGAGGTACGGCTGCTGCGCTCCGATGGTTTAAGCCAAACCCGATTACCGGCAGCTAAAGCTGCAATGGCAGGGGCGAGTGCCAACAAGATGGGGTAGTTCCAAGGACTCATGATGCCCACAATGCCTTTGGGCTGGGCCTGCATCCAAGCAGTCGAGCTCGACAGGTAAGGTGGCGTTTCTAAATGAACGGGCTTGAGCCATTCTTTGAGGTGTTTTTTGGTATAGCGGCAGGCCTGATAAATTTGACTCAGTTCTGCTAGCTGGGTTTCCATCGGATGGCGGTGACCAAAGTCAGCGGCTACTGCTTTGCAGAGCTTTTCTTCATTGGCACGCAGCATCGCCTCCACTCGGCCAATCCGCTCCAGGCGCTTCTCCATCGTGGAGTGCGGTTCGGCTGCATACGCTGCGCGGATTTCATCAAGCTGGATGGTAAGGCGATTCATAGAGGGAGAATATTAGTTTGAAGGGTCGAAGTGGGTTGGTGCAAATAAGGCAATAAGGCATTAGCATAAAGCCATGGATAAAAAACAAATGACTTTTGAGACGGCAACCCTTGGGGGCGGCTGCTTTTGGTGCCTAGAGGCGGTTTATCAGCAAGTGCGCGGCGTGCATTCGGTTGTCTCTGGCTATGCTGGCGGCCATGACACAAACCCAATCTACGAAGCCGTGTGTTCAGAAACCACCGGCCATGCTGAGGTTGTGCAAATCCAGTTTGATCCAGCAATCGTGTCGTATCGGGAAATTCTCACTATCTTCTTTGTGATTCACGATCCCACTACTCTTAATTACCAGGGCCATGATGTGGGCGCGCGCTACCGTTCCGTTATCTTCACGCACTCCGATGCGCAAATGGCATCTGCACAAGCGATGGTTGCAGAGCTGGGCGATGAAAAAATCTTTCCAAGGCCGATTGTTACCATCATTGCGCCAGCCCCGATCTTTTATCCAGCAGAGGATTACCACCAGAATTATTTTGTCCAGCACCCGGGGCAAGGGTATTGCATGGCAGTCGTTGCGCCAAAACTCGCTAAGTTCCGCGCGACCTTAAAAAGCTTGATCAATCCTGCTTTTAATTAAGGCGCTAAGCGCGCAATCGACCAGCCGCTAGTGGTGCGGCTATAGCAAATGCGATCGTGCAGGCGCGAAGGTCTGCCTTGCCAAAATTCAATTTGATTTGGAGTAAGGCGATACCCGCCCCAATGCGGTGGGCGAGGTGGATTATCACCGTGCTCGGTCTTGAATTGCCGCTCCTGATCCTCTAGAAACGCACGACTGGGAATGGCAGCACTTTGCGGAGAAGCCCATGCACCAATGCGCGATGCGGCCGGCCTGGAATGAAAGTAGGTATCGCTTTCTTCAGCGCTCACGCGTTCAACGGTGCCGCTAATGCGTACCTGACGCTCCAGCTCGTGCCAATGAAAGAGTAAGGATGCGTGCGGCTGCGCAGCCAGCTCCTTGCCTTTTTGGCTATCGTAATTAGTAAAGAAAGTAAAACTACCGTGGTCTGCTGCTTTTAATAGGACAATACGTACAGAGGGAATGCCGGCTTGATTTGCGGTAGCCAATGCCATTGCATTGGGTTCGGGGCACTGTGCCTGGACTGCTTGCTCGAACCAAGTCTGAAAAAGACGAAAGGGTTCCTGCGGCACGTCTTGCTCCGACAGTTCGCCGCGGGTGTAGTTTTTACGTAATTCAGCAATGGATTCCATGTTTTAAGTATAAAGAGATGCGATGACGATGGAAAACTTTCAAATACCGCCGCCGGATCAGGAGTTAGGCTCACCAGAGCGCCGTTTTGGTGGGGTGGCCCGTTTGTACGGCGATGCCGCTTTAGTCCAATTTCAAGAGGCTACGGTCGTGGTTGCGGGTTTGGGCGGCGTTGGTTCTTGGGCGGCCGAAGCCCTCGCACGATCCGCAATTGGCCATTTAGTCTTAATTGATTTTGACCACATTGCGGAGAGCAATACCAATCGGCAGTTACACGCCCTCGATGGCGAGTATGGCAAGGCCAAAGTAGATGCCATGGCGCAGCGTATTACGCAAATCAATCCCCAAATCCAACTGACCTGCCACGATGCTTTTTTAGAGCCCGACACGCTCGATGTATTGATTCCTGCGGACGCCATTGTGTTAGATGCAACCGATTCAGTGCCAGTCAAAATTGCCCTTGCTGCGTGGGCAGTGGCGAATCAACGCTTACTCGTGATGTGTGGTGCCTCTGGCGGCAAAGCGGACCCAACCCAACTGCGCTGCGCTGATTTATCCAGAACAGAGCAAGATGCACTCCTCGCTAAGGTGCGTGTTGGGCTGCGAACCGATCATGGTTTCTCGCGGGATTTAAAAAAGAAGATGGGCATTCGGGCGGTGTATTCGAAAGAACCCCGCGCCGGTGCTGCTACCGGAGGTTTGGCGTGCTCTGGTTACGGCTCAGCAGTAACCGTCACGGCAGCGGCAGGTTTGGTTGCTGCCGCTGAAGTTCTCTCGTTGATACGGATGCAGCACAGCGTATCCGAGTAAGCCCATTCCATTTCCTTCCTGAATGGCTTAAATAAGCCTAGGGAATGCCCTGTAAGAAAATTCGTATTTTGTTGTAGGAAGCAATATTTATTTTGCTATCCAGCTCCTGATTTAAGGGCTCTCCCTTTTTATTCCTTTGGCATTTTTTTAGCTTTGCATATTTAATGAATTTTTAAGGGCTAGTGCTGCGCCCAACTCCTGCCTAGACTTCGTTGCGTTGGTACATGACCAACATCAAAACGAAAAGGAGGTTTCTCTTGCAGACAGAACAAACGGGCTTAAAACGCCATCTGAAAGTACGGCACATTCGCCTCATGGCATTGGGTTCGACCATTGGCGTTGGACTTTTTCTTGGCTCCGCTAGTGCGATTCAGCTCGCTGGCCCTTCGATTCTCTTAGGGTATTTATTAGCCGGGATTGTGGCCTTCATCGTACTGCGCACGCTCGGTGAAATGGCCGTGCACGAGCCCGTCGCTGGCTCCTTTGCTGCTTAT
>CAZUMD010000030.1:12546-14487 GCA_964621735.1 uncultured Polynucleobacter sp.
ATGGTCGGCTGGGGCTATTGGACATACTGGATTGTAGTGAGCATTGCAGAAGTCACTGCCGTTGGAATCTACATGGGCATTTGGTTTCCGGATATGCCGCAATGGGTCTGGGCACTGTCATCGATCATTTTGATGGGGCTTATCAACATGATTGCGGTTCGGCTCTTTGGGGAATTTGAGTTTTGGTTTTCCTTAATTAAAGTCGTCGCCATCATTGCCTTAATTGCGATGGGAGCCGCAGTTGTGTTCTTTGGTTTTACCAATGACTGGGTACCACTGGGTTTTGATAACTTGTGGATTCATGGGGGATTCTTTCCGAATGGAATAGGCGGCCTCTTGATGTCCTTGCAAATGGTGCTGTTTGCCTACGTTGGTATTGAAATGATTGGCCTCTCCGCTGGTGAAGCCGAGAATCCGAAGAAAACCATTCCGATGGCAATCGACTCGCTCGCATGGCGAATCTTGATCTTTTACATGGGCGCCATCTTGGTTATCTTGGCGATCTTTCCGTGGAATGAGGTAGGTCAACAGGGCAGTCCCTTTGTGGTGATGTTCGAGCGTTTGGGTTTGCGCGAAGCCGCGGGCATTGTCAATTTCGTAGTGATAACAGCAGCGCTGTCTTCGTGTAACGCCGGTATTTTCAGCGGCGGACGTTTGCTGTATTCCCTATCGATCAATGGCTATGCCCCCGAAAAGTTTGCCCACCTCTCTGAGAATGGCGTACCGCACCGGGCCGTGATGGCCGCTGTCATGGTGCCGATGGTCGGTGTAGTCCTGAACTACTTTGTTCCAGATAAGGCATTCCAGTATGTGATGGCAGCAGTGACCTTTATCGGCTTGATGGTCTGGATTGCCATTCTCTATACCCAAATGCGTTTCAGAAAATCGCTGACTCCAGCGCAAGCCGAGAGTCTCAGTTATCGCACGCCATGGTGGCCTTACTCCTCCTGGTTTGCTCTAGCCTTCATTGCACTCGTCATTGTCTTGATGGGTCTTCATGAGGATGCACGCGCCGCCTTGATTTTGGGTCCGTGCTTATTGGTGGTCTATGTCGCTATGTATTACGTCTTAGGCCTGCATCGTAAAAATAAACTGAAATAAGGAGCATCACATGATTATTGGCGTACCAAGCGAAGTAAAAGACAATGAATTTCGGGTCGGCTTAACCCCGGGCAATGTCAGCGGATTAGTAGCCCAAGGCCATGCTGTATTGATTCAGCGTGGCGCCGGACAGCAGATTGGCTTGACGGATGAACTGTATCGCTCTGCCGGCGCTTCTTTAGTCGAGAGCGCAACCGAGGTGTATGCAAAATCCCAATTGGTCGTGAAAGTAAAAGAGCCACAGCCGCAAGAATGCGCCATGCTGCGCGAAGACCAAATTCTCTTTACTTACTTGCATCTGGCACCAGACCCAATACAAACCAAAGCACTCCTGAGCTCTGGATCGACTTGCATTGCCTACGAAACGGTGACTTCACGCGCTGGCACTTTGCCTTTGCTGGCGCCCATGAGCGAAGTAGCGGGGCGCATGTCGATTCAAGCAGCAGCTGCGCAAATGGAAAAGAGCCATGGTGGACCTGGCATCTTGTTGGCAGGGATTCCGGGGGTGGCAGCGGCCAAGGTAGTGATTTTGGGCGCGGGTGTAGTAGGTCGAAACGCATTGCAGATGGCCGTTGGCATTGGAGCAGATGTCTGCATCATCGATAAAGATCTGGATCGCCTGCGTCAAATCGATGCCGCCTACGGCAATCGGGTTCGTACGTACTATTCTGATCCCCTATCGATCGAGCGAGAAGTCTATGCAGCCGATGCAGTGATTGGTGCAGTACTTCTACCAGGAGGTGCAGCACCGAAATTAGTCAGTGCCAGCATGGTCGCCAAGATGAAGCCAGGAGCAGTTGTGGTCGATGTTGCAATTGATCAGGGCGGCTGCTTTGAAAC
>CAZUMD010000031.1:0-14328 GCA_964621735.1 uncultured Polynucleobacter sp.
CAACGGGGCATAGCAAATGCGGAATCTTGTCATACATCGCCATCTCTAACATCTTGGGATCGATCAAGATCAAACGTACTTCATCGGGCTTGGCTTTAAACAGAATCGATAAAATCATGGCATTAATACCAACCGATTTACCAGCGCCCGTGGTACCCGCTACCAAGCAATGCGGCATCTTCGCCAAATCCGCCACCATCGGGCTACCCGAAATGTCTTTACCTAAGGCCAGAGTCAACAAGGAATGGTTGTCGTTGTAGACCTGCGAACTGAGAATTTCTGAAAGGTAAACCGATTGGCGGCTGGGGTTGGGCAACTCCAAAGCCATGCAGGTTTTGCCAGGGATGGTCTCTACGACACGCAAGCTAACAAGACCCAATGATCGCGATAGATCGCGCGACAAATTGACAATCTGACTGCCTTTGACGCCAATGGCTGGCTCAATCTCGTAGCGCGTCACGACTGGGCCTGGGTAGGCTGCAATCACTTTCACTTCAACGCCAAACTCATCTAGCTTGCGCTCAATCAGGCGTGAGGTAAATTCCAAGATGTCGGCTGAAATCGTTTCTTTTACTTCAGGCACCTCATCCAATAACGATAAGGGTGGTAATTCTGAATCGGGAATATCCACAAACAAGGGTCGTTGTTTCTCGCGCTCGACTCGCACACTCTTAGCAATCTGCAAGGGTGCTCGCACAATTTGGACGGCAGGGGCAATTTCAACCCGGCCGCGCACTTCTTCAACAAACTCTTCACGCTCTTCCGCGGCTTGCTCGCCGATCTTCAAGTCCTCAACCCGCTCACGGCGCTCGCGCAGGCGGCGATAGGCAATCTCCAAAGATCGACCCACCTGCTCGGCAACGTTTAGCCAGGAGAAGCGTAAAAATAAGGAGAGGCCAGCAAAGAGGCCAAATAGCAGCAATATGGTTGAACCGGTAAAGCCGAGAGCCATTACCAAAGGATCGCCAATTAACTCGCCCAAGATGCCCCCAGGAGGCCTCGGCAAGGGAATCGCTAAGGAGTGCAGGCGAATCGACTCAAGACCCATACTCGAACACAGGGTTAATCCAAAACCAAGCCAACGTACTAATAGCGAATCGGGCTTGGCATCGGGGTCAGGTGGCAAGGGAACACTCCACAGCTCACGCCAACCCGCAATCACGCGGCGCGCAAAGAGCACCACCCACCAAAAGGCAGACACTCCAAAAATGTAGAGTAATAAATCCGCAGTCCACGCCCCAAAGCGACCGCCGATATTGCTTGGCGCTTCAAAACTGGCATGCGACCAGGCGGGATCGGACTTGGAATAGGTCACCAGAATCGCGATCAAGCCAAGGCATAAACCTAAGGTCAAAAACCAACGGATTTCTAAGAAAAGGCGGGGCATACGTCCCTGCCCATCATCCTGGGGTGGTAGCGTGGATTTACTGGTGGATTGGGTCGATTTAGCCATGTTCCCTGATTGTAATCAAGCAATCCTATAATTAGGGCATGACTACTACTCTAAAACACAGCAAAGTCCTGATTCTGGGCTCTGGCCCAGCAGGCTACAGCGCCGCAGTCTATGCTGCCCGCGCCAATTTACAACCTACCCTCATCACCGGCATGGCCCAAGGCGGTCAATTAATGACCACCACCGATGTGGAAAACTGGCCAGCTGACCCAGATGGGGTTCAAGGACCCGAGCTGATGGAGCGTTTTTTAAAGCACGCGGAGCGCTTTAATACTGAAATCATTTTCGACCATATTCACACAGCAGCCCTTTCTGAAAAACCCATTCGCCTGGTTGGCGATTCAGGGACCTACACCTGCGATGCCTTAATCATTGCCACCGGGGCATCGGCGCAATACCTTGGCTTGCCCAGCGAAGAGGCCTTTATGGGTCGCGGCGTTTCGGGCTGCGCTACCTGCGATGGTTTCTTTTATCGCAACCAAGATGTGTGCGTGGTTGGCGGCGGCAACACCGCCGTTGAAGAAGCGCTCTACCTGACTGGCATTGCTAGTAAGGTCACGGTGATTCACCGCCGCGATAAATTCCGCTCCGAACCGATTTTGATTGATCGCCTCATGGCCAAAGTAGCCGAAGGCAAAGTCGAGCTCAAACTCAACGCCACCTTAGATGAAGTCTTGGGCGATGAAAAAGGCGTTACCGGTGTGCGCATTGCGAAGCAGGATGGCAGCAAAGAAGACATTCCTGTCATGGGCGCATTCATTGCGATTGGCCACAAGCCCAATACCGAATTGTTTGTTGGTCAGCTAGACATGGAAGGTGGTTACATCAAGACCCAGTCCGGATTAGTTGGAAACGCAACGGCAACCAACATTCAAGGCGTCTTTGCTGCGGGTGATGTACAAGACCACATCTACCGTCAAGCCATTACCAGCGCCGGTACGGGCTGTATGGCAGCGCTGGATGCCCAGCGCTATTTAGAGACGCTCGAATAGACCACAAACGATCGACCAAAAAAAACGCCCACATCATGGGCGTTTTTTCTTGTCTACTTTTTTATGTCGACTTTTTCGTTTCGACTTTTTATTTGCTAATCATGTGAATAGTTAACTCACCACCGGGAGCAGTGGAACAATTAACAAAGCGACAATGTTAATAATCTTAATCAGCGGATTAATCGCTGGTCCAGCGGTATCTTTGTAGGGGTCTCCCACCGTATCGCCCGTTACTGCAGCCTTGTGGGCCTCGGATCCCTTGCCGCCATGATTGCCTTCCTCAATGTATTTTTTAGCGTTATCCCAAGCGCCGCCGCCGGTACACATCGAAATGGCACCGAATAAACCGGTCACAATCGTGCCCATGCGTCAACCGCCAAGCGCAGCTGGGCCCAGCAATAATCCCACCAAGATCGGAATAATTACTGGCAGCAAGGAAGGAATAATCATTTCTTTAATTGCGGCTGTGGTCAGCATGTCTACCGCTGTTCCGTATTCCGGCTTACCGGTACCATCCATGATTCCTGGGATATCGCGGAACTGACGACGCACCTCTTCCACCACTGCTCCTGCGCAGCGGCCGACGGCTTCCATTGCCATTGCACCAAATAGAAATGGAATCATGCCTCCAATAAACAATCCAATAATGACCATGTGATTGGAGAGATCGAAACTGACTCTCTGACCACTTAAGGCAAGTGCATTGGTGTAATCGGCAAAGAGCACGAGTGCAGCTAAACCAGCTGAACCAATTGCATATCCCTTAGTCACTGCTTTCGTTGTATTGCCCACTGCATCCAATGGATCGGTAATGTCGCGAACCGACTGTGGCATACCGGCCATCTCGGCAATACCACCCGCATTGTCTGTAATGGGGCCGTATGCATCCAGCGCCACCACAATTCCGGCCATGGAAAGCATTGCAGTCGCAGCAACGGCAATTCCGTAAATGCCAGCAAACCAGTAGGCGAGATAGATAGCGGCGCAGACGAACAAGACCGGATACGCGGTGGAGCGCATCGAAACACCCAAGCCAGCAATGATATTCGTGCCATGGCCTTTTGTGGAGGCCTCAGCAATATGCTTGACGGGCGCAAATTGCGTACCGGTGTAGTACTCGGTAATCCAAACTAAACCCGCCGTTAAGGCGAGTCCCACTACGGTTGATGCGAATAAGCGCCACTGACTACCTGGCATTCCCAAGGCATCGTCTGGAATAATCCAGTTCGTCGCAAAGTAAAAAGCCACTAAAGAAAGTCCGCCTGCAATCACTAATCCTTTATATAAGGCTGGCATGACATTTTTCATGCCAGGCGTGGCTTTGACAAACGAGCAACCCACAATCGACGCCAGAATGGAGATACCGCCAAGCACCAATGGATAGATCACTGCCTCAAGGGGAGCGCCTGTCACTACGATGGCGCCAAGCACCATCGTCGCAATTAATGTGACTGCATAGGTCTCAAATAAGTCGGCCGCCATACCGGCGCAATCGCCCACGTTATCACCCACGTTATCTGCGATCACTGCAGGATTTCTGGGATCGTCCTCAGGAATACCTGCCTCCACCTTACCGACCAAGTCGGCACCCACATCAGCCCCTTTAGTGAAAATACCACCGCCAAGGCGAGCAAAAATGGAAATCAAGGAGGAGCCAAAAGCCAAGCCAATGAGTGGATGCAGGACATCAGAAAGTTCACGAACATTGCCGGTCGACGCTAAAACCCAGAAAAAGACCCCAACGCCAAGCAAGCCCAAACCAACGACTAGCATTCCGGTAATGGCGCCACCTTTAAATGCCACATTCAGCGCTTCATTCATACCAATGGTGGCGGCTTGTGCAGTGCGCACATTGGCCTTGACCGAGACATTCATACCAATAAAGCCGCAAGCACCAGACAAAACCGACCCAATCACAAAACCAACGGCCGTTGCGATATCTAAAAAGAGGCCAATTAATACAGTCAGGATTAAACCGACTACCGCGATTGTTTTGTACTGGCGAGATAAATAAGCGGCTGCCCCTTGCTCAATTGCCTGAGCAATTTCGACCATTTTGGCATTCCCAGTGCTTTGCTTTAAAATCCAACTGCGCACACCGAAGCCATAAATTACGGCGACTAGGCCGCAAACCAAGGCAAAGTAGAGACCGAGCGTTGCATTATCCATCCTGAAATCCTTTTGTTTATACGTCGTTAATTTGCACTTTTGATTACCCGATGCGCTCTAAATTCGTAGAATCGTCTAATCAAAATGCACAGCAAATAGTATGTAACAGAAAGAGCGCTTTATCTCTTTGTTAAGATTAGGGTATCCACTAATAATTATTCGGAGTTGCTATGAGTCTTGACAATGTAAAACCCGGTAAAAATGCACCTGTGCATTTCAACGTCATTATTGAAATTCCGATGAATGCGGACCCAATAAAGTATGAGGTTGATAAAGAAACGGGGGCCATTTTTGTGGACCGCTTTATGGGCACAGCCATGCACTACCCCTGTAATTACGGTTACATTCCGCGAACCATTGCTGGCGATGGTGACCCTGTCGATGTCTTGGTTGTCACTCCCTTTCCACTCATCCCAGGGGTAGTAGTGAGTTGCCGTGCTATTGGTGTTTTACAAATGGAAGATGAAGGTGGCCAAGATGCTAAATTGTTGGCCGTGCCTGAAGATCGTATTTTGTCCATCTACACCCACTGGCAAAAAATAGAGGACATTAATCCGCTGCGCCGCAATCAGATCCAACACTTCTTTGAACACTACAAAGACTTGGAGCCCGGAAAATGGGTGAAGGTTCGTGGTTGGGGTGGCATTGCCGATGCCCATCAAGAAATCCTCGAAGGCATTGAGCGCTACAACAAGGAAAAGGCATAAGCTTTGACACCGTTTCACATTGCCCTGGCTCAAATCAACCCTGTAGTGGGGGATTTGAGCGGCAATGCGAAGCTAATTACTAATGCGGCTGAAGTAGCCTACCGTGCTGGCGCTAAATTACTAGTCACCCCAGAGCTTGCCCTCACCGGCTACCCCCCAGAAGACTTATTGCTACGCCCTGCTTTTATTGAAGCGGCGGCCGATGCCTTAGACCAATTGCGCACTACTTTGGCAGCGCATCCAGGTTTAACGGTGGTAATAGGCCACCCACAAAAAACCCCGCAGGGGCTGCACAATGCAGCATCGGTATTGCGCGACGGGAAGTGCATTGCAAGCTACGCCAAACACGAATTACCCAACAACGAAGTCTTTGATGAAGTGCGCTACTTCACGCCCGGTAATACGCCCTGTGTTTTTGATCTTGAGGGCTGCGCTATCGGTGTGATCATTTGCGAAGACGCTTGGCATGCAGGACCAGCAGCTCAAGCCAAAGCGGCAGGTGCCCAGGTATTGATTTCGCTCAATGCATCGCCATACCATTTGCACAAAGAAGATTTACGACTAGAGATATTGCGCAGTGTCATCGGCGTAACTGGCTTACCTTTTATTTATGTGAACGCCGTTGGCGGCCAAGATGAACTGGTCTTTGATGGCGGCTCTTTTGCGCTCGATACCAATGGCTTAGTCGCCACTGCAATGCCCCAGTTTGAAAGCGGTATTGGTCTCGTTATGATTGATCAAAACGGAGAACCTGAGCTAGGAGTGATTGCCCCATCGCAAAGCATGGAGTCACAAGCGTATGCCGCTCTGGTACTGGGCGTGCGTGACTATGTGCATAAGAACGGATTTCCGGGCGTCATTATTGGTTTATCGGGCGGAGTGGATTCCGCTTTGGTGCTTGCCATCGCAGTTGACGCCCTAGGTGCCGAGCAGGTGCGCGCAGTGATGATGCAGTCACCCTACACTGCCGAGATATCGTGGCTTGATGCCCAAGCCTTAGCAACCAATCTGGGCGTGCAATACGATGAAATTCCGATTGGTAGCGCAGTAGCGGCCTTAGAAGGTGCGCTTGCAAATCAGTTTGCCGGCCTTGCGCTAGACACCACCGAAGAGAACATTCAGGCCCGCGTGCGCGGCACCTTACTCATGGCACTGTCGAATAAAACCGGTCGCCTGGTTTTAACGACCGGCAACAAAAGTGAAATGGCCGTTGGTTATTGCACGCTCTATGGTGATATGGCCGGCGGCTTTGCGGTCATCAAAGACATCCCCAAAACGCTGGTCTACAAACTCTGCACTTATCGCAATAGCTTGTCGCCGGTCATTCCTGAACGGATCTTAACCCGCCCCCCTTCAGCTGAATTGCGCCCCGACCAAACCGATCAAGATAGCCTCCCTCCCTATGAACTCTTAGACGCCATCGTCGAGGGCTATATGGAGCAGAACCAGTCGATTGAGTCCTTAATTGAACAAGGCTTTGACGAAGCGAGCGTGCGCAAGATAACCCGCCTAATCAAACTCAATGAATACAAGCGGCGCCAGGCGCCACCAGGCGTACGGGTTACTACCCGGGCATTTGGCCGGGATTGGCGTTACCCCATTACCTCTCGGTTTTTAGCCTAATACAACGATTTAGGTTGTATTGGTTTGCTAAGACGAGTCGGTGGGTTTTGGGTATGATTGCTGCAATAGGGGAAATTTATGAAATTAATCACATCCATCATTAAGCCGTTCAAACTCGATGAAGTGCGTGAAGCACTGGCTGAAGTCGGCGTGACTGGCCTTACTGTTACTGAGGTCAAAGGCTTTGGTCGCCAAAAAGGCCACACCGAACTCTACCGTGGCGCAGAGTATGTGGTGGATTTTTTACCCAAGGTCAAAGTCGAGGTGGTGGTGGCGAGTGATCGCGTTGAAAGCGTAATCGAAGCCATTACCAAAGCAGCGCGCACTGGCAAGATTGGTGATGGCAAGATTTTTGTCAGTCCAATTGAGCAAGCCATCCGTATCCGAACCGGTGAAGCCAATGAGGATGCAGTTTAGGCTTGCGCCAAAATAACGACTAAGTTACTGCTAGTCTGCCTGCACGAGCAGCATGCTTTTTGAATCGGCATTACTTGGTCGCACTCGAAAGCCTTGAAAGAATATCTCTGCAGACGATAGTCCGGAGGTCAATAGCTTAAATGGCGGTTTGCCGTAAAAAGAGTGTCCGAGGCCGGGCTCCATCGTTTTAGTTTGCACTTTTCCATCCCCATCTTCCACGCAGATAATTTGTGCCGTTGGCATTTTGACGAAAACCATATTGCCGGGCTTACTTGCACTGGGTGATTTGTAGCTTTCAATGGATGCATCTGGCAATGGGCAGGCCGGATTGGCCACTACTGCCATTGCGGGGCTTGGAGTAATTGCAGGAGGGACTGGCGGCGTCACTGCCGCAGAAGGGCTGGCTGGCTCAGCCGGAGGGCTGGCGGGCGCTGTATCTACCGGCACTGCAGTTAACGCCGTTTCCTGTACTGGCTTTGCTTTACCCATCATGGCATCCAGCTGGTTCTCTAATACGGGCTGAAACTGCACTATCGCCAGCACCAGTGCGCCTACAGGTAGTAGCCACACCCATTTTTTACTGGATGACTTGTGTTCGCGCACATTGGAATGCGCCCGCTTGCTAAGCTCTGGCACTAAAGCCTGAGCCAAACCAGGTTTAGCCTCTGCTCGACTTGACACTGGAGGCGCCGCGTCAGCTTTTGTTTTTTTGCTAACTGCTTTCTTGACCTCTTTTGACTCACCATCGTCAGTCTGCGCTGCTGCTTTTTGGGGCGCTTCCTTTTTTGTATCCAGTAGCGGCTCTTGCCCGGTACTCGTTAATTCACTTTGGATTGAATCGGCTACTTGAGCAAAGGGAAGTTCCGCTTGCGGGCCAAAATCAAATGCGTCTTTTTCATCCAACTGAATTAATTTGGCGACTTTTTTTGCCGCAGTGAACTTAACGGTTGGTGAGTAAAAGGTACTGCTTTGACCATTCTCAATTTGCTGAATTTGTTTTTTGGAGAGGCACGCCAGATGTGCCAACTCCTCGACCGACATGGCGGATTTTTCCCGTGCCGCAATAAATGCTGCTGTGCGTATTTCGGGAGTGGACTGCCGGTTGGCCATGTCTTTGGGATTATTTAAATTATTTTCGGTGATTAGCATGACGATTTGAAGTCGCCTTAGAGCTAATACGCCTCTTGGCTTGGTAGGGTCTGATCAAGCGAGGCCTCCAAGTAGGACTTCACCAACCCTTGCAACGAGTCTGCACGCATTTTTTCCATTACCCGGGCTTTGTGCACCTTGATCGTAGCATCGGTTGTGCCCAGCTGGACGGCGATGTCTTTATTCAGGAGGCCTTGAACCAGCAAGTGGCAAACCTCTTTCTCACGGGGAGTTAGCGTACTGAAATAGCGCTTGACCTCAACATCCTTAGAAACGCGCTTGAGCTGACGACTATCAAATGCGATTGCATCCGCGACGGAATGCAATAAGTCTTCTAAGTTAAACGGCTTGAACAAAAAATCCAGAGCCCCTTTTTTTAGGCTTTTGACGATCTGCTGCGGATGACTTTGACCGCTCACAAAAATGATCGGGGTCTTACGACCCATTTGAACTAATTTTTCTTGGAGATCAAGCCCTGTCATATCAGGCATCTGCATATCCAGCAAAATCACCGCCGGCGCTATGGGAACTGAATGCTCGATAAAGGCTTTGGCACTCGCAAAATCTTGTACGTTGTAGCCCAACTCGCGCAGCATTCTGCTCAAGGAGGTGCGCATTGACTCGTCATCGTCAACCAAATACACGTGCCCGGATTTATTCATGCTTCCATCCTAAATTGCTAATAGAGCAAATGTAATAGAAGTGCTGCACTTAAGATATTAGCTTAATAGCTAACTTTTAAAGTCTAAGCTACTGGTTTTATTGTGCTTTTTTGGTATTGCGGTGCAGCAATGTATTTCCCCATCATTGCCGGTGCATCGCAATACCCCAGCTCATTGCACAATAGAGGTTTTTCCGCAATTACAGATGGAGTCAGCCGCATGAAACGCCTCAATGAACGCTCACGAATGGTCACCGAAGGAGTTGCGCGCGCGCCCAACCGTTCCATGTATTACGCCATGGGCTATGAGGAAGGCGATTTCACCAAACCCATGGTGGGTGTAGCCAATGGCCACTCGACCATAACCCCTTGCAATAGCGGTTTGCAAAAGCTCGCTGATGCCGCGATTGAAGCACTCGAAGCGGCTGGCGCTAAGGCCCAAGTGTTTGGTACCCCGACCGTTTCAGATGGCATTGGTATGGGCACCGAAGGCATGAAGTACTCCTTGGTATCGCGCGAAGTGATTGCAGACAGCATTGAATGCTGCGTGAACGGCTTATGGCAAGACGGCGTGGTGGTGATTGGCGGCTGCGACAAAAACATGCCAGGCGGCATGATGGCCATGGTGCGCACGAATGTACCCAGCATCTATGTGTATGGCGGCACGATTCAGCCGGGGCACTACAAAGGCAAAGAGCTCAATATTGTTTCTGCTTTTGAGGCAGTGGGCGAGTTTACGTCTGGTCGTTTAAGTGAAGAAGACTTTAAAGGCATCGAACAGAACGCCTGCCCAAGCAGTGGTTCCTGTGGTGGAATGTATACCGCCAACACCATGAGCTCCTCTTTTGAAGCCTTAGGTATGAGCCTGCCCTACTCCTCGACCATGTCCAACGTCGATGCGGAGAAAGTTGCTAGCGCTGCAGATTCAGCGCGCGCGGTAGTTGAGGCAGTGAAAAACAATCTGCGCCCCCGCGATATTGTTACCAAAAAATCGATTGAAAATGCCGTGAGCGTGATCATGGCGGTTGGTGGCTCCACCAATGCGGTATTGCATTTCTTGGCCATCACAAGCGCTGCTGATATTGATTGGACGATTGATGATTTTGAGCGGATCCGCAAACGCGTTCCCGTGATCGCCGACATGAAACCCTCTGGCACCTACTTGGCAACGGATTTACATCAAGCTGGTGGTATTCCACAGATCATGAAAATCTTGCTCGATGGAGGTTTACTGCACGGCGATTGCATGACGATTACCGGAAAGACGATTGCAGAGGTTCTGAAAGACGTTCCCTCCGTACCTCGTGCAGACCAGAAAGTCATTCGCACATTAGATAACCCCATGTATGCTGAAGGCCATCTGGCCATTCTGAAGGGCAACATTTCGCCAGAAGGTTGCGTGGCCAAAATCACCGGCCTTAAGAATCCATCAATTACCGGTCCAGCACGCGTCTTTGACTCGGAAGATCTGGCTATGGAAGCCATCATGGCTAGCAAAATTAAGGCGGGTGACATTGTGGTGATTCGCTATGAAGGCCCCAAGGGGGGTCCCGGAATGCGCGAGATGTTAGCGCCTACTTCTGCATTAGTAGGTCAAGGCTTAGGCGAGAGTGTGGGCCTGATTACGGACGGCCGCTTCTCCGGTGGCACCTGGGGCATGGTTGTCGGCCACGTGGCGCCTGAGGCGTATGTGGGTGGCACCATTGCATTAATCAATGAGGGTGATTCAGTCACGATTGATGCGCATAAGCTCTTAATTCAGCTCAATGTCGCAGATGATGAGATTGCCAAACGGCGCGCAGCCTGGAAGCAGCCCAAGCCACGCTATACCCGTGGTCTACTCGCTAAATACGCCAGCACAGCAAGCAGTGCAAGCAAGGGTGCTGTAACCGACTTGGATTTAACGTTTTAATTTATGCAGCTCATTTGGATCTCCGGATCAACCGCTCAAGTTCGAAAGATCAACATTACCGCGCGCACGCTGATCAAAGCGGCGGCGGTAGTGTCGTTCATTTTAATTTTGCTCGGTATCGGTATTCATTCGCTGGGATTTCGGGTTGCCATTCAATATAGTCCAGAGCTTGCCCGAGAAATCGGCGGCGTAATTACTGTGCAAGAAAAAGACGCAATTGAAACCAGCTACCGCACTCGCTTGCACGAGTTACAAAATCAGCTGACCCAATTGACCGAGCGTATTGTGGAGATGAAAGCCCTCAAGGATCGCTTTGCTGACTTGGCCACACCAGCACCAGTGAAGCGCTTATCCCCAGAGGCTGGTAATAAGGGCGGCGCGTACCAACCGATTGCATTTAAGCTGACGCCGCAGAAAAGCCTAGTGGACGAACTGGATCATGTCCTAGGCAATACCTCATCCCTGCAGCAGGGCATTCAAAGTTTAGAGAACAGCTGGCGAGAGCAGTATCAGTGGCTCAGCCAGCTACCAACCGGATCGCCGATTCAAAATCAATTGGGCCTATCAAGCAACTATGGCACGCGCCTGGACCCATTCACTAATCTGTTGGCACAGCACCCCGGCATTGATTTTTCAGCCCCCTCGGGAACGCCAATTATTGCCTCAGGTAACGGCACCGTTACCAGCTTAGGCTACGATGCCGCCTACGGAAACTACCTCCTGATTAGCCATTCCGATGGCTTCGTTTCTAAATATGCCCACGCCAGAAAGATCCACGTCAAGCAAGGTCAAGTAGTCAAACGCGGGCAAATCATTGCCGAAGTCGGCAGTACAGGCAGGTCTACCGGACCGCACCTCCATTATGAAATCACCCACAATGGCAAGCACGTCAATCCCATGCAGTTCTTAATCTCCAGCAACGTCCAACTGTCTAAAAAGTAGGTCTTGCTCTGCGCTTGGCTTAGCGCCCTTTGATCTTATCCCAGCTATCCTGAAACACGGTTTCTGAGTCACCCGATAGCAATGGCCGCTCTTCTGTGCCAGCATTGGCATTGAGTGCGCCATTTAACACCGCCCCATACTCCATGGCAAGCTGACCATAAGCAATGTCGCCCCGCACCGACGATCCATTGTGCAGCTCCACTTTTTCAGAGGCGTATACGTTACCTTCTACCGTGCCCGCAATCAAAACGCGGTGCGCATGAATATCGCCACGAACCGTTCCGGTTTTACCCAGGGCAACCGTAATGGATTTGCCTTGCCGCGCTTCAATATTTCCAATGACGCTGCCATCAATGCGCACGCTTTCCTCAATCAAGATGCGGCCGTGAACCTCGGTCGAGGCCCCAATGATGGTCTCAAAGGATTCGACGGTTTTCTCTAGGCCGCCGATCGCATTTTTTTGCTTAAACATGCTGTCTCCTTTACGTTGATTGATTGCCCTTTTACATAAAAACAATCAGTCGTAATGTGTTAGTTTGAAATGAAATACTACAGTAAGCTTTCTACCCTCTAGGGCGAATGCAAAAGGGCGCCGCAGCGCCCTTTTAAGCTCAATACAGCACGTATTTAGTGCTTAGGGCCGTGTCCATGGCCGCCTGGGGCATTGACTGGCATCTTTACCTCCACCTCGCCTGCTTTGGCAAACTTCAGCTTCACCGGCACAGACTCACCCGCCTTCAGAGGCGCCTTGATGTTCATAAACATGATGTGCAAACCACCTGGCTTGAGTTCAACCGCGCCATTGGCAGGCACCTCAATTTGCTTTACCTCACGCATGCGCATCACATTGTTGTCCATAATCATCGTATGCAACTGCACATCGTCCGAGACTGTGGAAGTTGCAGAGATCAATTGATCAGCAGCGCCACTGCTCGTAATTTTCATAAAGCCACCCGCTGCCGCTTGGCCTGGGACGGTAGCGCGGGTATAGGCGCCATTGACGGCAATGCTGCCTACTTTTGCATCCTGGGCATAAGCAGCCGATGAAATCGCGCATGCCAATACAGTGCTGGCAATGAATGCGGGTAATGTGGATATTGTTTTTTTCATGATTTCCTTTGAATAAATTTAATGGAGATGCATCTTGAGCTCTTTCTCAAATTGAGGAAGATTATCTCGGTTTACAAAAATACCAATCGGCATTTCTTGATCGGCATGTTGAAGTACTAAGCGATATAAATGTTTTTCGGTTCGGCCAATCCGAGCCCATACGGTGTTGATCTCCTTTTTTTCTACTTTACCGCCCCAGCTTTTTTCAATCGTCATATTCTTGCCGTCGATCGTGATCTTTTCATAATCGAGAGCATGGCGACTGTATACATACAGGGCAATGGTTAAGGCAGTGATTTCGATGCATGTGAAGATAAGAACCATCCAAACGCCCATGAGCAAAAACGAGCCTGCCACCAATAGCGAAAAAAAGACGATGGAGGCATAGAAATACCCCACCTGCTTCGGTGAAAAAGAACAATTTCGTTTCATAAGCCAAACGCGCATGGCAATACTGTACTACCAGCTCAAGGTCTTTGTATTTGGCTTAAATAAGGCTTCGCCAGTTACCTTTACGCCCCCTAATTTGATGCCCGGCAATAAATCTGCCTCCGTAAAACCATAATGCCGTAAGCAAGGTGGGCACATAATGACTAGACCCCCTTTAGCAATGATGTCGGATAGCATTTTCTGCTGAGCTGAGTACTTTTCAGCCCCCGATTTCACCCCCAAAAATACCCCCTTATCGCTCAAAAATACACTAAGAGGATGCCCAGCATCGGCCATATGGCTCCCCAAATTCAATGCCATGGTGGCCCGGTGGGGCTCATCACTCGTTAGGCTAACAAAAAGTGGGTCATTGGGCCCAGCAGTTACAGACAACGAGAGCGTTGCCAGAATAGCAAGCAGTGTTGTTTTAATAGATCGATAGAACATAGTTCTCCTTTGGTGAATAAGTAATTTGTATGGGCTGATTAAATGGTGTCGTTGCATTTGCACGATGGCAGGATTAACAGCGGCGTTGCGATTTGAATCTCAGGAACATCGTTCCGTGGATTGATATTGAGATAGGCAAATGCCCAACCAGCCCAAGCTATGATTAGCAGCAATCCCAAGAGCGCCCCTTGCTGAAGGCCTTTCAGAATAATGGCGCTCATTTGCGTATCTCGCCCACTGCTTCTATAACAGGACTGAATGTAAGACGCTGATAATCAAATTCCAGCAAAATCGGGTTGATGTTGCTGTATGCCAGA
>CAZUMD010000032.1:0-2165 GCA_964621735.1 uncultured Polynucleobacter sp.
GGCTGCTTTGCGCCCGCAACAATCTTTTGTGCAATCGAGCCCATGATCATGTCGACAAAGCTACTACGACCTTTCGAGCCCATCACAATCATATCCATTTTCTCTTTATTAGCTAAGTCAATAATTTCTTGAGAAATATTGCCGCGCTTAATTACTATCGTGTATTTGATACCAGCTGCATCCAATGCTTTTTGTGCGGGCTTGAGCTCTTTCTCGCTGACTTCACGCAGGTAGTCATCGACTACGCTCTTGGCTACAAATTGCTTTACATGGTTAAGGCCAATGTCGTCATGCACATTGATCAGGGTGACAGTGCACTTGCTTTTCAGATCCGCTGATAATTTAGCAACGTACTTGCAAGCATTGATAGCCGATTTTGAACCGTCTACGGGTAACAATATTTTCATGTTTTCTCCTTAAGGATGTTTGTGTGTTCTGGGCGTAGTAACAATTGGCGTTAGTCCAGTGTAGCACCCACATTGCCCATATTCTTGATCAAAATAAGCCTTTGTGATTTGATGTGAATCAAATCCGGTAGGTCTTTTTATATCGATTACTTAGTGAAAGATTTTTTCTTACTTAATTAGGGCCAAGGTATTTTTAAAGTCAGGGTGCTTGCAGGTCTTGAGCCACTCAAATGCCAGCATTTCAACAGTCTTGAGTGTGGCGCCGGATTCCTTTAGGCGCAGAGTGGCCATGGTTTTATCGAGGGATTGGCGTGAGCCGATGGCATCCACGGCAATCGAGACTGCAAAACCGTGTTCAAGGAGCCCAAGCGCAGTTTGCATTAGGCAAACATGGGCTTCGCAGCCAACCAGTACCAATTGCTTACGATCGGTAGGGATATGACTGATGAGTCCATCGCTGCAGCCATCAAAGTGAAACTTCGTCACGGTTTTCTGGCACAGGGCCTTTAGTTCAGGGTGGTTTCCCCCAAGGCCTGCTGGGTTTTCTTCGGTCCCAATGATGGGTATGCCAAGCTGCTGGGCTATTTTCGCCAGCCGAATGCATTGATTGAGTACGTGCGCATGGTCCTCAATCGCTGGCATGAGCTTGGACTGCATGTCGATGATGAGTAATACGCTTTGATCGGGAGAGGCAAGCATAGCGGTTGTGCCTGATTGTGGTAATTTATTGTGTACGTTTTCATTCTATTCTCACTTAGCTAAGGAGTACACCGGCATGCATTCACATATTCACTACACGCGTCCTGATGGCCAATCGATTAGCGCTTATCTTGCTGAGCCAGAACAAGGCTCCAGTAGCCCTGGGGTAGTCGTGATTCAGGAGTGGTGGGGTTTAGATAATCAGATTAAGGCCGTGGCTGATCAGTTAGCTGCAGCCGGATACCGCGCCTTAGTGCCGGATTTGTATCGAGGTAAGCTGGCCTTAGAGGCAAAAGAAGCGGAGCACTTGATGGGGGACTTGAACTTCGGCGACGTTGCCTCGCAAGATATTCGCGGGGCAGTACAGTACCTCAAGAAAACCGGTAGCCCCAAGGTTGCCGTCACCGGCTTTTGCATGGGTGGTGCGCTAACGCTGTTGTCAGCAGTCCACGTGCCTGAGCTGGATGCAAGCGTGGTTTGGTATGGTTATCCTCCACTCGAATACATTGATGCCAGCAAAATTCAGAAACCACTTCAGGGCCATTGGGCTCTGCACGATGAGTTTTTCCCAATTACTGGCGTTGATCAACTGGAAGTCAATCTCAAAGCTGCGAAAGTTTCTTACGACTTTTATCGCTATGACGCAAAGCATGCCTTCACCAATCCGGAAGCAGATGCGCGTCATTTGCCGCCCTTGCAATACAACGCTGCAGCCACAAAAGAAGCATGGCAGCGTACCCACGCATTTTTAAAGGCGCATCTAGAGTAATGATTTAGTTATTAGCGATTCATCAGGTGAAAAATCCACGGTATTGCGATTGCGCCTAAGATACCGTGCATCCCCATCGCTAGACTGGCATAGGCGCCTGCTTCAGGGCTCACACTAAAGGCCCGTGAGGCACCAATGCCATGGGATGCAACCCCAATGGCAAAGCCGCGCTGCCACCATAACTTCATGCCGAGTGCATCCAGTATGAAGCGTGCCAATACAGCACCCAGAATGCCAGTCACCACTGCAAACACGGCAGTGAGCGTCGGCGAAATACCAATTTGCTCAGC
>CAZUMD010000032.1:2265-4159 GCA_964621735.1 uncultured Polynucleobacter sp.
CAACGGAAACCAAGACCACGGCGATGGCTACTGGATTCGCGATTGGATTTTGGGCGCTGCGCTGATAGAGCCATAGACCAATTTGATAAGCAGCCAATGTAATAAAGAGGGCGATTAAGGGACTGCCGGAGAGGTAGACCCAGATCTCGACGATCGAAGCAGACTCACGCATCGTTTTTAGGCTCGCGGTGCAGCAGCTTAAGGATGAGTGCGCTAGTGGTAATCGTGAGGACAACACTCACTACTAAAGCGCTGATAAGTGCCCCAGCATGTTCTTTGAGTTGCGGCAAAAAGAGAACCACCCCAACGGCAGCGGGCACAAATAGCAGACCCAAGTATTGACTAAACCCATCCGCTACCAAAGCCAAGGATGGATCCAGCTTGCCGCGCAGCATCAACCACGCCAACAGTAAGGCAAGGCCAATCACTGGCCCTGGGAGGGTGGTCAAGACGAACTTGGAAATCAGCTCGCCTAAACCTTGAAATAACAGTATTTGAACTAAACCAGCAATCATGGCATTAGTGTATGTGAAGTGCTTCTCTTCTGAGTAGAATTAGTGGCTGAATGCAAATAAAAGAGGTATTGCGATTCATGTTTACGTTCAATCTGTTTACTGTAAGGGTGTTATGAAGAAAACGATTCATGCCAATGGCATCACGATGGCCTATCAAATCGATGGTCCCGAGACTGCGCCGGTCGTAGTCATGAGTAATAGCTTGATGTCGAGCTTAGAAATGTGGGATGACACGATTGGGGCCTTGACCTCCCATTACCGCGTTGTGCGCTATGACACCCGTGGGCACGGGCAATCGGAAGTAACTCCTGGGCCGTACAGTATCGAGTTATTAGCGAATGATCTCGTCGGCCTGATGGATGCCTTGCAGATTAAGAAAGCCCATTTGGTCGGCTTATCGATGGGCGGAATGATTTGCCAGTTTGTTGGCGCTCATTTTCCGGATCGGGTTGCTTCACTGAGTTTGTGTGACACCGCCAGTGAGATGCCGCCGCGCTCGCTGTGGGAGGAGCGTTTTGCAATTGCACGGCAGCAGGGTTTAGCTGGCCTGGTCGATGGCACCATCAAACGCTGGTTTTTGGATGGATTTGTTGCCAGCGAGCCAGCAAAAGTCGAGCGGGTGCGTACGATGATTTTGAATACACCAGTGGATGGATACATTGCCTGTGCCAGCGCGGTACGGGATATGGCGCAGTCAACCATGTTACTTAAGATTACGGCGCCGACCATGGTCTTGCTAGGTAGACAAGACCCCGCATGTACCGTCGCCCAAGCAACGGTACTGCATCGCTTAATTCAGCATTCGAGCATGCAGATCATTGACGATGCGGCCCATTTATCCAATATTGAAAAGCCAGCCCAATTTAATGCAGCCCTGAAGCAATTTTTGGGCTCGGTTCAATAAACTGGCTTAGTATTTCATAGCAGCAGAATAAAGATAAAAGGAGACTTACCGTGACGCAATTCAAGCAGATACATAAAAAATGGCAACTTGGACTGATTGGCTTAGCCTTATTGGGCGCCGGTATCCATGTCCAGGCGCAGCCAGTAGCCGATAAATACCCATCCAAGACCGTCAAGATGGTTGTTCCGCTAACGCCTGGATCGGGCGCGGACATTGCCGGTCGATTGGTTTCAAAAAGTTTGGCTGAATTGTGGAAGCAGCCCGTGATTATTGAAAATCGCCCAGGTGCTGGCGGCCTAGTTGGCACCGGCGTAGTAGTCAATGCGGCGCCGGATGGTTACACGCTATTAGTGCAGTCTGCCTCGTATGCAGCCAACCCAGCGATTTATAAAAAATTACCCTACGACTTAAAAAGCCTGACGGATCTGAATATTTTGGGCACGACACCCTATTTATTAATTGTCGGTGCTGAGAG